>CAZDNV010000114.1:0-5576 GCA_964506875.1 uncultured Candidatus Bathyarchaeia archaeon
GATGTGCTTGCACACGACTTGCCTATTCTTGTGGTCAAGACACTCGCAAGTCCATTCTTTTCCGTTTCTGACCACAAGATAAGGACCATTTCCGTTTTGAGAGTTGACCTTGTAGGTATCAGGGTTTATTCTTCTTATCTGATCGCCTTTACTGAGTATTTCCAAACCCCTCAACTCCCTTGAAGATTCCAGAGTTACCGTCATTTTCTTCACCTATTGACTTCGATAGATGTATGGAAGCGACAGACTTATAAAGGTGTCGATAGCCATCAATAGGTGTTGGTGGACTAACACTTGATGAAGAGGTATACTCTTGCAATAACGGAAGAAATGGAGAAGAGACTTGAAGAGGAACGAGCGAAAAGGCTTCTAGACTCGATACCTGAAACAGTGAGGATGATACTGAGCGAATACTTCTCAAAACGATAACACCACGCTACCTATTTGCCATTTTAAACAGTGTGTTAAGTCTACCGTAAACCCCCTCTTCCTTGTCTTGTTTTGCATCCCCCATTTTTCGACGCAAATAAGAAATGATTTCTTCGTGAGCTGATTCATCTCTTTTCTTCAGTTCATCAAAAGCAACTCCAAGGTCGCCTACAAGTATATGGAACTTTAGTTCGCTCCACCGACGAGTGGCATCATCGATAAGTTTCGTTAAGTAATCCTTGGAATATCCGCGTAGTTGCAGAAGTATGTATAGAACATTAGAAATAGAAGAAGTGCCGTAATCAGGATCATCGTAGAATTTGTCTATTTCTCTAAGCCATTTTTTGCTTACGGCGCTTATAACATGTTCGCCAAAACGGTTGATAATGATAGCGAGGAATTGTATGTACTTCTTGGCATGAGGCTCGTTAAAGAGTTTCTCAGGTATTATGTATTCCAAAACCTTCTCGATTTCGCCTTTCACTTTGTTCCATTCATAATTGTAGCAAAGATCGCGAAGTTGATCTTGAAAATCTCCAAGCATTATTGCCTTTACGTCTGGATCGGATGCTTCTTGGACTGCTCTGAATGCCCTGCTGAACTTTTTGATCAGGTTCAAATAAGCAGTTTCGTGATCAGTGACAAGTTGCTTGTGAGATTCCCACATGGCATAAAGTTCATTTGTTGTAAGCCAAGCAAACAACGACATCATTGTGATTCCAGCACTAATCATAGCTATTCTAATGATGAGGGAAATGCGAGGGGCTTCTGAGGACATTGGTACTGAAGGGAAGCTGAGGGCAATGGTGATCATTACTGCCCCAACGATTATCATCGTGGTCACAGCCACCCAAAACTCAGCCCTCTTCTCTTTCTTTATGGGTGATCTTCTAAGCTTAGAAAACCAACTTGCCCTTTTTTGGCTAGGAATAGACATAGTGATATTTTCCTCTTGTGAGCGTTCATGCTCATGATGTCTATTAATCATAACTATGACTATGCTAGTAACTATTCCAAAAACTAGAAGTACGATTATTGCAATGAAGACAAAGATTTCGCTGGAAACACCAAAGACAGAAGTAATCCATTTCCTTATTTCATCTGCAAACAGAGCGACTAACAAAAGAAAACCCCCTGAAATAAAACCCCAGACTTTCCAGATGTCAGAAATCGTTTTTGAAACCATGGTCTAAAGTGAACAGATAAACTTGTATTTAAATCTCTCCCGATAGTTATCAATCGGGAAAAATGTCGACAAAACCCCGAAGATTTATCAGAATCAGGAAAGAAAACGTTTAATAGTTGCATTTGGCAACGTGGTGACGAGTGGCTAAAATGGGCGATTGCCTTCCATATTGCTAAATTCTCGAAACATGCAGCCCCCATGATGATCGATTCTTCATTAGTATTATATTCAACAGATGTCAAAGGCTTGGAGAGATAGAAATGTCAGACATGGGAATAACTGTCAAGAAGACCGAGGATTTCTCAGAATGGTACACGCAGGTGGTCCTGAAATCCGAATTAGCTGACTATGCCCCAGTCAAAGGGTGTATGATCTTCAGGGAAAACTCGTACGCCATTTGGGAGAAAATCCAGGAAATCTTCAACCAAGAAATAAAAGCTACAGGGCACAAGAACGTGTACTTCCCACTATTCATACCAGAGAGCCTCCTAAAGAAAGAAGCAAAGCATTTCGCGGGTTTTGTGCCTGAAGTAGCATGGGTTACTATGGGCGGAGACAGCCCGCTTGAAGAGAAACTTGCCATCAGACCAACGTCCGAAACGATTATGTATGCAACCTATGCCAAGTGGATCAGAAGCTGGAGAGACCTGCCAATAAAACTGAATCAATGGTGCAGCGTCGTACGATGGGAAACAAAGGCAACAAAACTCTTCCTCAGGACAAGAGAATTCCTCTGGCAAGAAGGCCACACTGCACATGCAACCGCTCAGGAAGCGGATCACGAAGCAATGGCAATATTGGACGCATACAAAGATGTAATAGAGAACTATCTTGCCATTCCAGTGCTTGTAGGCAAGAAGACCGAAATGGAAAAATTCGCCGGAGCACTCTACACCCTGACCCTTGAAGCCTTAATGCCAGATGGAAAAGCCCTCCAAATGGGGACTTCGCACCAGCTTGGCCAGAACTTCTCAAAAGTCTTCAACATCAAATTCCTAGACCGAGAAGAAAGGGAGCAGAACGTTTGGCAAACCTCATGGGGCTTTTCAACCCGAATAATAGGCGCACTAGTGATGATACACGGAGACGACAAAGGGTTAGTCTTACCGCCAAAAGTGGCGCCAACTCAGATCGTGATAGTTCCTATACCTTACAAGGGCGTAGAAGCAGAATCGTTAGCTGAAAAGACAGGCAAAATATCCGAAAAGCTGCAGAAAGAGGGCATCAGAGTTGTCCTCGACGACAGGCCAGAATACACCCCTGGCTGGAAATTTAACGACTGGGAACTGAAAGGTGTACCTCTAAGAATCGAAATCGGCCCAAGAGATGTAAAACAAGGGCAAGTAGTGTTAGTAAGACGCGACAACCATGAGAAAATTGCCGTAAAAGATGAGGACGTAGTGAACAAGGCAGCAAGATTCCTAGATGAAATTCAGAAAAGCCTTTTCACCAAGGCCAAGAAGACCCTAGATCAGAACATAACGACAGTGAAAACGTACGAGGAGTTCAAGGAAACATTACAGAACAAAGGAGGATTCATCAAAGCATCTTGGTGCACCAATCCGAAGTGCGAAGAGAGAATAAAGGAGGAAACTGGCGCTACGATAAGACTGATACCGTTTACAAAGGAGAAACTGATTTCAAAATGCCTAGTGTGCGGTGAAGAAGCAAAAGAAACAGTGTACTTCGCCAAGTCCTATTAGGTTAAACAGACACCCACCCTTTTTCTTGGCAAATCATCATTATCTAGACAGCTTCACCTTCTTCTTAAGTTGATCTATAGCATCATGTAATCCAAGATTTTCCAGAGTTGAAGCCGTTGGCATTCCTCTTTCATCCCAGCCTCTGCGCCTATAGTATGTTTGCAGCATAGCATCGTACTTCTTCCGGTCGAGCTTTGAGCCCTTCAAGGCTCCTTTTGTTGTTGGCACTTCAAACCATTTTGCTGGCGGAACGTCCAGTTCACTGGTCCATTCTGCGCCATATTCGCGGATCCAAAAAGCGCGAGTCAGGTTGAAGATACGATCAGCAATCGAGTTCAACGTGCCCCAACTCATCTCCAAGCCCGCTGCTGCATGTAGAAACTTTGGGTACCATTCAAGCTCGAAGCCGACTTCAACCCATGGAAATCTGCAAACAGTTAATGATTCGAAAACTCCTGCCCGAATGCGTTGAAGCTCAAGGATTTTGTCGACTTTCTCCACGCCATAGCTTTCGCGGCCTGTCTTGACTTCCCACGAGATAACCCAAGCATCTTTATGATGAGCGCCAATGGACGATGTTGAATAAGCCAGAGCCATACCAGGAGTAGTATGACAATCGTAAGCTGAGATTTCTAGACCCTTGACGTGCATTGCCCAGCGATCTGAACCTTGACCGATTCTCCTGGACATGGAACGAACGCCTTCAGCAAGCAAGTTACCCCTGAAACCACGTCTGAAAGCAATGTCACTGATCAAATTTTCTGTTGCTTCAAACTCGCCCCAAGAAATGCTCTCCTTGATTAATCCCTTTTCAGAAGCCTCCATAGCGAAACCAATCGCATTGCCTAAGGAAATCGTATCCAAGCCAAATTCGTCCGCAGCCCTATTGAGGGCAGCAACTTGCCCCAAGTCACCTAGCCCTATGTTTGATCCAAGCATAGCAACGTTCTCATAATCAAGTTCGGATTCCTTTCCTTTGACGTCTCTAACAACATTGCCACATGTCATGTTGCATTGCGGGCACCCACGATTGGAGACTTTCGCTTTTTCCATAGCGAAACCCCCAATAGCATCAGCCTTTTCAAAAACCCCTTCGCTGTAATTGCAGGTTGGAAGCACACTGTTTTCTTGACTCCATTCAATCGTCATCATAGTGCCCTGCTGCTTCCAGAACGTATAGCTCGGTTTCATCAGAATCTCTCTGTAGGCCTCAGCACCCAGCTCCTTCATTTCCTTAGGATATTCGGCTGACAAATCTCCAGAGCCAGTGATGACTATAGCCTTCAGATTCTTTGACCCCATTACCGCTCCTATGCCAGGTCTGCCGCCAGCACGCCCCTCCTGACAAATGATGTTGGCAAACGCCACGAGGTTCTCGCCGCCCTGACCGATAAGAAGGATGCCGGCCGTAGATCCATAACGACCTCTCAGTTTCTTTTCGACCGCAAAAGAATCCAGACCCCACAGATCACTGCCGTCAAGAAACTCGACTGTTTTGTCTTGAACATGCAGGACAGATGGTTTCTTAGCTTTGCCTTCAATGATCAGAGCGTCATATCCGGCCTTCTTCATCTGAACAGCGGCGTATGTTCCAATGTTTCCATCGCCGTAGCCACCTGTCAAAGGGCTCTTTGCGGCAACAACAAGCTTGCCGCTGCTCGGCAAGGCCCATCCAGTCAATGGACCCGTTGCGAAGACCAGCTTGTTATCAGGTGACAAGGCGTCAGTATTGGGTTTCAGCTCGTTCCAAAGGATTCTAACCGCGAAACCTCTGCCGCCCAGAAATTCTTTTGCGATTGACGCATCATACTCTTCAGTAAGTGCTTTATTCTTACTCAGGTTTGTCCGAAGAAATTTGCCAGTCCAGCCGTGCATAGATATGACCAGCCCAAGTTTGGTGCCTGACTATCTTCTCAAAAGTAGATAAGCTTAGTGACAGAATAGAGCTAGATGACTAGCTTCTCAGGTTCTATGTTGCGGTCCCTTAGTCCTAAGTCGCTGACTTTGAATTCCCTATCTCCATAGAGTAATGCATACTCTTCCTCGTTGTGTAGTGCAGTGGCGATTCTTCCTATGGCGTCAGCCTTCAATATTCCACTCCCACTCGCGCCACCGACAACCATGACACCATTTTCTTCAAAAATTACCGGCTGCCCATCCAAAGTGTTGATTTCGTACAAACCTGCAAAGGCGGAGAACGGCTGGCAATCTGCAAATTGAGGGAAGTACTTCACCATAACTTGGTACAACCCAAATCT
>CAZDNV010000115.1:0-5497 GCA_964506875.1 uncultured Candidatus Bathyarchaeia archaeon
CGGCAAAAATTTTCTCATAATCGGTAGTAAAACTTGTAGACAATTGGCTATATCCCATAATCATAGCATAAGCCTGCAAGTCTTTGGAAGCGTTTACTTGTGTCACATTGCTTACCAAACGGGGTTGATAGAATAAACTGAAATAAGTATAATTATCGTTCTTGTATGAAAAAATTGTGTTGTACAAATCTATTCCATCTGTTTCATATGCAAGCGTCAATTGATAACCCAACCCATCAGGTTTGATTGCAAAAGACGCTGATTTCACCCATACTCCAAAATCCTTTGGCACTTCCACAATTACTTTATTTGCATCAATACGTGCTGCCAACAAAGCCTTAAACGTATCTACAAACGTTGAACCTTGAGTTGTAACGCCTGTGGCTATTTTCATTGCCAATCTAAAAACTATATTTCCAATCGGGTAATTTATTTTTTCATACAACTTTATTTCGGCTTGGCTAAAATCATCTTGAAACTGATTAATCAACACTTCACTGTCATCTGTAAAATCCAATAGATTAAACAATGTCAATGAATCTTCTTCCATCACTGTTCGGGTATATCGTTGCAAAATGTTATTACCCTCCTGTACTGCCACAAAATTGACAAACGCATATCGTTCTCCATTGTAATCAAAATGACAATACCACAATTCACCAATACTATCATAGGCGTTCTCAATCAATTCTTTAAAGTGGCTTGGTGGCTCTTTCCATTCTTCAAACTTCAATTTAGGCTTTTTGGGCTGTCTTGTTCGCTTAATAGGCGGAGGGGTAGTAGTCGTAATCACAACTGGCTCATACACTGCATTTGGATTACCCCAATCAACATCAATCGCCTTTAATTGGTCTATAAACAATTTGGCATCATTCTGAAACATAAACAGACGTACTTGGTCTGTTTTTATATTGATATTTGCAAATTTAACGTAGTCGCTTACCTTGCTCGTTGTGTTTGAATAAAACCACATACGAATAAATCTAAATTGATTTCCAAAATAGTCGGGCATCATAAACTTCAAATCATCTGTTCCAGCAATTTCCTTTATGTAATCTACAGCGATTTCGGGAGTTGGAAATAACCCAAGACTATTAAAATATCGCAATTCATTCAATGCAAATTGACTGGCTTTCAACGGCAAAACTTGTTTTGCTTTTGTTTCGCTTTTAAACAAAACGTTACCCATGTTAGCAGGTAATGTGTACACTGACAACCAATACATCACATACGCCGCATAATATTTTTGCGGATAATTATTTACGTGACCCCAATGCCGTTCAACATTCGTATATTCAATTCCTTTTGATAAATTGTATCCAAAATCATGAACTCCTTTAAATTCTAACTTAACATCGCCATCACCCGAATATCTCGCAAAATACATTGAAAGATTGACCGCAGGCTCAATGCTTTTATTCATGTACAAATTGACTGACGCTCTATCCTCGTGCCATATTAACGATTGAGGCAAAGTTTTTTCACCAATTACATCCATGAACAACTGGCCAAATTCCGCTAAATTCATTTTGGGAAAAGGCTCATCATTTAATTGAAGAGGGAAAATCTCTCTGTCTAAATATGCTTTATTAATATGCTCTAACCTGCGGATGATAAAATCTCTTGTATTATCATCCATAGGATAAACAAATGCTTCACTATTTAAGTCTGCTGTATTGCTTGCATTTTTTTGAGCAGTGGGTGTAAAATCTTTCTCTATCAAATAATCTACGTAAATCTGCTCAATCAATAATTTGATTGCATCCAGCGTTGTCGGGTCTTTTTGACGGAGTGCATTAATTTTTTGCCAATCCAAAGCCGCTACAACTGATAAAAAATCGTCATCGTATTGGTCTCCTAAAATCTCTTTAAAGGTAGCAAACGTGTCAACAATAGGCTGTTGCGCTACAGGGGCATTTGATTGCGTGTAGGCCTCGTAAATTTTTAATCTCGTTTCACGGTGGCTCACAAAATTATCATACAATCCCGATGCTAATTTTTCGTCTAACTGCGATTGTAATATGTCAAAATGAAACTCTCTTTGACTCGTTTCACCCGAAAAATTTACCCCATCACCTGCTTCTCTCAAAAAACTTTTGTTGATACAGTGATAGCCAATTTCTAATTCAGTCTTTTTGTTTTTGATTTGAAAACTATAAAGTATGACAAATTCCAAATCATTTGTGCTTGGGTCTTGTGGTGTAATATGAAATTCATCACCCACACCATACTTGCCCATCCCTTTTTCTACGTCTATGAAATTCCCTGCGCCCAAATACATCATTGCAGAATTTAAAACTACAGGTGTAGCCAATTGACTATCCAATTTTGTAGTCTGCTGTTCTTCTACTAAACCTATTGTTCCAGCCACACTTCCATCAAGCAACTCTACGTATCTATCAATGTCAAAGACTTTTACGGCACTTGATTTTCTTATCTGCAAAAACTGACCATATGAATTTGTTAATAAATTCATACCAAACGTAATACCCGTACTTGGCTTGTTTTCGTCAATTAATTTACCAACGTAGACTAAAGTTAATTGTGCATTTCCACCAAACAAGCGCATCGCATTTTCGTCATCCCATACAGAATTAGTTACGACAACATATCTAAAACGGTCTAATAACAAACTGTTAGACCGAATATCTATGTCCACCGCATTAAAATTTTTCACTGCTTCATCCACGTCATCAATGACTTTTGGCATTGTGTTAATGTAAACACTGGATGTGGATTGAACTTGCTTTACTCTAATCGGCGATAATACAATTTTCTTTTTGGGCTTAGGCTGTTTGATGTAAATCACCTTTGGCAATTTTGGGTCAGCAATTGTCCAATAAGCCAACTCGCTATTGGCATTGTTTGTTCCAAAAAATATTGCTTTAACTCGGTTTTGAAAATCACTTGTTAAACCTTGTGCTGGGCCTGTAAGATATTGCTCAATTCCTTGTTTGGTGTTTACCACTCCATTCACAAAACTGATAACATCGGCCAATTTTACACCAAACGGATACGGTACGAATATTTGCGTTTTTGGATTTTTGATTCGCAAAAAAAAACAGAGTACAGTGTATTCTGCTGGTTTTCCTACGTACTGATACCTGTCACCAACCGCTAACGCAAGTTCACTTGAATTAACATAAGTGCTTTGCAAATCTTTCTCTAAAATTTCCTGATAGATAACTTCAAACTTGAAATTGGGGTTATCAAAAATTTGAACTGCTTTGGCTGTATTATTAACTCCAGTTGCAGTTGAAATTACATTTTGGTCAACATTGTTTATTTTTTCATTTATCATTAAGAATCTGACATACAACGCTTTTCCGTCAATGTCAGGCTCACTCAATGGTATAACTACATAGGTATTTTGGTTTTTATATACTTGTCCGACTTTCATCATTTTACTGCGTTAATAATTTTCAACTTATTTAAATAATTCAACTGCTCGTTAATTCCACTCATCGCAATTGATAGTGGCCTTGCGATTCCTTTTTTATCTATAACGTAAATCTCAATATCGCCATCAACTACATTTGCCAGTGTGCGTGCATAGTCAATTTTTACGACCACAACATCATTGTCATCATCAAAATAAAAGGCCATAGATTTCAAATCAAACCCATGCTTTTTGTCTGCTTGGGTAAATTCTTCGGTCATTTCTGACATTGTTTTACGCTGTCTACTTGTAACCATTATGGTAGTATTTGATTGATTTGAGTAATAATTCTTTCCTCTCGTTCAAGCATTTTTTTTGCTTCATCGGGTGGGTTGAAATACATTGTTCGCCTTTGGTCAATTGTTAAAAAGGCTTCATTCATACTGCGTATTAAACGGTTCTTGATAGTAAAATCATCTATGTTTCTTGCTCTTTCACGTTGCACAATTCTGCGAATGGCCTTGTCGGGCTTTTCAGCCAGTGCCAATTCGGCGATGTCACTGATACGATAAAACTCTTCTTCAATCGCTTGCTCGTTGGAGGCCATATCGTTTGTTGGATTTGGTAAACCTCCTGTAATAAACAATGCCTTATCTGCAACTTTGGTTTTCAATAAGCCTTTAGTTTTTTCTTGCATTAAGTAATTCTTGTATTTCAAAAAACCTTCAGATAAATCATTTCCTCCGTAAATGGTCGCACCATAACCCGTGCTACCACTTTGAAATCTTTTTTTCATAATGCCTTCTGTGTTTTGCCACATAGACCAACGAAAAAATCTTGGGTCTCCTGTTACAATAGCAATTTGTTGGACATCTACAGGAGCACCGTATTCTTTTGCCACCCAAGAGAAAAAAGTATCACCTCCATCTACAGTATATGCACGCAACCCATAAATCCTTGTTTTGACACCCGCTTGCTCTAATTGATTAGCGAGCATCAGTACAGGCGTAATTTTGGCCATCATGCCTTCGCTATTTAAATCTCCCAGTCCACCTGCAATGACAAACAAATCTATGTATTGCGGTGCACCTCCTTTTTTAGGTCTAACCAAATAAATTTTCTTGGCTTTGGTAGCAAATTTCAATCTAAAAGTTTCACGAGTGGGGCTGACATATGTGGATGGCTTTGTGGCAAACATATCAGCACTTGCTTCTATCAAAACAGCATTTGGATTGTTTTTCAACATCTCAAATGTGCCTTTTTGCTGTCGCCTCACACTGTATTGCTTACCCTCTACATACGTATAAAAATTGGTGCGGTTATTTGGCATAGGAATGCCTTCAACAAAACTACCATCTACAAGTATATCTAATTCAATGATGTACCATTCTACTACACGGTACAAACTTGGCGATGCCAATCCAAAACTAAAAATGCCCGAGGGGTCTTCGCTTGCCTTTAACCTGTCTTTTTCTAAAACTCCACCCAAATCAATTTTTTGCGTGATGTTTTCGGCTATCCTACGAAATTCGTCAATTGCAGGTTGATTAACGTAGCGTGTCATTGTTCGTAAATCAACTTGTTCTGCCAGTGGTAACGATGTATCTACTTCGTACCAACCAGCCTTCCTTGATAATTCGTTTAAATTGTACTCACTTGCTCCTGCGTTATAAGTTTGCGTATTAGTTCTATTGCCCTGCAAATCATAGTATAGACCCTCTTGCCCTTCGGCAGTAAAGGCATCTATACTATCCCACATTCCAAATTTCAATTGATTATCGGGCCTCATATTTACAAAATCCTATCTCCGAATGTTGCTTTGAAATTATCTACAATTTGTTGCGCTTCATCCATTTGAGTATCAGTGGAAAGTTCATCCAAGGCTCTGTTGTTGGCTTCGGGTATTACTGTATCCATAAAATCATCGTATGGAATTTCTGCCTTAATGTTTGTCTGCTGAACATCGGTAAACAAACTTAAAAACGAAGCAATACCATCCTGCAAGGTTTTTGGCCTTGGATTTGGGTCGCTTCTAAATTCATTAATTCTATATGCCAAATAGGTATCTCTCAAGTTACCCATAATACGAGCAGAAACAAACGCTTCGTTGTTGTAACC
>CAZDNV010000116.1:0-5488 GCA_964506875.1 uncultured Candidatus Bathyarchaeia archaeon
AACGGAACTGCAAAGCCGTAAAGTCCAGAGTAAACGTAAGAAACGAAGATGCACAGAAGTTTCATGAAAGCTTGGGCTTTGCAAGAACCCACACTTACGAGTACGTGCTGAATTGCCAGGAATCTTGACCGCCCTCAGGGGAAGCAGTCTTTCAACAGACTGGCCCCATTGAGATTCAGTCAGTTGAAGGTATGAATAACACGCGGTTGTCAGCATGATTCTGATCTAGCAGTCTGTATATGCATCGAGCAATGAGGACTTCAACGCGCATGATGGTTCTGGCACGCGATTCTAGCTTTCTTAAACATATAAAACGGAGAATAGGCTCCGTCTTCATCGTGTTTTAGCTTTCTGTTTCACTGACTATGCATGATAATATTTTTTCAAGCTTGCTCTTTGATGACTTGTCCCCTTTGACCATAAGATTCACGAACTCTTCTGCGTTGTAGGTCATGCCGTATTTGTCTATGAGAAAAGTCGCGACTAGGTTGATGATGCTTTGGGCACCTGCTCCGAATATCTCTTCGAGCGCTGTGTAGAAGGCTCTAGGGTCTTCTAAGAACACTTCGCAAGGGTCTTTCCCGAACTTCTGTTTGAGGTGAAATGTGATGACTGTGTTACAAGTTGGCCCAAGAGCAGTGGTTGTGGCCTCTTCGAAAACCTTGCGCACAACTCCGCACAGCGCAACTCTCTCTTCACTCAATGGCAAACGTTAAACCTCCCTCTAAGACGCAGCAATAGTTAACCTCCTCCAGCCTTGGTCGGCCTCACTGAAGACTCTTCTAGGGGCAACGACCTTAGGAAGGTTATGAAGTCTTCTGGCACGTTTTGGTTGTCAGTGGCTTTGAAAACAGTTATGCCGAAGACTTTTCCAAGGTTGGCTATCTCATCTGAAGTTGACATGTTGATGATTGCGGCTTCAGACGGGTTTACGTCGACCTTTTTCGCCAACAATGCGATTATGTCGTTCTTGTTCCCTGCAGTGGAAACATCAATGACAAGATAGATTGTGCCTTTCTGTGCCAGAACGTCGAATGGAGACTGAGCCCCTGATGCTCCCTTAACCTTGGCTTGGAATCGGACTTTGAAACCCTCTCCCACGAGAATCCTCTTGGCGTCCTCAAGTATCGGTAATTCAGTCTTGAAGCTTTTTCTTGCTTCTTCAGTTATGCTGTAAGCGAATAGTTTGATGTATTTCGCATTTTGATATGTAAAGGTTGTTCCACAGTTTTGGCACATGTGAATTGCGTCAGGCTTATCGAAGCGGTGTGCACACTTGTCGCACTGGTAGAAGTTCCCTATCACGCGGTAGTCACTTGCTTTCTCTGCGAGCTCTATCTGACATCGAGGACAAACCAATGAGGAGCCTTTCGTAAACTGGTCTTTTGATCCAATGTTCCCGCACTTTATGTGCTCAATGAGTTCAGTAAATCCAACATTGTAGGATTTGCACTTTGGGCAGGCATATTTTGAATGAGCTTCGGGTGAACCACACTTCGGGCAGGTCAAAACACGATCCACAATCTCAGGCGTGAAAAAACCTTTTTCGGTCAGCATGTCGATGATTATCCTTGCTTTGTCCAAGTCAACTTTCCATGTTTCTTCAGCTTCAACATATCTGATGCCCTGCCTAACGAGGCTGGGTTTGAGCGCTAATGTGCCCTTCTTGATAAGCTTACGTATGAATTCCTCATCTTCATCTTGAGCGTTCACTTCTACTGCTATTTGAGTTTCTTCCATTTCCGTTCTCTCACACAGCTGAAACATTGAAGAAGACAAGTGTGGCAACCGTTAGTATCACTGAATGGCGTAGACCTGCTGAAAGTGCTCGATCAACGATTTTTCCTAATATTAGACCAGCAAAGATTGATTCGAGTACCGAAGCCCAGAAGAGAAGTGAATTGTAGTAGTTTATGTCTAGAACACCTGATACGAATCCTGAATTCTGCATTGATGAGTTGCCTGCAGCTGCGCTCAGTGGGACAAGAAACTGGTGCAATATCACATATGCCATTGTCAAGAATATGATTGTAGTCATGTACATGGTCATCATGTATGGTTTCATGCTAGTGTACTGCTCGTCCTTATACTCTTCAAGGCTTGAGGAGAGGTCAACACTTGCATTGAGTACCTCGATTAGTTTGCCACCTGTCTGATGCGCCTCAATCAATGTGGTTGAAAATCTCAAGGCACCCGGGCGCCTAAGACGGCGAGCAAAGGACATGAGTGAATCTTCAAAGCTTGCCCCAAAGACAAACATCGAGATTGCGTGTTCAAGCTCCTTTGACATAGGTCCATAGTTTCTTTGTGACGCCTCTTCAAGCGCTCTAGGAAGCGTCATGCCAGATCGAACAGCCTCAGTAATGTCCCGTAAAAGTCTCGGAATGTTCTTGTCGACTTGTCTGCCCCAATTGTAATTGCTGAACTCAACTATTGCTGGAAAGCCAAGAGCTATCAGGGAACCCAAAACAAGAATGTTGTTCACCTTTTGACTCAACGGAATGAAATAAGGCTGCGCAGGCATATAGAGCCCTAAAAGGATAGGTATCAGTATGACTGCTAGTCCCATGGCTCCGGAAGCTACCCAGACAGCGATCCTGTATTTTTGTTCAAAGTACACTCTTATTCCTCCTCAGGCAAAATGCCATTCAATATGACGATGCAAACAGCGCTTAGCGCTGGAATTCCGAAGAAAACAAGAAGATTCAGTTGCGCAACAGGCGATAGGCCAAATGCAACATTGCCCATAATCGAGAGGATCGTTATCATTACTATGAAAACAATAGGCGCTATCACTATTGCGGTTATGTAAATCTCGCCAAACGCCGTCAAACTGCTTAGCGTCTTTTTCAGTTGTTCTCTCTTTGCATGAAGAAGCCTTTGCGACTCGAACGTCAAGAGACTCTTCAGATCCGCACTTGTCTTGAGCGAGTTAATGATTCCCGCCAGAAGCTTGGAGAAGGCTTCAGAAGGACTATGAAGTATGACGTCCTGCAAAGCAGAAGACACGTCTAACCCAAATACTCTGACGTCCATCATTAACCTGTTCCCAAGATCCCTGATGGAGATGCGTCTTTCCACTTGAGCTACCCTTTCAAAGATTCTTTCAATTGAGATGCCACCTGCCGAGAGGACCTCCATGTAGCCGGCAGTGTATACGAGATTTGCATCTATTTCTTTCCTTCTTTGATCTCTGCGATAAAGAGGGTATGTAACGAATACGGCTGAGACAGCGATTGAAGTTGCGCACGACAGAGCGGTAGCGGCCAGAAGAACCTGGGGTAGTGGCATACCTAGAACAACGCAATGCACTGAAGCTGCTGTTGCGAAAGCCGAGATGAATGCGATTGAGCAAGACAATAGCATCGACGCCACGTAGGATTCATATGATCTGTGCAGTCCGCTTTGGGTGTAGGTCTGCCTCAAGAACGCTATGTGGGAGGCCATTTTTCCAAAAAGCCTGTTGCTCGCAACGGTAATGTACAACGTTTTCTCCTGTTTCTTCATTAAGTCTCCAACCTTGCCTTGCTGTAAACCTCATCAGGATTGGCATAATACTTCCTTACTATGTCCGCTACTTCGTCGTAGCTCTTGATGTTTTTGCGAGACATCCAACTCAGAATGCGCTCCCTACGATCCAACTCGTCGAGCAGAGTGTCCATTGAAACGAATCTCAGTTCTGCGATTCTTCCGAGGACGTAGCTGTCTGTCGTAGATTTTTGACAAAATGCGAAGGAATCTGTTTCATAGTTCCACTTGTAGATGCCTAGAAATTCTGCCCTTTCAGTCCTGGGGTTCACCCCCTTGATCTCTGAAACGTCAAGAACCCGGCGGACCACAGTGTCTCCTATCTTTGTTCTTCCAATGCATGCAATGACATTCATCATCGGGATTAGCATGGGGGGAATGTTCATTGGCTTCGTCCTGAGCCTTTTCTCAACAGTTTCCACGTTTTCAGCGTGGATCGTGCAAATGCCGCCGTGACCAACAGATATGCTTTGGAAAAGCGTGTAGGCTTCTTCGCCCCTTACCTCTCCGACAATTATGTAGTCTGGTCGCTGTCTCAGAGAAGATTTCAGAAGATCAAATAGTGTTACTTCCTCGACTCCTGGCTGAAATGATGGACGCGTGACCATGGGTATCCAGTTCTCATGCAGATACAATTCACGGACTTCTTCGATGGTCACTACCTTCATTTCAGGCCTTATGAACATTGCAAGCGCGTTCAGCAACGCAGTTTTTCCGGATGCAGTTACGCCTGCGACAATTATCGATCTCAAGTTTTCAATGAGTATCCAGAAATAGGCGGCCATTCGGGGTGCCAATGTTCCGAAGTTTATCAAGTCGATTATAGTGAATGGGATTGCCTTGACCTTCCTGATCGTGAACGTGTCCCCACGCTTTGAAACCTCCTCTAACGTTAAATGCACTCTGAAGCCTTCGGGAAGTGCTCCCTCAAGGATCGGTCTTGAAACTGATATTTGATGTCCAGCTTTGTAGGCTAACCGAGTGACAAACGTGTCGAGTTCTTCCCTTGAGGAATAGATGACGTTTGTGGGAAGTGACTCGTAGTACCTATGCCATACGTAAATGGGGATTGCTGTCCCGTTGCAGCTGATATCTTCAATGTTGGGGTCCCGCATGAGAATGTCAAGGATGCCGTATCCAAGGAAGTCCCTTTTTATGTAATAGATGAATTTCCCAGCAGAGTCGTCCAGAACATTAAGCCCGTGGGCCTTCATGGCCCCTCGAATTTGGCTTGTTAAGTAGGAGTCTATGAGATTTTCGTTCTTGAGAACCGACAACGAAACGTTAGCTTCTTCCTTCAGTATAGTCTTCAACTTTCTGAGAGTTTGTTTCTCCTCATCTGTCATCGTTGGTTCAATAGTCAAGTAGCTGAGTTTGCCTGTCTCCCTTTCAATGCTGATCCCGACGTAACCAAATGGTTCATTGACAGGATAGAACTCCTTGAAGTTCAGCCGCTGTTCCTTGCCGACCTCTTGATAAACCGCTTGATCGATTTTCTCCGGAGCTTCCTGTGTTTCACTCATGGTTGTGCCGCCTGCGTTATCGTCTTCTGTCGGACGACGTTTCCGACAGCGGCATAGAGAACAAAGATTTCGCCCGAGCTGACTGTGGATCTTGTTCGCAGCTGGAACGTTCCACCAGCGTCCAGTCGTACCCAAGCAGGATTCGGGATGGATGTGCTATCTGTGGCGTTTTGAAAAGTCACGGTTGTTCCGTTTGCGTAGATAGAAGCGTAGGTGAACGGGATGGGGTTGCCGCTTGCTTCTGTAGCCTGTATCGTGTACCATATCCAAGCCTTGTACGGCACATTATCCCCAGTATACGCATAACTGTCCTGAAGTTCTATCCAGTCAATTCTCATTTGGAATTGCGTGCTTGTTGATTTGACGCCTTTAATCTTGACTTTCCAGTAGTAGCTTGTCGAATTTCTGAATTGCGTAGCGCCTAAGGTTATAGTTTG
>CAZDNV010000117.1:0-5464 GCA_964506875.1 uncultured Candidatus Bathyarchaeia archaeon
TGGCGACTCAGCTTACCGTTAATCGATGGCCATGAGTCGTTTCTGTATTTGGACTACTTCTGTGCTGTTTTTGGCCGTGGTGTATTCTTCTAGTCTTTGGTTGTTTAGTTCTAAGAATGTGTGACCCCATTTGAAAATTGAAAGCAGTTGTGATGCCTCTTCTTTGAGGCCTGTGATGTATAGCGCCGCGGCGAGAGCTTCGACTGTGGAGAGCTTGGTTGGTTTGCCGTAGTTTGTTGGGTTGCCTGCGATTAGGAAGGGTAGGCAGCGGGCGGTTCCTCTGACATGTTTCTGAAGGACTTTTTGGGCGTGTTCCCAGCTGCAGTCTAGCGCTGCAAGTCCGAATCGCTCGATGCGTTCCTTGTCTGCTGGTGAGAAGGCGATTTCGGAAAAGGGGTTTAGCACGATGGCTCTTTTTGGGAGGAATTTGATTTGTGATACTATGCGAGCCTTGTTGTGGTGGCCAAGTTTTAGAGCGGTGCATTTTTTGGGGTCACATTGGCCGGCCTGGTAGACGATGATCTTAACCTGTTCCTGCACCTAGTTTTCGCACCTTTAGGTGGCTCATCGGATCGTCCAGAACTTCTGGTATCCATTCGATGAGGTCTGTTGCAACCATGTGGTAGCCTTTCTTCGTGAAGACGAAATCTCCTGCAGCTCCGTTTACGAAGGCTCCTGCAACGGCGGCTTCGAAGGGGTCTGCTTTCTGCGCCAGGAGGGCTCCGATGATTCCAGACAGGACGTCACCTGTTCCGCCTACTGTCATGCCTGGGTTTCCCGTGAAGTTCAGTTTAGATCGCGCGCCATCGGAGACAATGTCTATCGCTCCTTTCAGGACTATTATTGCGCCTAGTTCTGCTGCAGTTTGCTGTACGTCTGCAGTTTTTCCCATAAGGTCTTCAGGCAGATTCTTTCCTGTGAGGAGTTTGTATTCGCCAGCGTGCGGGGTTAGAACTACTGGCGTTTGCAGTTTTCTTTTGGTTTCGGCGAAGACTTTCACGCCGTCTGCATCTAGAAGCAGGGGTTTTCCTGAATTTTCAACAAGTTTGATTAGGGGCATAACGGTTTTCTCGGTGTCTGGGTGCAGGCCGAGGCCTGGGCCTATCACAACTGCATCCACTTTTTCTATGTGCCTCTTTAGGGTTGGCATGTTGTTTGGGTTCAGGTGTTGTCCTTCGAGTTTTATTGTGATTAGGTCTGGTGACATGGAGGATATTGTTTGGGCTGTCTTCTCTGGTGCTGCGACGTATACGAGGTCGACGCCAGTTCGTATTGCTGCTAGTGCCACTAGTGTCGGGGCGCCTGAGTATGTTTCGCTTCCGCCGATGATTAGTAGGCGGCCGAAGTCTCCTTTGTGTGACTGTGGTGGCCGCGGTTTCGTGAGGGATAGGACGTCGCCTGGGCCTGCAAGTTTCTCGAGTTCTTCAGGCAGCCCTATGGGTACTACGGTCAGTTCGCCTGTGTGCTTCTTGGCCTTTTCGAGTCCTTTTTTGGTTTTGTGGAAGGTTATCGTTAGATCGGCTTTGACTGTCTCGCCTAGGATTTCTCCTGTGTCAGCATCTATGCCTGTTGGCACGTCTACTGCTACTCGAAAAGCTCTGATTGTGTTGATTTTCTTTACGAGTTGCAGGATTGGTGGTCGCAGCTTTCCCTTGGTGCCTATGCCAAGCAGTGCGTCAACCACTATTTCCGCGGTTGTTTCTGGTATGAGTGTGCTGTCATAGACTTCATAGATGGGGATTGTTTCGCTCAGATGCTGCAGTGCTTTCCAATTCTCTAGTGCGGCTTTGTCGGAGATTTCCTTGGTTTGGCCTGCCAGGATGATTGTGACTTTGAATCCCATGGATGACAGGTGTCTGGCAGCTACGAAGCCGTCTCCGCCGTTTCCTCCCAGACCGCAGAATATGACGATGGATTTTGAAGGTTTGAATCTCTTCGCGATTTCTAATGCTACGTTGTGACCGGCGTTTTCCATTAGCGCTAGTCGGGAGATGCCAAAATATTCCGCGTTCACTTCCAGAGCGCGCATTTCGCGGCTTGTCAATGCAAATGCAATATCAGCTTTTGTTGGCATGTTTGGGTCTCCGTAGGTTTAGTGTTTTGGCATAGAAGATAAGTGTATCCATGTTGGCTGGTTGAATTATGGGCGGTAACTCGTTTTGTGTGCTTGAGTCTGACCACGTGATGTAGCAAAGTATTTTAATGCTTAGAAGCAAACATTGATCGTGAGGATTCGCATGCCAACAGCATTTGTGTTGATAAACACTGAGATCGGTTCAGAAGCTGAAGTATTGAAGGATTTGAAGAAGGTTGAAGGTGTAGAAGAAGCTTTTGCCGTCTACGGAGTCTATGATATAATCGCTAGAGTTAAAGCGGATACGATGGACAGGCTTAAGGAAACAGTCACATGGCGTGTCAGAAGGCTTGACAAAGTCAGATCAACATTGACTATGATAGTTGTAGAAGAGATAAAGTAGTTAACATCCCTTCTTTTTTCATGTCCTCTCCAGTTGCTGCTTTTCTTGTTTAGTCGATAGTCTCGCTAGGACAAGCTATGCAGCTGGAAATGACGTTTGGCTTTCTGGAGCTAAGCTGGTGACGGGGACGCTGTGGTTGTTGCTGGAGCGGCTTGAGGTGTTGGATGTGCCGTTGCCGTGGCTTTTTTGTGGTAGATTCTTGCGCCTATGCAGAGGACTGTTGCCACTATTGCCAGCCAGAAAGCCCATGTGAATTCAGTTGTGATTGGAACGGTTATTGTGGCTCCTTCTGTCAGGGTGGTTGGCAATGTTAGCGTTGTCGACCCCATCAATGGTACACCGACTTGTAGTATGACTCCTATCGCGTATGTGATGATGAATATGGTGACTACGAATATTATCAGTGTGAAGAGTGGTTTCTTGTAGGAGAATCCGAGCAGGTGTTTGGAGTAGGTTCTTGCGGGTATAACGGAGTAGATCAGTATTACCGTGGCGCTGGCGATGAGTGATAGCAGGCTGATGAGGTTGAGGAACCAGATCAGTGGTATCGTCAGCGTTGTGCCCAGCAGGTTGAAGCTGAAGCTTAGCGGGGATATGTTGGCCTGGCCGAATTCTTGGCCGAGGGTGAGCCGCCACCAGGGGGTTGCAAGGACTAGAGTTGCGAAGATGAGGATGATGATGGCTATGCCGCCAGCCAGCCCGAACCAGTTGATTTGCTTCATGTTCATGTGTTTTCCTCCTTTAGCTCGTCGGGATAGGCCCGATGCCTGTTATCCTCTCTGGGTATTCGACGCCGATTCCTTGAATGTTAATCGTCATGTTGGTTAGGTCGATGCGGAAGTTCTGGTCGTTTTGATGTGAGCCGTGAATGTGTGCTCTGCCTGCATCAGTGTAGTTCATCACGATGACTATTATGGTATGGGATTTTGATGGGATGTTCTTGGAGGCTTCTGAAACTGCGGCATTGCCAAGGTACTCTTGTGTGTGGGTGGAGCAGTAGACGTCAGCTTGTAGCGCGTTGATGGTTAGGTTGAAGTTGTATGGGTTGGTTACATTGAATCTCAGAAGGATCGCATTTGTCGACGCGTTGATTTGGTAGTCCACGTATTGTACGTCGGGGGTTTCGTTTAGAAACTCTGGGGTTTCAGGAGGGATTATGAGGTTTACTAGATTGTCTCTGTATATGATCGCGGCTCCGCCTATGGGGCCTACGATAATAACGATGGTGACAACGGACAAAAGTATCCCTATAACGTCCATGTAGTGCACCTGATTTTCGAAGATGCTATCTTTCGGTTCACGTATATCTTTCTTACGGTGATCTTGGATAGCGGCAAGAGAGTCTTCTTGTAGTATCTGACGCCTGGTTCTGTTAACTCTTCGGTTGATCAGGCTTGTTTCGTGAAGCTGTTACCTTTCGGTTGATGACGTTCAGACTGAGAGCTTCAGAGTACCGTGATTCTTTGTCGTGGAGAGAAGAAAAGGAACAGCTAATCAGGTTACTGCGTTTCGACTTGAAGCGGTTCTTCGACTCGAATCTGCTTGAGTCCAGCGTTTTTCAGGGTGTAGTATTCTTTCTGCAACTGAGAGTAGCGTAAGACGCTGACGGTGAAGAATGAGACTCCTATGATTACGACGATTTCAAACAGCACATCCATTAACGGATCTGGGTAGAGAAGGTGATCTGCAAGGTGAACGACGCCGCCGACTGCGAAGAACAATGTGCTTATCAGAATTGGCAACCAGAGTCTTCGCTGAGTTTTCAACAATTCAGGGGATTTATGAAGTATTGTTAGTGTCTTCAGAACATGGTAGCTTCCCAAACCGCCGAAAACAAGGTAAACGACTCCACCGATGATGTGCAACGACTCGTACAAGGGTGTTTTCCTCCTGATACGTTGAGATAGTGTTTCGATGTAGTCAACATAAATCGTTTATGAAGAACCAATAAAGATTTGCAGTCACTCACGGCAAAGGAATTTGGGTAACTTAACTTAACAGTACCCTGACGCCTGCTAGGCTGAAGCACAATATGGAACGCTTGGGAGGAATTGGGCAATCTTTTATCTGCGTTTTGGTCTTCTCTTTCGATGACGGGCTGCTTTGAATGGCTTGGAAAACGATGCACGTTGGGTTTGATGATACGGATTCCGTGCGGAAAGGCTGCACAACATATGTCGCTGCTGTTCTAGTGGAGAAACTCGAAGGATTAGGTGTGAAGTTTGTTGACTATCCTAATTTGGTTAGGTTGAATCCGAATGTGCCTTGGAAGACGAGAGGAAATGGAGCCCTGTGTCTGAGGATGCGGTATGATGAGGCTGAGGAGGAGAGAATTAAGGAGACCGTCTTGTGCACGGTGGAGAAGTATGCTGATTTGGAGTCTGAGGGCACGGATCCTGGCGTCGTTTTTCTTGTTAGGGATAGGGTTCCTCGTGAAGTCAGGATGTTTGCTAAGAACGCTATCACCGGAGTCGTGGAGCTTAAGGATGCTGTCAGGCTTTTGACTAGGTTCGGCGGCGAAGCCGTAGGTTTTAAGAATGGTCGCGGCATCATTGGCGGCTTGGCTGCGATCGGCGAGACTCTTCGTGGAGATCACACTTATGAGATACTGGCCTATCGAGTTCCAGAGAATTATGGTTTGAAGAGAAGGGTTGATGAAGCTTCGATTTTCATGATGGATGAGGCAACTGCGCCCTATACGTTTAACAATGTTGATGCTGAGAAAAAGAGAGTCATTATAACTCCTCGGGGGCCTGATCCGATTATGTTCGGCATTAGGGGTGAAACAGCAGACGCTGTGAAGAGGGCTTTTGGCTTGGTCAGGGTCCGTGAGCCCGTGGAAAGGTGGGTAATCTTCAGAACAAATCAAGGCACGGATGCTCACCTCAAACGCGTGGAGAACCTGAGCGAGATAAGGCCGTATAGCCCCGTTGTTGTGAGGGGAGCGGTTTCGGCTGAGCCTAGGATTGTGCCTAGAAGGCACGTTA
>CAZDNV010000118.1:0-5431 GCA_964506875.1 uncultured Candidatus Bathyarchaeia archaeon
GCTTCTGGGATTGATGATATTCTAACGTTGATCGTTCATGGAAAAGAAAAAGACGCTATTGCAGAGAAGATGCTGAAGACAGCTGAAGAACGTGAAATCGATGGATTCAAGCGGGACGCAAAAAATGTCAAAGATTCTGATGCGATTGTCCTAGTTGGAATTCGAGGGAAAAAGAGTCTTGGTTTGAACTGTGGAGCATGCGGCCACGAAACATGTGACAAGTTTAGCGAATCAAAGATCGAGGGTAGAGACTTCAAGGGTCCTACATGCATGCTGAAGGCTTTGGATCTCGGAATAGCATTGGGTTCAGCTGTGAAAACCGCAGGCATCTTGAACGTTGACAATCGGATCATGTACCGTGTGGGTACAACCGCGTTAAAGCTGGGATTGATGCCTGAAGCAACAATCATTATGGGAATACCTGTTTCAGCGAAGGGAAAAAGCATCTATTTTGATAGGGCGAAATGAGCTGTTTCTAGACTTGACCCTTGAGCTTCTCGAACATTTTCTCCAACGTCCATCGGATGCTTGACTTCAGTTCTCTCAGACGTTCTGCGTCCACGTTCTTGATCATTATTTCGCGGATTATGTCGCCTTCGTTGATAATCTGGTAGGAAAGGATTCTGTTGGGGTCCAGTTCTCGGGCTCTAACCAGTTCGTTGTCTCTTTCCTGCATTTTCATCAAGACTCTTTCGACAAGAAAGTGGGTAAATGGCGGCGTGTTTGTGCTGAAGTCCTTGTCTCCTGCTGGGAGCACTCGTATCGAATTCTCAGTTGCGTGAAGAATTGCGAGAAGTTCTCCTGAGGCGGCCCTGAGGGGGATGACACTCTCTGTCTGTGTTGTCGACTCGATCGGAGATGAGTCAGACTGGACTGCTATCTCCTCTTTCTCGGGGAAAGCTTCAGTTTCTACTGGTCCTTTGGTCATTTCTGCACGCTTGAACCCCTTCTCTAGCAATATCGAGTTCACTATCTCAAGCATGGCCTTTTGGTCTTGGAGCTCAGTGTCCAGCTCTTCGACTCTTCTGCTGACTCTCTCTTTGAAAGCAACGAGCCTCTTTACTTTTTCACTATCTTGGGACATACTCCCTTCACAAGTACATTGTAGACAGTGTGTCCCTTATCAAACCTTTGAAAGCCCTTCTGAACTAAACTAGCTCCGCTACCGTGAAGCTGTCAGTGTTAAGCTTGGAATCCGTCGAAATCGTTCTAAGCTTGACGTTTAGCTCATTCCTAAGAAAGCGCTCAAACTCTTGAAAGACAGGGCTGTCAGTTCTATTTAGCTTAACACACAGATCCTTGCCTTCTAGGAATGGGCTAAGGTCATAGAGGGCTATTTTCTCCGAAAAGTCCGGACTTTCAAGAACTGTTCTTAGTAATGCTCCTGAAGGCGCCTTGGAAAACAGCCATGCTGTATATGATGGTTTCACGATACGATATGACAAACCCTCCCTGATCACGCATTTTCCGTTTAGGGCGATTCTCCTGAAAGAAGAGTGGTGAACATCTTTCGTCCAAAGGAAGCTGTGGTAGGTATCATTGACTTGAATCCAATCGTCGTTTTCTGAGGTCTTCCACCCTCGAAACCTGCAAGTATCCTTGAATCGGGTCAATACCTCCCAGACTGTGGCTACTTTCATTTGCCTCAAACCTCCGCTACTGGAATCTTCTTCTAGAACAGCATTCTATTACTCAGCCACAAATTTAAAGCTATTTGTCGGTTTTCTCGCAAAAAGGAAGGACAATTGTCGGTCATATTAAAAATCTGTAGGAAAAATGCCAGCCATGTCGACAATCTTTCGGACTTTCTGGAACAGACTTCAACAGAGTTGAAGTCGTCAAGTCAACGACGAAAAAGAATAAATGCAGACGTACATTCTTGCTAATGCAAGGTGCCCACGCGGATTTGAAGCTGCGAAACGGTTTACTAGCGTTGGATGCAACGGATTTGATGATTCTCCGTGCGCTGGAAGAAGATTCAAGGCAAGCTTACGTGACTATAGGTCATCGATTGGGAATAGCCCATTCAACTGTCTATGACAGGATAAAGAAAATGGAGCGACATGGAATAATCAAGAAGTACACGGCCTTAGTAGATTTGGAGAAAACTGGTGGTAAGACTATTACGGCCATTATGACTGTATATACTGATCCGAAAGAGAGTGAGAAGGTTGCTGAAGAACTCTGCAAGGCACCTGAGACTCAAGAAGTCTATATGTCTATTTCTGATGAGCTTCAGATCATTGCGAAGGTTACTACTGACACGCAGGAGTGTTTACACGAGTTCATCGCCAATTCAGTTGCTCCCCTGGCAGGGGTCTTGAGAATCCGCACATCAATGGTCACTAAGAAATTCAAGGAAACCCATTTTTCAATAACAGATTCACTCAGAGTCAACACTTATAAAAGGAACGAGATAATATAAAGGAGAAAAGCAGCAGTCTAGGCGGTTAGTCATGTCAAAAGCTACAAGGGTAGTGCCCCGGGAAAAAGCGTTCTATTTCTTCACTTCTATAGGTAATTATACAGGAGTAAGCGCTTCGTCGCTCAAGGAGTTCATGGAGAAAATAAACGAGATTGACGTGAAGTCTTTGCAGTTTCACCTTGAACGAGGGGACTTTGAGAAATGGCTGAACGAGGTTTTGCAGGATGAAGAGTTGGCGAGGGAAGCAAGGAGACTCCAGAGATTCAACCTGACGGGCGATGCCCTTCGCAACCAATTGTATCTCGTTGTCTCCAGGCGTGTAAAACGGTTAGCAAGCCAGTTCGGCACAACAGAGCCTAGGTCTTGATCGGCGCCTCATCATCATTTCTTGTTTTGGCAATCAGATACGCATGATCTTGTGGGTTGACCTGCCTATAGTCTGGGATTTGGTAGTCTGCGACTTCAAGACTATCTGGGAAATAGCGCAATTTAGCAGGAGGGCCATATGCGGTATACTCAGGTATTTTGTGGACTGCCAGACTAATAGTGTCGTTTCTGTTGATTAAATGGTCAAGTAGGAGGGCCATGGCATTGTCGTTGTCATCTGCTTGGACCCATCCATCCCAGCTTACAAAGACTTGTGCACCTTTTCCGCTGAAGGCTTCAGCAGTGCTGTCGTATCCTTCCTTTAGACCATTGCAGCTCATCAAGATGATGACTGTTTCTTCGAATCTGCCGTTCATGACTTCCTTGACGAATTTCGGGGTTATTCCGAAGTACAGATGTTGATCTCCGCTGATATTGCACAGCGTTAGCTGACCGCTGTCCAAGTATGAATTGTAGTTCTTCGAGCCATACTTTTCAGATGAGCATATGGCCACGTACTTTGCTTCCAAGTCCAGAGCCGAATGCGCTCTCCACAATATCATCTTGTAGTTCGAGGATGCAAGGTTTCTGTACTGATCTATAGTCGCATTGTCTGAGAAGTAGTCGACGACATCGAAGCGTTTCTGCAGAAGTTCTTTCGATGCTTCTATGAATGTCAGGTTTGCATGGCGAATGGGGGCTGCAAGTAGGGAAGAGCTTAATTGATCTATTATTGCGGCCTTGGGCTGACTTGGGTGACCGAAATATATGCTGAGAATAGAAATGGACAAGACTGTCAATGTAATGATTGCCATCAGGGCTGCCAGTAGGACAAGTTTTCTGCCTCCTGCGAACCGTCTGTTTGGGTCTTCTTTGCTTTCCTTCTTCATTACTGAAAGCCTCAACTAGGCACTTGCCGTTGAAAAGAGGATATGTAAAAATAGGTTATTTTCTCTTGCGTTTGGTCAGGCTCAGTATCGCTCCGAATAGGACTATTAGTGTGGCGTAGGCAGCCATTTGGGTTGTCCCAAAGTGTTTAGCCAGTGAGATTGAGTAGCCGCCTACTGCAGGCGTTCCTTGTAGAACCGTTACTTTAGCTGTTTGGGACACTGCTGTGTATCCGTTGCTTGCGGTGACATTCAGGTAAACGTAGAATGTGCCTGTTGATGCTGGCGTGAAGGTCCAGCTGCCTGGGTTTGCTCCTGGGACAGGGTTGCCATTGACGTACCATTGGTAGGTGTAGGGTGGCACTCCGCCGCTGACGAATGGTATGAATGATACTGATTGGCCAAGGTTGATTGTAGCAAGAAGCGGGCTTATTGAAACCGTTAGTGTCGGGGCCAAGGGCAAGTAATGAGCAGTGGCCGTGTGAGAGGGATTTATGACGACTATGATCGGGTTGACTCCAGTCGCGTTTGCTATCCCGTCAAAGTCCCAATAGCTGAAGGCGTATCCCGTGATATTTTGAGCTGTCAAGACAACGGTCGTGGGTGCGTCGTACCACCAGCTGGCCGGTGGGCCGGCCTCGCCTTGTGGGTTTCTTGTTGGCTGAGGACTCAGGTCGCTTGGATCTACGACGACTGTTAAGAGATATTGGGTCTTCCAGTTCCAGCTGATGCCTGATGCTTGGCTTATCGTAAATGTAACGCTCGGAGATGTGCCTGAAGGTGGCACGCTTCCTGTGCCGTTCCATCCCTTGCACACATAGCGGGTTCCATTCGAGCCCTGCCAGGGTGAGGTGACTGATGCAATGATCAGGGTTCCTGTGTCGAACCATCCTGGTGCTGGGGCTGGTGAGCCATATGATGAGTTGTTTGTCAAGTAGTATTGTGTCTTATAGGTGCCTGTAACGCTACCTGAAGTTGTTACTGTTATGGAACTGTTCTGGGATGTGGACATGCCGCTTGTGCTAGTCCATACGTACTGTTTCACGTTTGCTGTTACCAGAAGGGGTGATTGATAGGCGAATGTGTGAGAAGAGGAAGCATCCCACCAGAATGATACTTGTAGCTGTGTCACATTGTAGTTGACGCCGTCGATGGTTACAATGGTGCCCGTAAAGTCGGAGCTCGCTCCTGCTTGACGGAATGTCACATTGTATTGGGTTATGTAATTGGCTGTCACGGTCTTTACTTCATCCATTATTACTGTTGTCGGCGACCATGCTGGGTCAGCTATCTCAGTCATGTTGGCTGTTGTCCAACCATTGAATCTGTAGCGCGAGGAACCTGAGACTATGTCTACGAAGGCATCTGAGGATATCGTAGCCAAGTCTCCAGCATCATACCACGCAGCCCCAGACGGAGAATCCACGCCAGGAGGGCTAGTAGCCATAGTCAAGTAGTATTGGGTTTTCCAGTTGGCAGTAGCGGCCTTGGGCCCACTCATGGTTATAGGGTTTGAAGGAGACGTCGAGCCAGAAGCATCACCACTCCACTGAGTAAACACATACTGAACCCCAGAGCCGCCTGAAACAGTCAAAGGCGTAACCGTAGCATAAGCACTGGTTCCGCTGTCGTACCAGCCTTGGCCACCAGTCGAACCATAAGCAGAATTAACGGTCAAATAGTATTGAGTCTTCCAGCTCGCAGTAGCAGTCTTGGGACCACTCATCGTTATAGGGTTCGAAGGAGACGCCGC
>CAZDNV010000119.1:0-5410 GCA_964506875.1 uncultured Candidatus Bathyarchaeia archaeon
TGAAGAGAACATCAAATAGAAAAGAAGCTCAATTATAGCTCTATATGTTAATAACAGACAGAATCTTTCTACTTCTTCTCAGTCCTTGTTAGTATTTTTGGTTCTTTCCATTCTTCTCTCAGAATGCTAAAGAGAGCTGCGTCTCTCCATTCTCCTCTTATGAAGATGTGCTTTCGGACTACTCCTTCTTTCGTGAAACCAGCTTTTTCTAGAACCTTCTGAGAACCCATATTTCTCACATCAGTGCGGGCTTCAATACGTATTACGTCCTTTGAAAGGAACAAGTAGTCAACCATTATCTCTATGGCCTCAGTGCAGTATCCTTTGCCTCTTTCACCGGGCACCAGAGCATAGCCTATCTCAAACTGCTTGTCTGCCGTAGGAAAATGTGCAATGCTGCCAATTTTGGTTCCGTCCTTTTTCTCTATAAAGAACCGTTTCTCCTCGGCAGGCAGGTTGTCAAATCTTTTCAGCATGTCTGCTTTCGATGTCTGCACAATAGGATTGTATTCACCACGAAAGCCACAATTGTTTGACCATTCTGCAGCCAATGACACGTCTTCTTTCTCCATGATCCTCAAATTGACATTCTTTCCCTCAAGCAATATTCCACATCATTTGTCGTGTTCTCTGTTTCGCTTCTTATGACTTGCGGAGGAACCCAATTGGACTCTGGCATACCATAATACATAGCTGCAAGGCTGACGTGTAGCTCGCGCTATTTTCCGACGCCTGCGGGTAGTTCTCTTGTCTAGCTCAAAGCCCTTTCCATCCCATAGATGGTGGGTCGATGTCCATTTGCCAAAAGAGTGCTATCAGTTCGCCTCTATGATGAACTTCCTCCTCAAACACGTGGATCAGGATATCTTCAGCTGTGACTCTAGTGGCCTCGTGATTCTCGCCTGTGACCGCGTATGTTTCCTGAAGCTTTCTATCGGACAATGAGCCAAGACAATCCTGCATCCGCTTCTCGACATGCTCCATGTAAACTCTGACTTCGTCAAAGGTTCTGTATTCATCGAATTTCCTCTTGGAGCGACGTTCCGCTTTCTGCAGAAAATCCAACCAGTAGTCTGTCGCACTTAGAGTGTGGACAAATATGTTTCTAATCGAGTTGAAGCTCGCCTCCCTATTCTTGGTGAACTCGGCCCAAGATAGTCTGGTAAAGCTTTCGAAATATCTGTGCCTCACAATCTCATTGTATTTCAAGAGCTCCTTTATATCAACCATTAATAACACCTTGGTCAGAACAATGCTCTCCTGGTTTAGCTATAACTCTTCCGTATTGTGTCTCTAGCGCGGCTATTTCACGTTATGCTCCCCGAGTCTGCCAAGTTAAGGAAAGGAGAGCGTGGTGAGATAGTAGCTTGCGCTCACTTCTTCTTGGTCTTTTTACGTATCTGCTCCAATCGGTCCTTCGCTTTAGGCGCATTCTCATGGAACTTCTCTAGTGTCACACACGTATACTCGATGCAGTACGCACAGTTTTGGATTTTCTTCTGTGCGCCACATTTCCTTATCTCGCAGATATTGCAGTAGTTGATATGCGGCCCATCAGGGACCAAACAGCCGACACAGTTTATGTCTTCAGGCTTTATCTGATGCCCAAATTCCTTTGACCATTCTTCAGCAATCGTTTTCTTCATTTTGGCATCGTTCTTTTGTGTGGCAATGAGGGCTTTGCATTCGCTACAGTCTATCCCGCAAAAAGCAATCATGCTACTCATACAATCATCCTCAGGCTACGAATATTGTTTGATCATATATGAATCTGACGCTCTCAGAACACCCTGGAGAAAAAGAGGGCCCCTATCTTCATAGGATGCTCTTGCGCGCACGTGAAGAAGCCAAACCTAGTATAGTAGACCTTCTCCGGATGAGACTTCTGGTAGTCCATCATTTCACGCCAGATCTCAAATCGCTTGTTGTTGTTCTCTTTGGGAACACGTCATCACGCGCGCTTTTCACTATGCTCTCAATCCTAACTATCTCTTTTTGGCATCACAAACTCGACAAAGGGCTACAGGCAAGTAACCATTTTCATTAATGCACCCTACACAAGAGTCAGCATAATCACCGAGTTCCTAGTAGGAGGCTTTTTCTTCCAGGTTGAACAATTCCAAGTTTCTTCAGGACAAGGCAACTGAACTTACCAGGTCATGGGATCGTCAATCCGCATTGATATACAAAACTTGGATCTGACGGAGTACGTGTATGTTGGCATCTATATGACCACGTAATTCTCCTTCTTTCTTTGACCTATGTATTGTTCTTGTGTCTTCAAGGTAGATGATATAGTATCCTCGTGATTGAGCGCTACCTGTAACCTATTCTTCTGAGCCTCTTTCTTTCATAGGTCTATTCTGAATTTGCACTGCTTGTCTCCTTTGACTATTGACTGCTCCATGAAAACGTCTACAGGCCTTCCTAAAGCACCTTCGAACAGCGCCTTGACCCATCCTCGGGAACAGTTGCAATAGGTTGCTGAGAGTTTACCTTTAGGGATTTTGTTCACTTGCGAGCAATAGCATCGAGGATAGATAATGTACAGCCCTTTTCCTTCTTTGTGTAAGTGCTTGTAGATCTTCCCGAACTTCTCCAAGAAATCCTCAACGTCTGCAGATTTGCTGTAAATGTCTCTGGCTTTCTTGATGAAGGTTTGCGATTGGCATTGTCGTCCACATTGCTCCAATATTCTCTCTCGAGTCTTCTCGTCAACATTCTTATCAAGCCCTTCAACTAAGGCGGCAATCCATTTTCCTGTACACGCACTCATTGATTTCACCAAAGATCAGAATTACTATCTTGCAACGAGGTTTCATATTTGGCTGTCGTGGCTTCTTCGGTTGGACTTCATCATTTTGAACTGCCCAGATCATGTGTGCATATATCACAAATGGTTACTAGGCTCAGTTTTCGCCTTCGAAGCCAGAGTATCTGTGCGAACCAGGGGCCTCTTGTACAGCAGTATTGACTATCTGACTGCCCACTCGATCCATAAGGCTGCTATTACTCCGCATACAATCGCGCCTGAAGCAACGAATACAGCTATTTTCTGCCAGATGTCAAAGCTGCCAGCAAAAAAAGCTAGGTAAAGCACAGTGAATGCAAGCCACCTTACGCCCAAGACTATGGTTCCGGCAATCCTAGATCCAAGAGAGTTCATAACGGCTAATCCGGTCGTTGGATTAGTATTGGTTTCGTTCTGATCCTGCGGCGCATTATATTCCATCGGTCACTTGGGAACAGAAGACAGAATCACTTCGGGAGGGCATGGTCCTTCACTAGCTTGCGTTTCCTCAGATGCCCTAGGGCCTTGACTTTTCTTTCTCTTTTCATAGCCTCTGATCTTGAGCTGAATCTCTCGACGTATACTAGCTTCTTTGGTTTGTGCATTCTCGTGTAGCGGGCACCTTTGCCTCTGAGATGAAGTCTCATTCGGGTATCAACATTCCTAGTGTATCCAGTGTAGTACGTGCCATCTTCACAGAGAATAACGTAGACGAAATAGGGCAAGCTTCTTAGCACTCCGATTCCTGTTCATGCTGATTTTCAGATTTGCGATATAAGCATTAAAGCTTGGCTGATTGCATTGTGCCTTCAAGAGATGGTAGTCCAAGAATACACGTTCAGACGGAAGCTAATGCAAGCTGGTTACAGACAATGCCTGGATGAAGCCTTTTCACTAGAATGAGTAGTCCCATGCCAATGCCAATGATCTGATGACGGATTCCGCCCAAAGAGTCAGAGGAAGCCAGAAAAAATTTATAAATCGTGATCTTAACTCTCCAAGCTGTTGATCTGAGGACTTGACATGGGAAAGCTAGAGGAAGTCGTTGTATCGGCTCTGAGAAGCTCTGACAAGCCGCTGACTCTTGCAGAAATAGCCGGGATAACCGGTCAAAGCGAGAAAAAGATATTCAAGGAATTGCGCAGCTTGTTTGAAAAAGGCGTGATAGATACCGAGAATCGTCGCTACGGACTAGCAAGACGCTAGAGAAGGCAGAATATGACCCTTGACCTTTTCAATCAGCCAGATCTACAGCATTGATGCCTGGCTTTCGGCTTTCCAGTCTTCTTTGGCTAGAGCGTAGACCCTCACTTTTGGCCCACCAGTTGGGAGCAGATCGAAATGTGTTTGGATCTTCCTGCTCACTGTCTTGGTCAAAGCTTAATTAGAATAGTGGTCTCAATTCTGGGCATAGGTGAGAAAGTTGAATGCTGACGAAACCTTCGAGAAGATAACTCAGGATATGATGAGCAGCTTCTTTGAGAAGAACCCTGATTTCGCAACTGCTCTTGGACTGCATGACCCTTATGACTACTTATTGCCAAAGGGTTCCACAGACCATATCGAAGAGAATCTGAAGCTCCTCGATGAAACGATAAAACGCCTGCATGGCACGCTGAAACCTCAAGACCTCAGCCCGAAGAACAAGATCGATTTGGAAGTACTCGAAAGAGCCTCTGAAAACTGGAAATTCTTCTTTTACGAATATCCGATGCATGAGCTGAATCCAGATGCCTTCGGAGACCTGGGTGGCCTCATATTCATTATGCTCACGCGGGACTATGCGCCTTTGGAGAAGAGGATAGATGCTATTGCATCCAGAATGGAAAAGATGCCGAGATACTTGGAGGAGTTCCGCTCAAGATTTGCAGAGTCGCGTCCAGTGAAGCTTTGGACGGAAATAGCCATAGAAACGGCTCAAAGCATGGGAGGCCTATTCCAATTCGTGGCGCACTCGGCAAAGGGGAAAGTCTCGGCAAAAGCCTACGAAAGACTGAGCAAGGCTACCGCGGAACTTCAGCCTGCATTCAAGCTGCATGTGGAATGGCTCAAAGGACTGCTCTCGAAAACGAGGGAAGACTGGGCTCTAGGCAAGAAGAGATTTGCAAAACTCATGGAAATGCGGGACCTGGGCATGGGACCTGACGAAATCCGTCAGCTGGGAGAAGACTACTTGAAGAAGCTAAAAGACGAACGCATACAGCTTGCCAAGCAGATAGCTCCAAGCAAGACTGTGGACGAGGTTCAAGAGGCCATAGAAAGCAATTCGCCGAAGACCTTTGAAGAAGCCTTGAGCTACACGCGGAAAGCCATGGAGGAGGCCAAGGAATTCATCCAGAAAAACAATCTGGCCACAGTATATCCCGAAGACGCCTTACTTGTAACTGAAACGCCAGCTTTCATTGCTCCTCTTCTTCCATTTGCAGCGATGTTGATGCCTGCCAGATTTGACAAACCGCAAATAGGCATTTATGTTGTAACAAGACCGAAGGACATGTCAAACCTTGCCAAGCACCTGAACTATTCCTCAATAAGAAACACCGCGGTCCATGAAGCATTCCCAGGACACTTCCTGCAAGGCACAATATCCAACCGCGGCAGCGTAATTCGATTATTGGC
>CAZDNV010000120.1:0-5377 GCA_964506875.1 uncultured Candidatus Bathyarchaeia archaeon
ATGTGTCTTTGCCTTGGATTATATCCACTCCATTCTCCCTCCAGAATATATCTCATTTGCATTACCTCCTTATCGGGATATTGAAATCATTGAGATTTTTCTGACCCGCATTGATCCTATAAACGCCCCATGCAAGTTTTTTACCAATTGGCATAAGATGTAATTATTCCGTATAGTTGCAAATCCGAAACCTTCTGATTCGTAATCAGTAGGTCGTCGATTCAAATCCCCCCTGTGCACCGCCAGTGCACCGTCGAAATGGCATAAAAGCTAATTATTTCATACATAATGTCAGTACCACGTGTCTCGAACGTAATATTATTTCTATAATGATTTCAATCACATGGTTCATACTACTTGCCATTGTGTACGGGTTGGGTACTATTTCCCAAAATATTCGCCACCTTCTTCGTAGTCAGGTTCGCGTAGTTTCTTTCGACAATGGCTTCACTATTCCCCAACACCCTTGCGATTATGGCCGTAGACACATCCCTGTTAATTAACTGGCTTGCCTTGCTGTGTCGTGTGCCATTCTTCAGGGAGATCCGTTTCACCCCTGCCTTCCTGCAAGCCTTATACCATATCTGACCAACGTGCTGGCGTTGGTAGCGTTTGCCAGATGGAGTGGAGAAGACGTAAAATAAATTGGTGGGTGTACCAGACTTGAACTGGTTCGGGGTGACCGTTAGCGAGGGCTCGCCGATCTGCTCTCCTACTGACTGTCTTCCAGCGCCCTTAACACCCACCAAATCTTTCTCAACTTCTGGCATAATAGGAAGCTCATTGTCCTTCATATTCTTGCGGTCCCTAAAGACGAGAACCCGCTTCCCCCAATCAATGTCAGCCCGTTTCAGGTTACAGGCTTCTCTCACACGACATCCATAGACAATCAAAAAATTCACGATCGGTCTATGTTGTGCAGGGACAGCCTCAAGAATCTTTTCCTGATCCGCTTCCTCAAGCCATGCCTGCTTCTTATTCTCCAAAGGCACACGGGGCCACTTGAAAGCCTTCTGCCTGGTAATCTTGTAGAAGTTCATGAAGCCCCGTAACGTGTTCAGGAAGCCCTTGACCGTGGGGGCTGCATAGTGCTTCGGGATCTTAGAGAACCAATCCTGTAAATGATGCTCCTCGATCTCCTTGAGGGTCTTTCCCTTGAAGTATGGAAGAATCATGTCATCAAACTGCTGCTGTCTCTGGTCATATCTCAATCGACCACATTGGGATTGGTTTTGGTACACGACCCAAGCATTTTCCATAAGTAGAGTCTTATCCTTGCCACACTCGGACGGATCAAATATGCCAGAGTCAATCTCGGCATTGATTTGTTGCCAGATTCGTTCAGCTTGTTTCTCATGATAAAGCCGAGTTCCATCTGTGTACTTGCTGAAGAATAACTTGCTACCCTTCCACGGTATCCAGACACGCCAGACTTCCCGACCTTTCGGTAAGTAAAACCCTCCACGTTCCATGATGACACCCCTCCCTTGAGTTTTGTGGGAGATAGTATCATGGCTCGCTTGCAAAATCAATCTTCCTCCAGGGCTTTGTTTAATATTGCAGATACCTTGCCCCTATTACATTCCATATTTATTTGTAGTAAGATATAACTTTCCTTAATCGCCTCCCTCAACTTCGCATTAGAGGCTTTAAGTTGTTCTACGCGAGAGAGTAATAATTCTTCATATCCTCCATATCCTCTCGCAAGGATGTCCCTTTCAATCTCTTTCATACCCATGTCATTCCTCCAGAACCTTGTCAGCTTCTTCTCTCAAGCCACGCCTGAGTAGCCTGATTGCCTCCTTCAATTTTTCATTAGAGGCTTCCAACTTCAATCTTGTGTATTCAAGGTCTTGGCAATTATCTTTCCATGATTCTCTACTTTCATTCAATCTCGCATTCTCGGCTTTAAGCTGTGCAATACGGTCTGTAAATAGTCTGAACTGTTCTACATGCTGACCAAATAATTCGTCGGAAATTCTCTCAATCTCGTCCATGTTTCACCTTCCTCAGAAATAACCATGAGCAACTATGACTATCAGCATCCTTCAACACCAACTCATGACGTTCACAACCGCATATGGCATGGGTTGCCATTGGGTCATTTGGCATCATTGGTACGTAACCATCCGGTATTCGTTCTTTTTGATCCATGCTTCACCTCAGTTCTCCACATAAGGGGCATAGGCTAGAGTCGCCTTAACATAAAATCCACGACCCATCTTTAGGGATGGCTCCACTGGAGTTTCAAAATTAAGTTGCGATCCGCTTTTCCACCAGAACCAGCCGCTATTCCCATTCCTAACCTTTGCTCCCTTCTCGTTGAATATAGCCCATTTAATCTTGTATCTGGCATCATCAAATGGAGTCCATACCTTGACCAGTAAGACGGTAGGACCAGCAGAGGAGATGAGTTCCGTTCCCCAGATTACGGGAAGATTTACGATAGGGGAAACCGATACATCCTGCGCCATGACTGGAACCACCAATGCTGCCAATAAAATCACTGCCAATAGAATTTTCTTCATGTAGTCTCCTTTCGGTTAGAGGTTAATTACGCCGCCCTTCTGCCCGTGGAGGCCAGGCTTGATGTGGGGACGGCCCGGACTCCGGGGATATTCATTTCCTTCTTCAGCGATTGGGCCTGCTTATCGAGGGCAGGCCAGAATTTCTTCCTTGTATCTATCGGGTCAATGTAGGCAATTGGTTGTTTCCCTTCCCCGATTGCCTTGCAAAGAGCACGCAGATCATAAACATCAGCGTGCCAGTAGGTCTTCACGGTGGCCCCTTCCAACTCCACTTTCGGGGTATCCACGGGCGAAACATAGACCTCTATGGGCTTCTGGTTTTCCTCGATGGTATCCACCATCAGGGCCTCAGCCTCCTCTGTGGCTCCGGCCTTTTCGAGAGCTGCGGCCCGGGCTATATTCTGCTCTTCCTCGGCCTTCCGACGGGCCATTTCTCCTATGAGGGCCTTCTGACGTGCGGCCTCTTCCTCTTCTCTGCGCTTCTTCTCGATCTCCTGATGGTAGGTCGTGACCTGGCCGTTCAGGTATTTCTCGGCGGTCACAAGGGGGGCCTCTATCAACGCCTTCTGGTTCAGGGCTTCCTTGTGCGCGGCATGGGCCTTAGAAATTATTGGATCAAACGTGTCCGCGATCTTCTTACGCAACCCCTTAATCACCAGGAAAAACTCATTTGCCCTAGAGAGCGAGGGTTGATCTCTGACCACAATCATCTTGGCCTCTTCGGGGATCGGCAGGACTTCTTTCTGGACAACTTCGATTTCGTTCATTCGGATGCCTCCAATCTTTCAATGTCATTCTTGAAATTTTCTATCTCTTCTTTGAGCCCTTCTATTTCGTCTTTCTTCTCTTTCATGTAGTCGCAAAACGGACAATAGCTGTCTTCATAAACAATTTCAGCATGTGCTTCCTCTCTTCTTCCTCCTGAACAAATATTCATATCCCTTCCCTCCATCTTGTCAGTGTCAATGCCGCCAGAAACGTAGGCACTAACAGCTTGGGTTTCTCAATTTCAACGAGTGAATACCCTCCATCATCCCGTAAATATAGGTCAAAAACCTTCTTGATGGGGATATCATTAACTCTACAAAGCTCCCAATATGCCGCCCCTTGCAATTCGTCAACTTTTGCCTTGACTCCTGTTTTTAGGTCGAGAAGAACATAATTGTCATTGAGATTTCCAATACGGTCCAATCTTCCGGCATAAAAATGTTGAGGATGATAAAGAGTTTTCTCGATATGGACAGGGAGGAAATCAGTCTCCGTAAGAAACTTCATATATCCATCCAGGTATGGCCGGATGAGAGGATCAACGGTAGATTCGTCAAGCTCATTCCTGTCGTAATACTCACAGGCAAGGTGAACGAGCCGACCGCGTTCAAGGTAGTATGGCTCTGCTTCCCAACGTCTGAGGATGGAGAGCGCCTGCGTGACAGAAATTAGGCGGCGCTCTCCTATCCAATACGAGTGATCTTCTGGTTTGAAAACAATCTCACTGGGCATTGTCGTCATCCGGCGGCTCCACTGGAATCAGGCCATCTTCTACAATCTCTCCTGGATATTGTGAGCCCTTATCCTTGTAATGGATCTCGAAGAGGGAAGGGGTTCCTTTCGCCTTCAATGCGGCTTCTCCGATGGTCTTTGAGAAGGTGGAAAATCTAAGGTCGTTCTTGTCCCCCTTACAGATCAAGGTATAGAGGGTCCAGGGCTTTCCATCGGTCTTCTTACCATCTTTCTGAAGGACATTTATAATGGGAGCCACAACGGAGAGGGTGTCGGTCTTCGGCGGCTCCTCTTGGGGTGGTTGTTTCTTCTGAGGCTCCTTCAATGATGTCTTTCCGTTTGTCCCGACTTCCAACCCTTCGGGAAGGTCTTCAAGGTCTTGGTCGAAGATGTCGGACGCGGCGGTAATCGTGAGGCACATATCCACGAGCGCCCTCTTCTTTGCCATTTTCAGGATCGTATTAGCAACATCCGATGGGTTCATACGGATCTGTTTCTGTTGATACGGACCCTTATCACCCTTCTTCCAGGCAATCCGCTTCCGTTCGGTCGGAGCTTCATCAAACTCTGAGTCGCATACGGGCTTGCGCCATTTGTATTTTTCCTCATTTGAAGAGCACTCACCGATCCCGACGCCCAATAGATCCCCGGTTGCCTGCCTGAATCCCTTGACAGCTACCCGGTAACGGATCTCATCATCATTGGATAGATCTTCAATATTCGCAGATGGGTCCGCTCCGATAAGGAATGTAGCCAATAATTTTTCTGCCCCTGGTTTGTAAAGTGTTGGCTTGGGTGTCCCCGGGATCACCCCGTAATGTTTCCCTTCGATCATGACGGCTTCCATGACCTCTTGGATTAACTGCACTTGGCCCTTAATCATTGCAGCCGTCAATGGCTTCCGTTCATCTCTGATTATCAGTTCGTTTTCCATCCTTCCCTCCTTTCAATCCACCCTTGATGCATGGCAATAAGGACATGATGGTGGTTCATGCCAGGACTTTTCCCATATGGGATGGCCACAGGAGCAACACTTGCTCAACTTCCAACCGCGCTCCCTCAACATTTCTGCGCCATATTCTTCAAGCTGTTTGGCGGCGACATCCAACAGGGTACTATTGTTCGGTAACGTCAACGCTCCTTTGATTTCCATTGTTCCGCTCCTTTCTGATAGGGTCTCGGTGAAGATGATAAGATGGTAGGAATTTATCAATTAAAAACTTCACTATTTTGAAAATTATTTTATGCACGTGGAGCCTCCTTTCCATATCGAAATGATGGTTGAAAGGGTTGAGAAAGGTTTTTTCCTTTCCTTGCGTTTTCGCTTCCCCATAATGGTTGTAAGTTTT
>CAZDNV010000121.1:0-5343 GCA_964506875.1 uncultured Candidatus Bathyarchaeia archaeon
CCCACCAATTTAATTTTTTATTAATCCAAGTTAAACTGTTTGTACCTACTGTATTTCTTAAAAAATATTCTGAATTACCTTGAAGTCCTTTATTGAACTTCTCAATTGTCATATTTTTATCTTTTTCAGTATGTAATATTTTATTAGCTTGATCTTTAGTCATTACACCTTCTGTTACTAACTTATCTAGTAAAGCTAGTGACTGTTGCATATAAGGTACAGCATATTGATCTGTTTGTCTTTGAGAAATGGTTCTACTTAAATTTTTAACATTTATTTCTCCAGTTGCAATATCTTTATCTTCAAACTCATTAAATGTATTACTATAAGATTCATCAGGTACAACTTGATTATAATTTGGATTTAAAACATCATCCCCATTAGCATCTTTAATATACTTTTCTGTATCATAGTGATATGCACCTGTACTTAAATCCCATGTATTCTTTGCTCTTTTATCAGCAGCTGCATTATTAATAGCAGCAACTCTTTCTCTACTTGCGTTAGCAGATGCAACTTCTTGCATTCTATATGAATGGTTTTGTGCACTTACTGCAAATGGATCTGCTACCATACTTTGTTTAGCATCTCTAAAAGCAAATATTTGAGCTGATTCATCAAGATCTTTTTCCATTAAAATTGATGCCATAGCATTATCTACTTTCCATCTTAATGATTTAATATCACCATAAGGATTTACAAATCCACTAGTTGTAGTAGCAGTTTTTTCATCTGTCTTTAAAGAGTCATTATCTTTTTGTACTCTTGCAAGTACGTCATCATTTATCTGTTTACCTTCTTGTAAACTTGCTAAAGATTTAGGTAAATCTGGATTTTTACTACCAGCATCAATTTGTTTTTGTATATCTTTAATTCTAGATTCATATGACTTTGAATCATCTTGTAATGACTCATATCTTTTTTGTTGTTGAGCTTTAAGCATGTTAAAGTTAGTCTCAAGATATTTCATCTCAGCAGCATTTTTATCACCACCAAATTGAGCAGCATTACCTGCAGCATATGTTTTTCTATTTACATATGCTTGTGTTTTATAAACTTCTTGAATAGCAGGATCTGATCCTAATTGAGATTCAAGTAATTTACTTAATGGTTCCATTAACTGTTCACCATTTTTAGTTGTAACAATGTATTTACCATCTGGACTAAAGTCTACTGATTCAATTGATAAACCGGCTTCTTTAGTTAATTTCATTGCTTTCTCTTGAACATTAACATAGTTAGTATAACTAGCATTTGCCATACCAAGTGTATCACCTATATTAGATTCTTTAAATTCTTCTCTTTGAAAATCTAATGCAGCAACACCATCAGCCCAATACATCCCACGTTTTTCTTCATCTGTTGAATTCTTTAAACCCTCAGCTCTATTTCTTTGTGCTGTATAATTTTTTGTAAAGGCCATATCTTTCATAAGATATTGATCTTCATAAAATGGTTTAAAAACTTGAGTTGCTTGAGTTACATTTTGTTCTAATGATAAATCAAGACCAGATACTTTTTTAAGACTGACATCAATATTTTTTAATAACTCCTCTTTTCTTTCAATATTTTCACCATGAGTTAAATCTGCATAAAGATATTGTCCATAAACTTGATTTAACTGTTTATAGTTACTATCATATTGTGTTTGCTTTGTTTGCAACACATTATTATAGAAATTCAAATCCGGTTGAAAGGGTTGAAACTGTGGTATATAATCTGTTACGCCTTGTAAATACGTTGCCATAATTAATCTTTATCTATATTGTAAATATATTAAAATTTTATAAGTTTACTAAACTTATAAGGTTTAGTAAAACATAAATGGAAATACATTTGATCCCATTACATAACCCATATTCATCTGTCCACCTTTTTTTGCTGTGTTATCCATTATTTGATCCATGTCAACTGAAGCAGCTCCATCTCCTTGACCATATTCATCTTTAGCCATTTGATATGCAATTTTTTGATCCCAACCTTGACTAACTAATTCAGAAGCTCTTTCTGCAATATTTTTTGAATAAGTTGGTACAGCATCTTTACCACCTTGGAACCATATGTTACCACTTCTAGCATCTATATCATATTGTGGATACAGTGCATTAGTTAAAGCTAAATTAGATGCATTCTTCCAACCAGTTCCAAATGCTTGTCTTACATTTTGATCTGCAGCAATTTTAGCATTTGTAAATTGTTGATTAGCCATTGTATTTTGATCATATAATCTTTGAGCAGCAGTTTGATTAATACCTTGTTCTTGATTTCTAATATTAGCAGCATTTTCTGCAAATCTATTAGATGCAGACACATTAGCATTATTAATTCTAGATAAAGTATTTGCAGCTTGTTCAGCACCAGTACCTTGAATACCTGACATATTAGATGCAAATGCTTGAGGTCCAGTAAATTGACCAAGTTGTTGTGCCATTAAATTAGCATATTCACTTTGTTGTGCTAATTCTCTTGTTGGATCTAAGTATGTTGGTCTTGGTACTTCTAAATCTACTCTAGGTGCATAAGGCATAAACTTTTTAATTCTTGACTTATCTTTCATTGCACCATAATAATTCATTATATCAGGTGTCATCCACCGTGCATTTAAATTTTGTGGTGCTTCTGTTAAATCAGGTTCAACATAATCTGCTCTTTTAACTTTTTCACCAGGTATAACTTCTTCTTCTTCTTCTCCTTTTACTATAGGTGCAGCCTTTTCATCCATTGTATATTGAGTATACATTTCTGGATTATCAGGATCTTCACTAAAAAATAAAGTATCACCTTGTTTAATAGCATTTGGATCTTTCATTTTTGCTTCATAATCAGCTTTTGATAAAATTTTAGATTGAGTATCTATAGCACGGTACCACCATTCATCATCTTTATATGCTTTTTTTATATCTTCAGCTTTTATTTTTCCTTCTTTTAATTTTTTAGCAATATCAGCATTTGTTTTTACACCTAATTTTTGTTTAACAGCATTACTTGGAGCATGACTTTTATTCTGAATATAATGTAATACTAAATCAGGATTTTTTTCAATAATAACTTGTTGCATTTCACCTGCAGCTTTTTTAATATCTGCTTTAGTAAGTGGTTTACCTTTACCACCAATTGGTTCTAAACCATATTTAACTCTATATTGATTTAATCTTACTACACCTTTAGGAGTATAAGCTTCATCCATTCCATATGGAGGAGTTGCTGCACCATTTTGTGCTTTAGGTAATGTTCCACCTCTAGCATATTGGGTTGGTGTTTGTTCATATGTTTCATATTCTGGATACATATAACCTGGATTAAACGGCATTGTATCTGAAGTCATTTGATATCCATATTGAGCCATTGGTTGTTGCATTTCTTGAGGCATAGCAACTTGTTCTCCATTAGGCATTTGCTCTGGAGCTTCCATCATTTCTTCTTGTGGATTCTGTTCTTCACCTTGCTCAGCACCCTCTTCTTCAGGAGATTGTTGTTCTTGTTCTTGAGCTAATTTTGGTATTAAGTCTTCATCTTTAATATTATTAGCATCCATATATGGTCTAGCCACTTCTGGTATACCTTGAGGAAAACCTTTTTTACTCTCTTGTGCTAATGCTAATGCACCTAACTTCATTGTGTAGTTACGGATCATTATCTCTGCAGTCTTTCTTTCAAGATCACCTGACTCAGGATCCTGTAACATTTTTCTATACTTACTTAAATCATATTGTTTAGCTAATTCTGCTGGAGTATATGACTGACCTTTTTTTACACTCTTACCAAATTGTGCTAACATATTAGGATCCTTAAGACGCATACTTCTAGTATCACTAAAGATAAAAGTATCATCAGGAAGATTTAATGGAACACCACCGGATGAATGTCTTGGCCCTTTAATCACAAGGTGTTCTGCCATGCCATCCCCATTAATGTCACCATAAACAGTTTCCCCTCCTTCAGCCTCTAAATTAGCTTGATTCCGTGGTACTGCTGAGATAGTATTAGCTACACTAATATCTTTGGGACCAGACTTCATATCTGCTCCACCAAAACTAAGTGATTGATTTGGTACTATTCTATTACCATTAATTTTGCCACCTTTAGCTTTACCTGGTAATTTGGTTATTCTTACTTTATGATACATAACTATATTTTTAAACAAATTCTAATTCACCACCTTCAGCCAAGAACTGTTGTATTTGTTCTTCAGACATCCAAGTGTCACCACCTTCTTCATAACTACCACCTTCTTCCATGTAGCCACCATATTTTACTACACCTTTAAAGCCAGTTTCATCTAGTTTAAATTGACCAAGTTGATCATATGTACCTCTATCTGTTTCATCTGTTTGTGCATACAAATTAGAAGCATCATATTTACTTCCCATGTTTCTATTTTGTTTAGCCTGTTGGGCTCTTTCCATAAATCCAGCTAATTTATTACCAGCCATATTACCAAAATCTAATGCACCTTTAGCATCTATATTCCACTCTTGTTTATTTTTAAACTTTTGTGATACTTGTTGTGAAGCTCCTGCTTGCTTTTCTTCATCAGATAGTAAACCTTCATTTCTATAAGCATTTCCAGATGCGTCAAAACCCATAGATTTATCTGTAGTTAATCCATTACCTTCTTGAGTAAAGTCATTACCCATTAACTTATCAGAAGTACCTTGAAGATTAGTTTTAGGTGCATAAATTTCACCAGCTAAATTTCTATAAACTCCTGTATTTTTAGGATCTTTAAAATATCCAAAGGGTACATCAGGTTTTTCTCCAGTAGGCCCAAACTGAGCTTTAGGAAGAGCATTTCCACCATATTGACGTTGGAACATTGTTGTTGCTCTATTAAAAATATCTTGTACAGCTTTTTCTTGAGCTTGTCTTTTTAATTCTTTAATATATACTGGTTTATATTTAATAGCTGCTTGTTTTAATTGTGGGTAACCTTTTTCCATTGATCTAGCTTGATCTGTATTTTCTACATTTAAATACATTTCTAATAAAGATTGATCAATACCATATGTTTTTTTAAACTTTTGTCTTTCCTGTTCAACCTTTTGATTAGCTTGTTGAAATTGGCTCTCAACCTCTTGATTACCTTCAGAATTATTATAAATATCATTAGAACCAGTAGGAACTGAATATGCTCTTGATCTTGCATCTTGTTCTGCTTGTTTTCTTTTAAATTCTTGATCTGCTTTTTGTTGTTCTGGAGTTAAAGTTGTTTTTGATACATTTGACTTTACATTTTCAATAGGTGCCTTATCAGATGTATTATTAATTACTCTATTATTAGTTATTCTATTATTAATAGGTGGCTTTGTATTACGTCTATTAATTCTTTGTCTAATTACTGGT
>CAZDNV010000122.1:0-5276 GCA_964506875.1 uncultured Candidatus Bathyarchaeia archaeon
ACTCTCGTCGGTGGGTCCAGAGCCCACTATGTTTGACCACTGCACCACCGGGCTTTTGCCGCAGCTTTAGAACTGAAAGCTCTTTGTAATAACCTTAACGTTGACTTGTTTCAGTGGAGTGCCGCTGGCCCCTCTTTCCGATTGCTTCTCTTGCGCAATTGCATTCTTGGCTGCTTGGATTCCATCCTTCACAGCATGAAAGAGTGTCCATGATAGGGTCTTCGCCCTCGGAGAAGCGTTTTGAACAGAAAACTCTATTGGGGTAGTCATAGGCGTTGTGGCTGCCGCAACTACCGCAGCATTTTCTATCGTTGGCTTTTTCTCTCGTCTAGCTGACCTCCAGGGCCCCTCTTGACGTTTCTGAAAATCGGAATCCGCCGGAAGTCCTTGCCCAGCCTTTCTTTGACTGAAGCAACCATCAATGGAAGGATTATCATGGCGTCGCCGATAACCGTGACTTTGTCTGCTTCGCCTTTGACCTTTCCCCAGCTCACGGTCTCTTCCAGAGTGGAGCCTGAGAGGCCACCTGTCTCGGGTCGATCCATAGTTATGACCACCGCATAGTCCATGCCTCTCTTTGATGCGAGCGCTGCAGACTGAACCGTGTTTCTTGGGACTCCGCCGCCGATGACTATCATGCCCATTTTCTCAGATCGTCTGCACAGATTAACGATGTCTGGCACGTCCTTGAAGGCATCCACCAGCAGAGCATGTTCGACTCCTCTTCGCGAAGCATGAAGCCAGTGTGCAAAGCCAAACTCAGAGTCACGAACTGCAGGGATGAAAACGGGCACCTCTGCTTCGTAGGCCGTTCTCAGAATGGAGTCGGGATCGTGCAGCTTACTCCCGAGTTCTGCGGCGAACTCATTTGACCCTAGGCTTCTCCCTGCGTTCTCTGCAGCTATTTCGTCAAAGATTCTAGCAAGCCCGTAGTCCAGCTTCACGAAGTCTTCTTCAGGCACAAAAACATCGTAAATGCGGTAAATGTGATACCTGTAAAGAACGTGGTCATCTGCAAGCCAGTGGCCCTTGTAATGGTGGCCCCCAAGAGCTTCTATCGCATCGTGAACCATGTTTGCACCTGTGGTCACAAGCACGTCGATGAGTCTTTTGCGTATCAAATCGGCCAGAAGAGAACGCAGTCCTGCAGGCACAACTGCGCCTGCCAGAGCCAGAAATATGGTGCAGTCTTTTTCGCGTATCATGCGCTCATACACATCGCAGGCGGCAGAAAGCCTTCCCGCGCCGAAAGAGCCTGAATTCTTAAATTGGCTTACGAGCTCGTTCACAGAAAGCTTCCCAGCAATCTTGATATGCTTCACAGGTTCTTGAAGAAAATCCTTTCTCTGTGTCAAAGAATCACGTGCCTAGAAAGCCAATCTCTAGAAGACTAGGCAAAAATATCTTTCTATGCTCCTGTGATGGCACGCCTCTGAGATGAAGCAATAACATGCGCCCAGGTTGGCAACTCTATCGTGCGAACGACCGTTTTGAAGAGCTTGCTTGATCGTTTCCTCTAAAGATGGTTTCGCTATTTGATCACTAGGACTGGACAGGACGCATGGTGTATCACGGCGTCGCTGACACTTCCCAGAAGCATTTCTCTTATCTTGCTTATGCCCCTAGCCCCCATAACAATCAGGTCAAAACTGCCTTCCTTCGCGGCTCTGATGATCTCTTCAACAGCATGGCCTTCCACTAGTATCTTCTTGACTTGAATGCCTCCAGCCTTAGCTTTGTCCTCTCCGCCTCCTAGGACTCTGCTTCCTGCAGCGCGAGCTGCTTCAACAATCCTAGTAACTTCGGCCGCTGTCATCATTGGAATTCCTGGAGGGCCCAGTCCGATTGGTTCTGGCAGAATGACTGGCTGCATGGACACTGAATATACGTGGATTAGGGTTAGCTCGCTCCTGAACTTCTCCGCAATCTGTATTGCCTGTTCTAGAGCTCTTGTTGAATGCTCAGAGCCATCTATTGGTACCAGTATCTTCTCAAACACGCCAATCAGCACTCTCTGATAAGAAGTGGCATCATGTAGCATATAACTTTTGAACGTACTTAGAAAGAAACAAAAAGAAAAAGGAATTGTGTTGCTCGTATATTGAGCATGCTTGCCTTGCGCTAACCAGTGTTTGGGTCTTTCATCCTTTTCAGGCTCAGCCTTTTTCTTTGCTTCATAGCAACCATGGTTGCAACAAGAGCTGATAGTACTAATGCCACTGGAAGCACGTCAGGAGAGAACTCTGGCACCGGGTTCACCCACGTGCCTATCACCTCGATTCTGTGTTCAGAATGCGTATAGCTAAGATAGATGAAGACATATTCGGCATTTTGCGTGATGTAGTATTCACCCGCCGTGAGTTCATGATGATCAAGTATGACCTTCCATTCGGCTAGGTTTGCGTCCAGCAGCGACCTTGGAATTGTTATGTTGCAGAAACCACTACCTGAAGCACCGGTCACGGTCAAGTTGATGCTTTTTGCCTCAGAGTCAAAGTCGAAGTCACTCACTGTGGAGTTTGTCACTATAGGGAAATAGTATGTCACTCCAATATGAGTAGCCACTCCTTGTTGAGCTATCTGGAAGATCACGTCTTTCAAAGCGCTCATCGTTACGCTCTCCCAGATCATGGTTCTAGAATCGTTAGATATCATGTTCGGAGTAGGCACGGAGCTTGGCGCGCTCAATATGACTGCGTGCGTCCCGTTGTGACCTCCATGCAACACTACTTTTGCCTGGTCGACGATTGGTGGCATTTCACTCGTCATGTTCAGCCACTTGTAAAACTTGAATTTCGTCGAGTCTGTCTCTTCCTTGATCGGCTGCATTCTCAACCCTTCGAATGTTAAGGTTTGCCAATCTTCACCCTGTCTGATCTCCGCCTTGAAGTTGCCTATGTCCATCTCAGTGACATCGAGCATACGCGTCTGCCACGTTATCATGTAGGGCATGGTTAGGTTCAAGTATTCTATATAGAATTTCTTGATAGAGTTGAGACCCAAAGCGAGGTCGCCACTTATGAGCCACTCAGCGTCGAAGTCTATCGTTCCTCTGACGTATCTGACCGTCGCGTTAAGCGAGTCTAGTGTGTAATAAGTTGCATTGTATTTCTTGAAAAGCTCTTTCAATTGTGGAGAGATCGTGCTGTCAGACATCGTATCTATTAGATCTACAGCATCCTCATCTCTTAGTAGTGAGGTGTCCTCCGTGAGCGATATGTGCAACTCGAGTTTCTGTTGAGCGTTAGAGTAGGTTGCGTTGAAGTGTACATCCTTGATGGCATATGCTGTGTCGTTGTAGATCCTTATCAAAGCTTCATATTGAGCTCTGTATTCAGGAGGCACTGTTGGCGGTATAAGCTGTAAAGCGCTGCTCCACAGGTTCTTCACATCATAGCCTAGTGTCAAGTCGATTGATGCCATTCTTGATGCGTGGAAATAGTTGATCATCAAGGAACCTTTGTCAACTGAAGACAATGTCGCTTCAAGTGCCGCGCGCATAAGTTGAATCTGAGAGCTCGGGTACCCAAACATGCTTGTCACGTAAGTCGCTATCAGCTCTGTGAAGTTGCCGCTCACAGTCACTTCATAATCCACGCTGGCTCCCTTAAGCGGAACAGTTATCGGGGTCATTCTCGTGATTAGCTCTGTGCATTCGATTGTTCTATTGGTCATCTCGTAGAGAGAACCTGGGCCCTGGCCTGGAATAGTGCTGTTGATCTGAACGAGCATGCTTTCTAATGTTGTTTCGTTTATTGTCATTCCGAAATAGTCGCCATATATAACGGTGACCAGCCCTGTGAAAGAAAGCTCATTCTTGTTTCCACTGAAGTAGACTGTAACGTCTCCTAGCGGGAATCCGGAGATAGCGTGAAAAGTAACGTTTCCTCTTATCTCATTTTTCCCAAAGTCCATGAGCACTGTCAGATCAGTTATGTTGAATGGAAACTGAGAGCCCAACGAAGAGGGTAGTGTTGTTTCTCCATGCAAACCTACGTTGAGCAAGCCATTGGCGTACGTGCCCAAGAGTGAGAAATCACTTGAATTGAATGGGTAGGTTGTACTCACGGCTGGCGGCATCTGAACCGTCGCGTCGAGTTGAGTGTCGAGCATGTCGTCGTTGTATCTATAGGTGAAGTCTGCGGTCGTGCAGTTGAAGGGAAAATCTGAATATGGGCTTGTCTTGGGCAGCACTATCGTTCCATTGGCTGAACCTGAAGTCGAGTTCCCGCTAGTTGATAGACCCACCGACGCGTTGACCATTGGTGCGTAGTTGACCAACTCACTTACTATCGACTCTACACTGCCAGGAGGCGGATGAGGTTGCGAGTTTGCGATTGTCGTTGTGCCATTGGCTGATCCGTCAACTTCCAGCGTGGCGTTGGGGTAGACGGTGCATTCAAGTTGCATACCGTTTGAGGACGATTCGATTTGAGAATAGATCTGCCTCTGTTGGAAAGCTGAAGCAGGATCGCACATTAATTGGCAACACGAAGTGTGCCTGGAGGCCAGACCGGCAACATTCGAAGTCTCATCTGGGGTTTCTTTCAATGGTTGCGTGCTTGAAGCAAGGTTGTTAGGTAATCTTACTGCAAAGGATGAAAATACCAGCAAGCAAGCTATTGTTAAGATCAGTATTCTCCTTTTCATCATGTTTCGCCTGATTAATTCCGCGTATTACTTACTTTGCCAACCTTTATATAAGTTTCATCAGTGACATCCGTGGATAGGGATTTGCGACGCGATTGCTAGTTTTCTGCTTCAGAAATCTATTCCGCCGAAAGATCAGGAGCGCGCTCTGCATTTTGGGTGTTGCTCTTGCAGCTACATTCGTCATAGCGGTCGGAGGAGCTACCATGCGATACACAACTGTAATCAAAGAAGTAAATGTGCTTTTTCATGAGCAGGTTACCATTGTCAGCAATGATTCCATAGTGATACAAGCCATACCGATAGGAGGAAGCATGCTTCTGCAAGGCTATATAGAAGAAAAGATTCAAGGCATCCAAGAAGCAGGCAAGGCTGTTCCCATTCTGTTTATCACCCCCGTGGGAATGGGCGGCATAAGCCAATTTGTGCCCGTGAACTTCACCATGGGAATCCCGGTTGAGGATTGGCAACTTACACTTAGATCTAGCTGGCTTAAGGGAAACATGGGACGTTTTCCAATCAATGAATCAAGCAACGAGGTCGTAGTTGGAGTCTCTCTTGCAGATCAGTATGGTTGGACCGTGGGAACGGAGTTGACTATCAACGGTCACTCATTGAACGTCACA
>CAZDNV010000123.1:0-5272 GCA_964506875.1 uncultured Candidatus Bathyarchaeia archaeon
CTTCCAGTCCGTGATTTTTTCTCGTGTCTGAGTCCCGCATAAGCCTAAGAAAACCTTCGTAGAGACGTCTCCCGCGCAACCTCCTTTTTTTCGTTTTTCCGTTGATGCTTTTGTATGTGGAGCTTCTCTTGGAGAGAAATAGTATGAGTGATGAAGAGCTGATTGTCTAACCTCTGATATCCTTTGAGAAGAAGCTTGTATGTTGAAGAACAACGCTCAGAGTGTTACGCGTTCATTGTTTTCATGAATTGTCCATGGAGGTGAGAAGAAATGGTTAGAATTGAGATAGATGACGAGGTTTAGCTTCTGTCGAATAACAGTCTAGGAACAGTCTCTATCGGTTACGGACGAAGATGATCAACTATTCAGCGCGCATGCATCGGCAAGGGAATGTGGGTTTGAGAGCTTCAGAGCGGAGACATGGTACAACTTGACCTTTGATGGCAGTTGTACTAGAGGATGTTTTCACAATGCTTAAATAGCTACAGCTAACGAACGTATGTTTCACCGAAAAGGAGAAGGGAAAATGAAAAACAGAACGAGTCTTCTCTTAACATCATTGATCATATCATCAGTGCTGATATTGGCTCCACCCGAGGTTTTCGCAACTGGCCAGAAGGGCAAGGCTTTGGACTTTGATGGAATCTCTGATTATGTGCAAGTTGCCGACTCTGCCGATCTCAAGGGTATGTCAGAGCTTTCACTTGAAGCATGGATCAAACCTGACGCGTACCCACAATACGCAGGCATAATCGCCAAATGGACGTATCCCACTCGAATGCAGTACATACTAGGCTACTTCTCAGCTGGAAACATCAGCTTCTGGGTCGGATCAGACACAGCAGGAGACATGCTGACTGTGCCTCAACCCAGCGTTGGCGTCTGGACTCATGTCGCAGCAGTTTTCAGAGGAGGCGCAACGCTAGAGATTTTCTACAATGGTACGTCGCAAGGAAATAAGCCCACAGCAGTGGCAAGCATTGGCGCCACAGTCGAACCTCTCTACATAGGCAAGTACAACGGTTACGAATTCGACGGAACCATCGATGAAGTTCGAGTCTATAACAGAACGCTTTCCGTGACAGAGATTCAAGAGCATTACAGTGCTGGGACAGGACAATATGGCAGACCAGAAACAGGTCTGGTTGCTGGCTGGCATTTCGATGAAGGATCAGGGACCATCGCATCTGACTATTCAGGCAATGCACATGATGGAACCGTAAATGGGGACAACTGGGTCGAGGGCATCATACCGATACCCGACATAGAAGTCACGAGTGTCACTAGGTCATCTGGAAAGGTGATAAGCGGCGATATCGTCACGATCAGCGTGGCTGTTGAGAATCATGGAGCCTGCAATGAGAGCTTCAGTGTTACGGCATACTACGACAGCAGCTCCATTGAAACGCAACCCGTTGTGAATCTACTTCCAAGTTCGGTCACGAATTTGGTGTTCCTTTGGAACACGGCAGGAGTCCCGTTGGGCACATACACAATCAAGGCTAACGCAACTATCGTTCAAGGCGAGGTAAACACCACCAACAACGAGAAAGTAGACGATACCGTCTGGATAGTGCAATACCCAACCGCAAGCTTCGACTACTCACCCAAACCAATCATAGAGAACCACCCCGGAGCGTTCGACGCGTCAGCCTCCAGTGCCAACGGCGGAACCATCACAAAATACACTTGGGATTTCGGCGACGGCAACATAACAACCACGACTAATCCAATAATAGCCCACACCTATGCACTCCATGGTGACTACACTGTGAAACTAACCGTTGAGGACAGCGAAGACCTGAACGACACGACCTCAAAAATCGTAGAAGTGCGACGCCACGACATAGCTGTAATTGACGTCTCACCCGCTCGCGATTGGATCTATGAGACATGGACCATCGACATCAACGTCACATTAACGAACCAAGGCAACTTCACTGAAAACCCCGTAGTAAATGTCTATTTCAATTCAACAGGCGGTCCCCAGCTCATCGGAACACAGACCGTAGGACTTGACCCCGGAGAAACTAAGATCCTGACTTTTGTTTGGGACACAACAGGCGTCGAACACTGCCACAACTACACCATAACCGCAAACGCTACAATACCGATCGAAAGCGACAACTCTGACAACGTCTTGCAGAGTCCGACACTGGTGAGAGTGAGACTGCTCGGCGACATAAGCGGCGATGACTACGTAGGAATCGACGACATAAACACTATGACACAATACTTCGGCGCCATGGAAGGACAGCCAAGATGGAACCCAGATGCTGACTTCTCAACACCCTCAGACGGCTACGTGGGCATCGACGACATATTCTTCATTGCCCAAAGATTCGGCACTGAACCATAAAACTCCAATCCCTTTTTTTTCACAGCTTCAGTGACCATTATCCCATCCGCACCGCGTTCGTTAAAGCATTCCTCGAGTCATCAGACCACATGTAGGAGACCATATTCCTTGACTCCGAGACCAGAAAGAACCCCAACGACCCTCTTCCCATCAACGAAAACAAGCACTTGGATTCATCCAGTTTTGAGGGATGACCCGGTCTCTCTACCCCGTAACCAAAGTTTGCTGAAATCTTTCCGGCCGCTAACGTATCTGGCTAAAGAAGCTCAACAACCCTAGCCTGCTTCATATTACCTATCACACACTAGGACGTTGGAAGGGAACAATGGAATACCACAAAACCAAAGACACTATGCACGTCAGACACCTGCTCGGATACAAGGACATAGAGAGCACAATGAACTACATCAACATGGAACAAGCCTCATTCCAGACAGAAAGCAACGAGTTCCACGTATAGATAGCTGAAACACTAGAGGAAACGTGCAAGTTGCTTGAGGTGGATTTGAGTATGCCACGGAGATGGATGGAAGGAAGCTGTTTAAGAAACGTGAATAGCACATTTAAAGCGCCAGGATATCGGTTTCTAAATCTTAAATAGTATGACGCTCCTTGTTTCTCTTGGCGAATGGACAATGACGTATGATTACGAGACTTTGCTTAAGAGAGCGCGTTCGCAAATACCAGAAGTCACGTTAAAAAAAGAGCGGCTCGAGATTCCTAGGCTGAACAACGCAGTTATAGGTATGCGGACCATCATCTTCAATTTCAAGGACGTTGCTGGAGCTTTGAATCGGGAACCGCAGCACCTGCTGAAATTCTTGTCAGGTGAAATGGCGACGGCTGCAACGATTCAGGAGTCCAGAGCGATTTTTCAAGGGAAATTTAGGGCTGACACTTTCGGCAGACTGATTCAGAAGTACATGGAGAGTTTTGTAGTCTGCCCTATATGCAAGCTGCCAGACACGAAAATCGTGAAGGAGAAACGTCTTACTTTCCTAGTCTGCGACGCGTGCGGGGCGAGGTCTTCGATCAAGCAGCTGTAAGGGCGTCGAAGTTGCAGGTTTACATGAACCTTAAGAAAAGCGGGAGAAATGTGCTTCTTGCGATTTGTGACGCAGAGCTATTGGGAAGAACGCTGCGCGAAGGAAAGATAGTCTTCCGCATAAAAGAGGAGTTTTACAGGGGCGCCAAAGTGAATGTGGACGAAGCAATAGGCATGATAAACAACGCTAACATAGTCAACATGGTAGGCAAGAACGTGGTAAAGCGCGCAATTGGGAAGGGCTATGTGCATCCGGAAGCGGTACTCAACATTGAAGGCGTCCCACATGCCCAGATCGTCAAGTGGTAGGAGCAGCGCTCAGGCCTAGGTTCCCTAGAGAATCCTGCTGTTCAAGATCAGTGGGTTCGTGAACACTGGCTTTGCCAATGTTGGGTTCCTGTACTTGACAGATTCGTCGAACAGCCTTAAGTCCTGTTTATTCCAAGCTCTAGAAGTCAAGGACAAGAAGAAAAGGGAGTCAATATTCTGTGCCGAACTTTGTTGCGATTAGCCACATATCCATTATGTCTATTCTGCCATTTCCATCGATGTCTGCCCGTTCATCATACCTTGCATCGCCCTTGACCGAGCCGAAACACAGAGCTGCAGCGAAAATATCATCTACATCTACGAGTCCATTGCCGGTCAAGTCCTCAGGGATTCCGTGGAGATTAACAGTGAAGGACACCGATGGCGAAACTCCCATGTTGCCGCCAGTATCGTTAGCGTATACTACTATAGTGTGTTGCCCTTCAGTGAGGTTTGCTATGGTCGTGTTCCCAAGTATCGTTACGCTTGCATTGCCGTCCAGACTATAGCCAACCCAAGAAGTTGGCTCATTGGTAGTGTATTTGAGATCCGTGTTCGTTGTATACGTCTTGTTTTCTGGCGAAATGATAGATATCAATGGTGGCGCAACAGTGAAGGACACCGATGGCGAAACTCCCATGTTGCCGATGGTGTCGTTAGCATATACTACCACAGTATGTGGCCCTTCAGCGAGGTTTGGTATGGTCATGTTTCCAGAGATCGTTACGTTTACCTGGCCGTCCAGACTATAGCCAACCCAAGAAGTTGGCTCATTGGTAGTGTATTTGAGATCCGTGTTCGTTGTATACGTCTTGTTTTCTGGCGAAATGATAGATATCAATGGTGGCGCAACGTCGGGTGCAGCCGTCAAGAATCTGATTGTTCCGTAGTATGCGTTTAGGTCGACTTTGTTGGTTGCTGAAGGAGCGGTAGCATTGATCAAGTAAGTTCTTCTAGTAAGTTGGGTGCCGCTGGTTGCATAGAAACTCAGAAGCACGTCCTGAGCGTTGATTGGCAGGCTGGTAACGTTGAATTCGACCCACGCTAGGCTTCCATAGCCAGGGCTTCTGAACGGGCCCGACCCGGACCATGATTCCCCATATTCAGCCCTGTTGAATGTGGCGTTGTGTGACCTGAGTGCCGGGTTTATAGGGATCGTACTGATGTTTTGGAAGAAGTCACTTTTGGTTTCGGCTGTGTAGCCGATATTTGTGGCGTTGACGTAGGTCTTGTCATAAAGCAGCCACGCCTGCCATCCTCCGCATGAGGCTGAGCAATTAGCCCAGATAGTTACGTTGAACTTGTAGTTAGGAGAGATCTGGCTGATGTTGAGCTGCAGCAATGATGGTTCAATCCACACGGCATTTCTGTTGTGGGGTTCTGCTGGGGTTTGGGCTTGAACTAGCCTTATTGGTTGAGCTGCGAACGCGATCAGCAGAAGAACAGCTAGAGCTCTCATCAACTTGCGGGAATTCATGCAATTCCTTTCTCCGTTATTATGGTAGAGCCACCTAGCTGACTTTAAATCTTATGGAACAATCTTCTGCTTGAAATCGAAC
>CAZDNV010000124.1:0-5061 GCA_964506875.1 uncultured Candidatus Bathyarchaeia archaeon
TGACGATTTTCGAGATGGGCGGCGCACATGCGTTCAATTATCCTGACAAGGAGGTCTACTGGAAGGATCAGACGGTGAGATATCATCATGATTGGGTTACAGCGGACTTGGGTGTGAAGTCTGATGAGATCGTTTACAAGGAGGGCGTGTGGGTCGGCGGAGGGAACGCTGGGCCAGATGTTGAATGCATCATACGCGGCTTGGAGGTTGCGACTCTTGTTTTCATGCAGTTTAAGGTGGTTAATGAAGAGTTTGTGAAGCTGCCCATACGCACGGTTGACACTGGTTATGGCATGGACCGCTATGCTTGGCTTTCTCAAGGGGCTCCAAGCGGTTTTCACGCTATCTATGGCGATTTGCTTGAGAGGATCTTTAGGCTGGCGGGGCTGGCCAAGATCGACAATGAGCTGTTGGCTAGGATAGCGGCTTTCTCAGGGCTTGTGAGCCTTGATAAGACGGCTAGCAGGTTGGAGACTAGGAAGAAGGAGGCGAAGCTTTCAGGGTTAAGCGTAGCTGAGCTGGACAGGTTCCTCGTGCCGATTGAGAATGCTTTTGCGGTTGCAGATCACACGAAATGCTTGAGTTTCATACTTTCTGAGGGCGTTGTTCCTTCGAATATTCAGGAGGGGTATTTGGCGAGGCTGCTTTTCCGCAGGATTTACAGGCTGCTGAAGATGCTGGGCATTCCGGAGAAGCTGTATGATATTGTGGATTTGCAGGTTGGCTTCTGGTCTAAGGATTTTCCGCGTTTGAAGGAGATGCAGGGCGAGATTGTGGAGATGTTGAAGGTTGAGGAGGAGAAGTTTGATGAGACGATCAGGCGTGGCGAGGGGTTGGTGAAGCGCATCTCTGGCGAGCTTAAGGCAAAGCGGAAGAAGGAGATTCCTGTTGAGACGTTAACGGAGCTGTATGATTCGCATGGTTTGCCTCCTGAGATTGTTCAGCAGGCGGCGGAGAAGGAGGGTTTGAAGGTTGATGTTCCAGATAACTTCTACGCGTTGATTGCGCAGCGGCATATGCAGGTTTCGAAGCCTGTTGAGGAGGAAGAAGCAAAGCGCGAAGAGTGGCTTGAGAATGCGGTTTCGGCTCTTCCTGGGACTAGGCTGCTGTACTATGAGGATCAGTATATGAGGGAGTTTGAGGGCAAGATCCTGAAGGTTCTAGACGGCGAGTACATTGTTCTTGATTCTACGTGCTTCTTTCCAGAAGGTGGGGGGCAACCAGCCGACAGTGGTCATCTAGTGTTTGGTGAGCGTAAGGCTGAGGTTGTTGATGTTCAGAAGATTGGAAAAGTCATCGTTCACAAGGTGAAGGGCCCTGACGTGCTGAAGGTCGGAAGCAAAGTCGAAGGTGCAATTGATTGGGACAAGCGTTATAGCTTGATGAAGAATCATACGGCGACGCATGTTATCGGAGGGGCAGCGAAGCGTGTGCTTGGGCAGCATGTTTGGCAGTATGGCACACAGAAAGGCGTAGAGAGTTCTAGGCTGGATATTTCGCATTATCGTAGGCTGTCGTTGGATGAGGTTCACAAAATCGAGATGTTGGCGAATCAGGCGGTTATGCGGGGTATCCCAGTTGAAACGACGTGGATGCCTAGGAATGAGGCTGAGAGCCGTTATGGTTTCAGGCTTTATCAGGGCGGGGCTGTTCCAGGCAAGGAGATCCGCGTGGTGAGGGCAGGCGACTGGGACGTTGAAGCCTGTGCCGGAACACATTTGAGGAATACGAGCGAAGTTGGGTTCATCAAGATAGTGCATTCTGAGAGAGTTCAGGACGGCGTTGAAAGACTAGCATATTCCGTTGGGCTTCCTGCCGTGAAGGCGGTGCAGGAGAGTGAGAAGCTTCTTGTAAAGCTCTCTGAGACCTTGACGGCGCCGCTGGAGAAGCTGGATAAAACGGCGGAGAAGCTTGTCAAAGAATTGAAAGAAGCCAACGTAGAAAGGAGAGGGCTTATCAAGGAGCTGGCCGCGCGTGAAAGTGCGGGTTTGGGAGCAGGGGCATTAGAAGAAACTGAGGACATCTGTGGGATCAAGCTTGTTAAGCGTGATTTTCAGAAGGCGATTGACGTTGACCGCATGGTTCGAACAGCAAGTGAAATGATCAAGAAAGACGAGACGATTGTCGCGCTGTTTTATGCGTCCGACAGCAAGAATGCGAGAATGATGGTTATGGCTGGGAAGGCAGCGCTCAAGAATGGCGCAGACGCCAACGAAATAGCCAGCGAAGCGTCGAAGGTTATGGGCGGCGGAGGCGGCGGCAAGCCAAGCTTCGCTCAAGGCGGAGGAACGCGCGTCGAGAAGTTGAGGGAAGCGATCAGGAAAGCTGAGGAGGTTTTGGAGGGGCAGTTGAAACGCGCCCGCGGGGGCGCAAACAATGGAAGGCGAAAGAGAATTAGATGAAACGAATCTAGGGCAAGTCATGCAAGGAGCTGGTGCTTGATGCACCTTAACTTTTAAATATGACCTTTTGCTCTGGAAGTATGCTACCAGATTTCGAACTGATGTTCATAGTTGATTGAGGGGGCTATTGGAAATGGAGAGTCGCAGTGCAGTTCATCAATCTCAGGTGCCCGCGCCTAGAGCTTTGCGTATGAGAAGGCATTTTGATCTTATAGCAAGCATTTTGGAAGTAGCTTCTGTGAAGGGCAGACAGACTTGGATCATGTATCAATGTAATCTCAGTTATAGGCAGGTTAAAACATACTTCAGTCTAATGATAAACACAGGTCTTCTGCGGCGTAGCGAAGTGAAAAGCAAGTCAGGTGGAATCAATTTCTTCCAGACCACGGAGAAGGGTAAGGCTTTCCTCAAGGCCTACAAGGAACTTCTGAGCATAATCGGAGAAGCCTAGGCGTTCTCTGGATCTAATTCTCCGATTTCCTCGAAAAAATCACTCAGGTCTTCGCTCAGCCTGTACTTGCCAGTTGGCAAGCTTCGCGTTAGCATGTCGAACTTAGCTAGAAACACTATGATTTGCTCTACGGTTGACTCCGCTAAGCCTGCACTTTGCGAAATCTCCGGTATTGTTCTCCACTGTTGGCAAGCGATGAGAATGTAGAGAACCTTGTCGAATACGCCCATTTTGCACCCAGCAGTGGAGTTCATGGGTTTGGTTTTCGCTTTGAATAGGATTTATGGCTTGTGGCGCCTTGGTCAGTAAGATCGACCATGCTTTTCCAGAGGATCTAGATGAAAGATATAGAACACTTGCGTGAAAGTTCTATTCTGGAGTCACGTTTGTGTGTTAGAGGCATAGTAGATGCCCGTGGGCAGCACGAGATCTGCGGGTTGCTCGATGTGTATTTGTGTTGATCACGTACACAATAACGTTTATTAAGACTTACGACTCGTGTTATGGTTCGATGGTCGAAATGGCACTCCAAAAAATCACTATCGGAACTATCCTTGGAATCGTGATGCTGAGCATCGTTGGAAGCGCCCTAGGCTTACTTGTCGCCACCAGAACGTTCTCTAACACTGGAAATGTGAAGGCCATCGGAGTAAGCGTATACTGGGACAGCCAATGCACCAATGCAGTCTCGTCCATCAGCTGGGGTGCACTTGACGCTGGCACCACAAAGGATGTCACGATCTACGTGAAGAATGAAGGCAACGTAGCCGTAACTCTTAACATGACGACAAGCAATTGGGATCCCCAGTCTGCCCAGAGTTACATGACGCTGACCTGGAATCGCGAGAGCTACGTGCTTAGCGCCGGAACAGCCATTCAAACCCTCTTGACCCTTTCCGTTTCTTCAAGCGTCACTGGTGTCACCAACTTCAGCTTCAACATAATCATAACTGGAACAGAGCACGCATAAGGAAAGGGGCACTAGAGCGCGAGCGGCCTGTGCAAGCCCTCAATCTCTTCTAGATGGAACTGGCGACAGGCTTCAACGAGAGCTGGTGCATAGAAGAACAGCCTCGAATTTCTATAAGCAAGACACCATAAGGCATATTAGACATGCACTTCTCATCATAATTCTGGGATTGCTGAGCTTTCCCAAATGCTTTGATGGGAGAAAGGAGTTATGTCCAAACAGTCGAGAAGGTTCGTCATTCTGGCTAGTGGAGTTTCAGCAGCAGTTATAGTATTTATGATGATGATTTCAAGTGTGTCGGCGGGCACGGGATCTTTGAAAATCAGTCCTGCATTGCCGGCGATGGTCAGTAGCCCTGCACATTTTGAGATATGGGCAGAAGGCAACTGCCATGCTGCTGATCCACATATCTTTCTGGTGATGACAGAAGCTTGCTATGAGGGGTTGACAGGGAACGTGAAAGTGGAGTGGTCTGGCGGCTCCGTGACGATACCGAGTTCCAATTGGACTAAGGAATCTGACGGTGGCAAGGTTCCTCCTGGCACGACGACAGGCGCAGGATACACAGTTTCGTCACTTAAAGATCACTTGAAAACAACGGGTCCAGTCTATTGGGCTTTCAAGCCCTTCCTAAGCGGCCACACGATCACGCATACGCACCAGTCTTTCAATGTGACTTTGCCGTCGACTAGCCCGAAGATGCTTGTATACGCTCTTGGAAAAGCTGTAGGACATGAGTTAGATGCAGATTATTTAGGTTCAGACGACCCAGATTGCCACACACTCTTTAACGTCAGAGTGCCGCCCTCGATTCCAGGATTCGTCGTTTTTGAACCAGCTACGGCAATGGTTGCACTAGCATCATTCGGTGCTCTTGCAGTGTACGGTCTCAGACGCAGGAAATCATGACCTTTTCTAGTCAATGCAAACGCTTCAGCTTTCTGGATCCTAGTTATTAGTAGCATTGCAGCCTTGAGTCCCAACGTTGAAGCATTGGTCGCAGCCAACCCCCTTCCAGTCTTGCTGGTTGTTTTTTGGGGATTAGGCTTTGTGGCTTGGGGTTAGGCTGATGTTATTATGCCGACTATTCGTATGGCTACGGTTATGAGAAATATGGAGCTTATGACGAGTGCAGCGTTCCTGAGTCGTTTTTTGTTGATTGGTATGTTTGTTCTTCCGTAGTATGGTGAGATGAGTTCTGATGTTATTAGTAGGATTATGGCTGTGGTTGCGAGCCA
>CAZDNV010000125.1:0-5036 GCA_964506875.1 uncultured Candidatus Bathyarchaeia archaeon
CATTATTCTCTTTCCAGTATCTCCAGTTGCATACAAGTTGTGAAGAGCCAAGGTCTCTTCGTTAAAAACAACCCACTCCACCAAATCCTTCTTCTTATTATCATGCGCCACCAACGCGATGCTTCTTTTAGGAATCAAGATCCCACTTCAGACTAAGCCCAGTATGTTCTGAGAGTTTAAACGTTTCTGAACTGCCAATCGTTTACGCGAGCGCTAAGACCAAAATTGGTCACCGTTTGGCAAAAGAAGACGGGAAAAAGGGGGCTAATTCAACACCCTTTCCTGAAGGCAAGACCAGACATGTTGTTCTTAAGCTTGCTGGTGTCAGCCCTCTTACCTTGACGAAGGCTGAGAAGGTTGTTGAAGCTGCTGAGAAGAATCCAGAAAAGTATGGCGCGCTACTGAGGAAAGCTGATTCTAACGCTACAAGATCCAGCTTCTTGGCATGGATAGGGTTCCTGTTCGTTATGTGAGTCTTATTCAGATAGAGAAAGGTGAGGTTGAAGAAAATGTTGAACGCATTGGCTTCTCAACTTCTTAGAGAGTGGCCATAAAGAGATTTTTGGAGCCTAAAATCAAAGCAGAAGCAGAACAACGACAGAATCAGACAATTCCGAAGAAGGGGCAAAAAGGGTTCCAGTGTGCGTCTGATTTAGACGCACATAGAACAGATTCTACTATAGCGAAAGTTGTTGGTGTTAACAAGGATACTTTGCGTAAGGATGTTGCTGTTGTGGAGGCTGCTGAGAAACTTGTCCTTCATTTGGGCTCGTATACAAAAGCATCAACAGAACACACGAAAAAGAGGGGATTCTGCGGGAGAAATCGCCACATTTGTTGCCTAAGGCTTTTGGTTCCAGTTTCCAAGCTTTAGGTACTAGTACCGAACCGTTTAAGTCTTCAGAAAGGCATTGGCCCCTTCTTGCTGTTGACGAATTCAAAAAGCCATGCATGCCAAAGGCCCTTTCACCACATTTGACTTGGTCAACGTATGCGTCTGTCTTGCCTTGAGCCGTTCCACTATTCGTCTCGACGTGTTCAATGATCTCTTGTATCGGTGATGTTCTGACGATGCCCACCAAGAGCGCACCAATTGCTTGAACGAGTTTCCCTTGATTTGATCACTGTTCCAGCCCCTTCGCAGAAAACAACTGCATAGTCGATGAGGCCCTTTCCAAGCTAGACACTCATCAGTTCAGAAGCTCCACAGGCGACGATGGTCCCGCCGTGAACAGACGGTTTCTATGACAGAAATCGTGCATGGACATTTTCGGTTTTACACTCGTACACACAGCTTCAGTATTGACCCGCTTGGCCCCCGCCCAACGATTCATGTAATGGGCAGTAATCGACAAGGGACTCCGTGCGAGCAGACACTCCTTCTTCCGAGATTCTGAATCGATGGCCGCAGTAGGGGATCTCATGTTATCCCCCAATGCACATTTCAGTTGCTGCTTCAAGCAATCGGAAAAGAGAATTCTCGTTGGTGTTCTTCTTACGCTTCTTTGTTTGTCACGTCGTTTATCTGTTGTTCCATCATGTGCCCGCGGCAGTAAATGAGCGCCTTCTTGACACCAGGAACCTTTGACGCTTCGTTCTTGAGGTCTGTGGCCAGCTTGAAGGCGATGGGACAGAAGGGGCTGGAAGGAACGAATTCCACCTTCACAACTCCCTGTCCTTCTTCTTTGACGTTTGTGATCATCTGCATCTCGGCAAAAGTCAGGCCAGTCTCAGGATCAACCACCTTGCCTACCGCTTCACGTACTTTATCTTCCAGTTCTGTCAAGCTCTTTTTCACATCCGGCGGGTTTGTCTACGTCTAGAATTGTGAGCATCATATATATTTGTCGTATGACACTCAAGGTTCGCTCTTATTTTTCTTCAGGTGCATGCGCCAACTTAGCGCCATCGTTCTAGGATGTGATGCCTTGACCTCGTCAAGACGCGAGACCGCGGTGTTCTGTGGTGCTTTCAAGACGATTTCTGGATCTGAGTATGCTTCGTCACAGATTCTCCCTATCGTGTCAGTGAATCGGTCAAGCTCTTCCTTCTCAGCTGTTTCTGTAGGCTCAATCATCAAAGCCTCTTCGACAATGAGTGGGAAGTATATCGTAGGAGCATGTAGCCCGTGATCGAGTAGGCGTTTTGCGATGTTTAGTGCTGAGACTCCTGTCTCATTTTTCAACTGCTTGGCACTGAAAACGCATTCATGCTTCCTTGCTTCATCAGCACCGTAAGGCAATGTTAGTCCTTTGACGTTTTTCAGTTTCTTGATTACGTAGTTGGCGTTCAGGACAGAGATCTCGGCAGCTTTCTTTAGTCCATCTTGACCTAGGCTTAGTATGTACGCGTAGGCCCGCAACAAGACTGCGATATTTCCGTAGAAGCCCTTTATCTTCCCTATGCTGTTCGGTCTGTCATAATTCAGGCTATAATGCTTATCATCATAAGTTACGCTTGGGACGGGCAGAAATCTTGCTAGATCCTTGTTGACTCCTACGGGGCCAGCTCCAGGGCCGCCTCCACCGTGTGGACTGCCGAAAGTCTTGTGGATGTTGATATGGACTATGTCAAAACCCATGTCGCCTGGTCTCGCTTTGCACAATAGCGGATTCAGGTTTGCTCCATCATAGTAAAGAAGGCCGCCCTCATTGTGAATTATCTTGGCTATTTCGCCGATGCTCTTCTCGAAAAGCCCAAGTGTGTTTGGATTTGTGAGCATTAGACCTGCGGTTCGATCAGATGCAGCTTCTTTCAGGGCTTCTAGGTTGACACAGCCATCTTGGCCGGAAGGGATAATCACGACGTTGAAGCCAGCCATGGCTGCACTTGCTGGGTTGGTGCCATGGGCTGAATCTGGAATAATGACTTCGGTTCGCCTTTTGCACTCGCCGTTTGCATGATGGTATGCTCGCATTAGTAGTGTTCCTAAGAACTCGCCATGAGCACCTGCGGCTGGATGCAAGCATACTTCATAGGTTCCTGTTATTTCTGCGAGCCAGCGTTCAAGCTTATAGAGTATCTCAAGTATGCCCTGCACCGTGCTCTCATGTTGGTTGGGGTTGAGCATACTCAAGCTAGGCAGGCTGGAGAGCTGTTCATTTATTTTTGGGTTGTATTTCATTGTGCAGCTTCCGAGTGGGTATAAACCAGAATCGACGCCATAGTTCATCTCTGATAGCCGAGTGAAATGTCGGGCGACCTCGACTTCTGAGAGCTCAGGAAGCATGAGTCGATCCTTACGCTTCATGTTTTCAGGGACGACCTTGTCTAGGGAGCCTATGGTCTTTACTATGTCCTCTTCAGCTTCGGGTAGAACGTGTCCTCTTCGACCTTCGGCGCCCAGCTCGAAAATGACTTTTTCGTTCCAGCTTGCCTGTCTAAACACTGGTCTCTACCTTCCTCCAACGATTTTCGACACGGATTCAGCTAGGTGGTCGATTTCCTGCTTCGAGTGGAGTTCGGTCACGCAGAATAACGCCGTGTCTCGGAGTTCAGGGAATTCCTTTGATATGTCTTTGCCGCCGTGGATGCGATCTTGCAGTAACTGCTCGTTGACTTCGTCAACGCTTAGTCCCGTGTTGCTGAAGTCGGCTGTGAACTCTTTGAAGTGGGCGGACTTGAAAACAGGCGTGCTGATTCCTCCGATTTTCGAGAGTGAGCGCATGGCGTAATTTGTCTTGTACATGATTGTCTCACCGAGTTCGCGAAGTCCTTTTGGACCGAGCAGCGCCATGTAGACTGCTGAGGAGACTGCGCATAATGCCTCGTTGGAGCAGATGTTAGATGTGGCTTTTTCGCGTCTGATATGCTGCTCCCGGGTTTGAAGCGCCATGCAGAACCCCCTTTGGCGTTCGTCCTGAGTAGTGGTGAGTCCTATTATGCGTCCAGGCATCTGCCTAATCAGGCTCATATCGTCGCGGCAAGCCATAATCCCTAGAAGCGGCCCGCCGAAATTCATCGGGTTTCCTAAAGGTTGCGCTTCGCCTATCGCCACATCCGCACCATATTCGCCTGGGGGCTTCAGAATTCCGAGTGAGGTCGGGTCGACACCAACGATAAATAGGGCACCGTGCTTGTGCGTCGTTTGGCTGATTTCTTCCACTTGTGTTTCAATAAAGCCCAAATAGGAGGGGTTTTCGACATAAACTGCCGCAGTTTTGTCGGAGATCTTGTGCTGCAAGTCAGCTAAGCTGACTTGTCCGTTTTCCTTTTCAAAAGAGACTGAGCCTATCGACATGCCGATTGGGTCAACGTAGGATTTTAATGTAGCCAGTCTTTCTGGATGGATGATTTTTGGAACTAGGATTTCATTGCGATTTCTTAGGCGGGCAGCCATGCGAGCAGCTTCTCCTAAGGCTGAGGCCCAGTCATACATCGAGCAGTTTGCCACGTCCATGCCTGTCAATTCGCAGATCATACTCTGATATTCAAACAGGGCCTGCAGCATGCCCTGTGAAATTTCCGGCTGATATGGTGTGTACGAGGTTAGCAGTTCACTTCTTTGCACGATCTCGCGTACAACTGCAGGGACGTAATGTGGCCAACATCCTGCGCCCAAGAACATCGGTAGCTCGTTGCATGTTTGGTTTTTTAGGAGCAGATGTTCAACGTGCTTCTTGACTTCAAACTCTGACAGGGCATGGGGCAGATTTAGCGGTTTTCTTAGTCGATACTTATCTGGAATATCAGCGTATAGGCTATCAATGCTCTCTACGCCTATCTCACGCATCATTTCCTGCTCGATTCTCGGCTGTGCATTGGGGATAAAGGGGTAATTGTGCTGATCCAAGGATTTCACCATTGAGGATTAGACACTACAATGTGGCGTTTCTTTAAGCTTTTTCGAACGCGATGGTCCGACTTCCCATATATCACGTGCAAGCATTCAGGCACTTTCCTCAGGCAAGGACTCGTTATGGCTTCTCTCTTTTACCCAAAGCGCCGAATGCCAAACCGAGGGCGCTGGCGGTTCTTCCTGCGCCCGATCCAGCATAAAAGGGTAGACGTAGCCCGATTTCGTTCTCTTCCAGTCC
>CAZDNV010000126.1:0-4993 GCA_964506875.1 uncultured Candidatus Bathyarchaeia archaeon
GCGATTTCCGGTTTGATCGAAATATATGTATGTTATGTTGAACGATTGTTGCTGAAATTGTGATTGATACTGTGGATATGCCTCGAGGAAATCTGCCGTATCGCGGCTACTCACCATATAGGTGACGTTTATTTGCGAAGGTACGAATATCCATTCATCAGCACCAACAAGGTCACCCGAAGCCACGGCGCCTTCAACCTGATTCTCATAAAGGCCCGTACTATAGTTGATGCCGATATGCTTCCCGCCTTCTGTAAAAGCGTGAAGATGCAAGTCAGGTGCCAATTTCAAGTCATAGAGTGAGAAGGGGAGCACAATTTCAGAAAGGGCTTTCGACAATCTTACTCCTGCGAGGTCTAAAGGCGTCCAAGGGTTTATTGCCACCTTCGAATAGTAACCATTTATTCTCGGCTCCTTTTGAACAAAGCTGAAGTTTACTAGTGAAAAAGGATCTAGATAGTAGTCACCGCTTGATTTTAGCGTGCTTTCACCTGTGTCGTGGTTTGGTAGCGTGATCTTGTTGACAATGTCCGGCGAGAGTGTGATACTTCGCTCAGTGACTTCATATAGGACAATGCCGCTGTCTGGAGCCCACCATTCATTCTGCCATTGGCCGTACGACGAGATCGCTGTCCTGCTCTCAACTAGGTAGTAAGTGAAGCCCGGCTTGAACGGCAATCCGCCAGGGTAGAATACTAAGGTGTTATCCGAGTCTCCATATGATAACATTTCAAGGCTATTTAGGTCATACGTTCCATATCCTTTGACAGGTGAGTTTATCAAGCCTAGTATCCTCTTGTTATATGCAGACATATGAGAAGGTCTATCTCCAGTTTTGCCAACCCGCCAGGACCCGCTTCCCATGAGATCCCATTCACCGACGTCCCCATTTCCGGAACTGCCATAATAGTCGTACAATGGAGTGCCCGTGATTATCTTCCCCAAGGCATGTCCTATCTCATGAGCCCACGTTCCCATAGGATCCATTTCAGACAAAACAATCCTATTGTTTACAGTATCGCCATCCATGGTCGTGACGGTTTGGGGGAAATATTGGGACCACATATCGCCTTGAGTTCCTCCTGAATCTCCTTGTGCTTCATCATAACCAGAGTGAAGGACGATAATAATGTCAAACGAATTGAAATTCACATCAGCGTCAGCTTTCCCAATGGAGTCAACTGTGAACTGATTCTCACGATTGTTCACATCAGAAGGATCATCACCTTTGCCTGAACCATAATAGGTGCGATCGTTGTCAAGAGAATACTTCCAAGCACCATTGGTTTCGTTGAGAAATTCAAGATTCATGAGTATTCTGTCGTAAGACGTATCCAAATAATACCTTTGAAGTTGTGCTGCCAATGCATCAATTCCTTGAAGGTAGAAGTTGGCATCATGTTTAGGCGCTGGTATATTGTCAGAGAATTTCGATAGAATTACAGCGATATTGACAGAAAGATAATGGGGGATTACTATCACAACGGAACCCACCTTTATGTTGTCTGCCGTATGAGTCTCGCCTGGAACTACGCTTGCCTCCGCTCTTATCGTGTAGCTAGCTGGGAAGAATCCCGAAGTATTCCAAATGACATACAACGTAACTTGGGCTTCAGGGGTTAGGTCAGTGACAGTTTGGGTTTGTATAATGGTGGTGTTGGCATATGTCCTCACTTCAAATTCTTCAGAATAGTTTCCATTGTTTTGAATAACTTCAGTAATGCTTACGTTATCTCCCTCGCGTATTTCGTTTGCGTTAGGTTCAACGCTTGCCAACGTAAGATCGTGCTTCAAAGAAGGCATTTTGGCAAACTTCACGAAAGTGAAATCATGATCTATACCCTGATTGTCAAATAACGTGTCCTCCCCCGCTATTGCGAGGCCTCCGTCCGAAGTCTGCACAACGGCGTTACCGCTTTCATCTGCGGACCACTCGAAGTTTCCCATCGAGTCTGCTTTGACCAGCACTGGACCGACCAATGCATAACCTCCATCGTCGCAACGCACACAACTCTGTAAAGCACCGTTGGAATAACGGGATCCATAGCATGTCTGATTCCAAAGCATATTTCCCAAAGAATCAGTCTTGACAAGCCAATATCCACCAGAATCATAGGTACCTGCCATCATGTAATCACCTTCCTCGATCTCAATAATTGATAGTGCTCTATCCAGACCAGGCCCACCATAAGTCTTGTTCCATTGCGAATTCCCCATTGGATCAATCTTAACTAACCAAAAATCCTCATTATCTACACCAGGGAGCGTCGTTGAACCGGCGACTGCATATCCACCATCACCGCACTGAACGATAGACCAGAAATAGCTGGCACCTACTCCACTATAGGTTTTACTCCATTCCATCGTTCCATTGGCATCAACTTTAACCAGAAAACCGTTCCCTCCACCTATGCCATAACTGCCGGCAAGTACATATCCACCGTCATTTGTCTGAATTACACAATGTGCAGAGGAATCGCCAGCTCCACCATAGGTTTTGCCCCATTCAAAGCTTCCTTGTGGATTCGTCTTTATCAAACAACAATAACTGTACATCACTCCTGCCAAAGCAAAGCCTCCATCCGCCGTTTGGATCACAGAATAGGCACCGTCAGCCAAAATCCCTTTGCCATACGTCTCAGTCCATTGTTGATTGCCTCCTGCGTCGGTCTTAACGAGCCAAAAATAACTTTGGTCTAGCATACCTGTTCTCTTGGTTTTCCATCCTGCTAGTGCGTACCCTCCGTCTTTTGTCTGAACCAGAGAGTATGCCCTCTCATCATGACTTGTGTCACCATAAGTCTTCTTCCACTCCACCAAGGGGGGCGTAGAAATGCCGGATGTCTCTTGACTGCCCTTAATACCAACAATCGAATCCAATCGAACTAAAGAGAATTGGCTCCCAAGAATAACAATCATTATTGCTAATGAAATGCCAAACGTTTTCCTTTTCAAATTAGCGCGCTCTAGGGAGAATGTTCTCTTATGCAAATCCTTTCCCGTTTTCTATCAGTGAATAAAGAAGATAACGCTTGTGGAATGTTCTTCTGTTAGCACGGGCTACTAACTTTACGCGTCCGCGCGCGCCTGTGCATATGTATTACAATGACTGCGATTATTGTTGCTATCATAAATGATAACGGAGCAATCGAAGGTGATAATTCAGGGATGTCTCCATATGAATCAGTCTTCACGACATAGAAATCATAGATCGAACTATCTACCGCGGCTGCATTACCCACCAGCAAAAGTCCACCGTCTTTAGTGTTGATAATAGATTGGAAGTATTGGTCGCCGCTTCCAGCAAATATGCGATTTTCCCCGTAGGGATTGCCACCCCCGTCAAATCTCATGAACAGAGCATTTCCGAACGGGGCTTCTCCGTAGTCGGATCCATAAGGAGTTACTTTCCCTACTACCGCGAAAATCCCATCTTGTTCTTGCACCACAGAATTCGCCTGCTCGTAACCGAAGCGCCTGGACACATCAGTCGTACCGTAAGTAGTGTTCCATTGCACAATTCCTTGGGCATCTGTCTTTACCAAGTAGAAATCAGTGTCAAAGCGCGCACCTGGCGCCCACCAGCCCATATCTCTGTACCCTACCATCAAATATCCTCCATCTTGCGTCTGGATCATTGAATTGCAAGTACCTTCACTAGAGCACGTATGGTTCCATTGCATGTTGCCGTTTCTGTCAGACTTGACGAGCCAGAAGCCTGTACTCATGAGAGCATATCCGCCGTCGTTAGTCTGAACCATCGAACTAAGAGTAGCTGAGCCGTAAGTCTTATTCCATATCATTGTTCCGCTTGAGTCTGTTCGAAACGACCAAAAACTGCCGGCTACGATGTATCCTCCGTCGCTTGCTTGGACTATCGCCGTCGCTCCATTTCCTATTGGATAGGTTTTCTGCCATTCCAAGGTGCCATTCACATCAGTCTTGACGACGTAGGTGTGAATGTCGTTAAGGTTGATGGCATCAACTGTCATGCCGGCTAGTGCATAACCCTCATCACTGGTTTGAACTAGAGAATTTGCACGGTCGTAGCCTGTTCCACCATAGGTCTTGTTCCATTGCAGGTTTCCATACGCGTCCAGCTTTACTAGAAAAGCGTCGGCATAATAAAAATACGGACCTCCTGCTCCGAACGACTTAGTGTATCCTGCAATTGCGTATCCACCATCCTCGGTCTGAACGGCACTGTAGGCACGATCATCAAATGGCCCTCCATAGGTTTCGTTCCATCCAATAGGCGCCGATTCGGCAGCTTGTGAAAATTGGGCAGGAAACGTTAATTTAGTATTTCCTTTCGTTGCCGTTTGAGCGTCCGATTTAGCCACGTTGGAGGGAAAAACTTGAATGCATACCATCAACAAGAGAAAAAGCAAGAGCCCTATTCGAAGCATCATTTGATCTTCTCCTTGCGTCGAGTATTCGACTCTGAGCTATTTAGCGCTTGTGAAACTTCCTTCTACTATGCACTTCCAGTTGATTATCCCAAATCACTCCTGATTAGCCGCCCTTGCTTCGCCATTTGTGACGTTATGGTTAGCATTTCATGTGTTTCGAGCGCGCGGCATAAGATAACGTTTAGCGCGCGCTCTTGACTTCGTTTTTGCAGCAATCATTATAGTGGTCACTGTGGTCACCACGGTTATCGGAACGGCCAAAGTTGGGAATTCTGAGATATCGGCGCTAACGCGCACTAACCAAAAATCGGTACTGCCTGCTCCATACGATGTGGTTCCGCCCGCCAGTACATATCCTCCGTCAATAGTCTGAACAATGGAATTGGTCCAATCGTTGTATACTCCTCCATACGTTGAATTCCATTGCATGTTGCCTGAACGCGCGCGCTAAGTTACCAACTTATGCGCACAAATAACGCTCAATTTATGCCTGAGTAGCTAAAATAAGCTTAAGATAACCTTGAAAGTGCCGAGGGCCGGGTTTGAACCGGCGACAACCCGGTCTTCAGCCGAGCGCTCTC
>CAZDNV010000127.1:0-2078 GCA_964506875.1 uncultured Candidatus Bathyarchaeia archaeon
TTTGATATTTCATCCGTTTGCGTTTGCTTGTTTGGTTTCTTCTGGGGTGTCATTTACCATCACATCCCCTTGAGTTAATTTATTTAAGGCTCTTTGAATTGTATCAGGTTTGATATCAGTGGGCTCAATACCATCTTGTAATGGCGTGGCTGTGCTGGCAAAATAAATTTTGCGAATAACGATAAACGCTATTACACCAATACCTAATTTTTTCAATTGCTCCTTGTTCATTATGCGTTTTTATTTTTTACATACCTGTACCCCACATAAGCCAAAGCCACTGCACTTACTACGAATAGTACGTTTCTGACTAACTTATTATTGGATTTAGGCTCTTCATTTTTTTCATTGCCCAAAAGGTTCAACATTTCGTTATTGGCTTCCACATTAGGAATGTGAATACCCTTGGATTTTTCTCGCTCAATCCAGTCTCTAAAACTTAATGTTGTACCGCTTTCTTTGTATAATTGATTTGCACTTTTCATTGGTCGTGTTGTGTTACATTAATAAGTTGTGTACGGTCAAAGGATGCTTACCTGCAAATGGGATAAACACGTTACCTCCTTGCACAGTAGTGCTTGAAGTTGCTTTTGTACCTGTAGTATAAGGCGTTGGGCTTCCTCCCTGACTTGCGGGGATGATACCTCCTGTGTTATTACCTGTTCCGCTAATTCCACCAACTCCCTTGATGCCACCCACAATTCCACCGCCCACATTTGGGCCAGCAGCCACTACAGGGCCAGTTCTACCCGTTGTTGGGCGTGCACCACCAGTTGTTTTAGGAAAAGGAATAAAACCTCCGCCAACAGTTCCCGTGCTAACGGGGTTTCCCGTAGAATTAGGAATAAAACCTCCACCCGTAGTTCCAGTGCCAACAGGGCCTCCCATTGGGCCGATAACATCTGTTCTGATTGGGTTATTACGGGGGTCAGCAGCCACTACAGGGCCAGTTGGGCCAAAACGAGAATTTGTTACCACAGTTGGCTTTACTTCTTCTTTTGCAGGGGGTTTAGGTGTGTCAGTAGTCAATGCGCCTGTTGGGAATCCTCCACCGCCAAAGCCTCCGCCACCACTTGAGGGTTCTTCGCCAGTGGTTGTTGAATCATCTCCTTTTTTGCAAAAGAATACATAGTAAGCAATGCCTACTACACCTGCGATTCCTATAAAATGTTCTTTCTTTAATTTCATAATCGTTAATTAGCATTTTCTACGGTTTTTGGCATAAAATGGCTTATAAGACACGGGTTGTGGCCTTTTACGAGCAAAATTTTCACCAAATGGGTAATTTTTTGACGCTAAGAGCATTTCGTTATTTCCTGCGAAATTTGGAAATGTCTCAGGATTTACCTCCAACATCATTTCGGGGTCAGGCACATATCCACGAGGAATTGTGACACCCGCCATGCCTGCAAAACTTGTAAATTGTCCAACAGGCGTAATTGGAATATCTCCACCTATAGGGTTCTTTGGTAACGTCACTACGCTTTTCTTCTTTCTGAATAGTTTATAATCAGAAAAAACAAATAAGCCAACGCTTATTACGATGGCAGACCCTACAATTATTTTTTGTGCGGTATTCATAGTTTTATTTTTTATCAGACCAGCATTTGTAGGCTAAAATCGCACCGAGTGCACCTACAATGTAATACATATACTTAATTTTCATCTCTATACAAATTTAATTTTTTTGGGTGGGGTTACAACAAAAGGTTTGTACTTTTTGAACTTAGGAAAATTCAACATAGCATCTCTGCTTGTCAACGGTGCTAAACTCATATAAGGATTGGTTTCTACTGACCTGTCTCCTTCTATTTCAAAAAAATCATCATCACCTACCCAGTTAGAAAAATTGTGGTCAGTGTTTGCAGGGGTATTTGATTTATCTCTATTGCGATACTTTCTGATTTCATCAACAATCAATGGTGCGATAACAGCCACAGATATACCAATGAGTACTGCTTTTTTTGTTTTAGCATCCATTTGTTAAATAATTAGAATTTGAAATTGGGTTCGTCAGTAGCGATAGGTATTCCACCTGCATTGAAGAAATTATCACCTGCTGTGAAATTTAATCCCGT
>CAZDNV010000127.1:2178-4873 GCA_964506875.1 uncultured Candidatus Bathyarchaeia archaeon
TAGGTATTCCACCTGCATTGAAGAAATTATCACCTGCTGTGAAATTTAATCCCGTTCTGTTTTTACCAAGTCTTTTTTTAGGTCGAATAGTTGGAGGCGGTACGGGTTTTACTTGTCCTCCCATTGTTCGAGCACGAGTTCCTTCCATATTAAAGAAACCATCACCTGCTGTAAAATTCGTTCCACCACTTTGAAGACCGCCCTGTTCAGCACCCACTACAAAACATGGATTTGTTTTGGAACTTGCCCAAGAATTAAAGTTTGAGCCTTCTCTTGCATATGCCCTGCTTAACTGTTCACCGTATTGGTCACTGTTTGGGTATAGCATGGCTAATCTTTCCAAATTGGTTGCACAACGGGTTTGGGTCGCTCTTTGTGAAGAACCTTTCTTCTTTTTGAATTTACCGAATAAACCTTTGCCACTTGCATCCATAAACGGCTCATTGGCTGTGAATCCAAAAAAGTCGTCATTTACGTAATTTGCAAAGAAATCATCACCTGCGGTGAAACTGGATGCTCTTGTAGGGTCTGTATCGGGCACTAAGGGTAACGGTGTGCTATCAGATGATACATTACGCTTGTAGTACTCCATAAGCGCATAAGCGAGCGCAATAGCACCGCCTGTCATCAAAATAAGTTTTGTGTTTTTGTTCATGTTAAGAATATTTTTTGTAAAGTTTGTAACTGATAAATCCAATGACCAAAATACCCATCACGATATAGGGTATGCTTGATTTTTTAAGAGCATCAATTTCCTGTGTATTTGGCACTGATTCTAAGTAAGTAAAGGGAATAAACACCACATTACTGGATTTTGGACTGCTAATAACATAGTAAATTCCGTCTTTCCTTGCGTCTGACGGTATCAAATTATCATCGTAATCAATGACATCACCTTTCTTAAATAAAACGCTCTCAGCGTTTGGAAGGGCAAAGTCAGATAAGAATTTATATTTTATCATATTAGTTGTTTGATTCTACTAAGTAATAATTTACTGCGCCACCTACCAATGTGCCGATTAAGGCCGACACGTAAAGATTCTTTTTGTAATACCACCCAAACATTAATCCACCTACCAACCCCGAGATAGAGCCAGTGGCAGTTTTGGTGATTTTTTTTACAAAAGCATTCTTTGGGTCATCCCCATTCATGTCTTTTACATTCTGTAAAGCGTCAGCAAAAACACTCATTATTTTTTTGTTGCGTAATAGATACCAAATCCAACCAACGCAATTGCTCCAAGAGAGATTGCGACAATACCACCTGTACCCAACCCACCGCTTGTGTTGTCGTTACCCGAACCACTACCAGTACCAGTACCAGCACCAGTTTGTACATCAGTACGACCTTGTTGCAAAGGGTTTGAACCTTGTGTACCACCCGTCTTTTGATAAGCGTAAATACCCAAGCCAGTATTGATAATGTTTTGAGTAGTGTCTTTGTCAAATACGTCAGATATCCAAGAGCCGAATCCTGATTTAGTTTTAGTTCCAGCAACTCCAGTATTATCTTTCATGGCCTTACCCACTTCCTGAGAGACTGTAGACGATGTGCTGATACCTTTTGGCTGAATAGCCATGATGTCGTACACGGGGTTTTTCTTTTCCAAGCCAAAAATGTTGAAAAAGTCTTCTCCAACGTAGTTTTTGTATTTTGAGTGAATCTTTTCAGCGACAGGGGTTGCAAGTTGAGCAAAATCTTGGCGGAAAGAACGACTGCGTGGCAACAATGACAAGAACGCCATATCAATTTTATCCTTGCTATCATTTTCGTTCACATTCATTCCGTAGCGTTTCATCAATGCTACAACTTCGGGCTTACGTTCATCAATGGTCTTTGCGCTGACAGCAAACAAACCTCTTTTGGTGATTTTATTTTTCATTTTAGTTCTTTAAAATTAAGGCAGTCAAAATAATAAATGTAGATGCTATCAAAAACGTGTTAGTCAACTGAGTAGACTTTTGCGCTTCGGTCATTTGTTGACCTACGGCATTAAAATACATTTCTTGCTGGCTGTTTTTGGCAACGCTACTATTCTCCTTGGTAATTGACGATGTGTCATTTGCACAACACTCCAGTATCAATTCTTTATCGGGGTGTATATCCACAATTGCACGTAATGCAGGTTCGCCTTCAGACGATACAAGCATCTTTAATGCCTGTGCTAAATTGTTGGTACGAATTTCATAACCAAACTGGTTGATTACCGATTTCGCTCCTTTTGGATTAGCCGTTGCTACTCTTTGGTATAAAGTCATTTTTTTCTGCTATAAAAAAAAGGGGCAAGGCGAAACCGCCCGCCCCTTTTTGGTGAAAATTTTAAGTATTAACCGATTACTTTAACGGTCTGAGCCTTAACAATTCCTGGGCTTCCGTACTCACGGCTAACAGGACGACCTGCCAAACCACGAGCCAAATTGATGTTATCAGCAGGGTAGAAGTACAATTTAACAGTAGCGTTAGCCAAGATGCTTTGGATAATCAATTTGGTGTAACCATCAATCCTATAACCGAATTTCATGGCAATGATAGTCGCCTGAAACTGGTATGGGTCAACCGTTGGCACGAACACTTTCTGCGCAATGTTACCATTCGCATCTTTAGTGTTCACACTGATAGTTTCCAACACCTGATTGGTAGTTGCTGACTGAATGTAAGTCAATCCAGTGCTAAAAGGACTAATCATAAACTGAT
>CAZDNV010000128.1:0-4854 GCA_964506875.1 uncultured Candidatus Bathyarchaeia archaeon
AATCTATATTACTAGCACTTGCATTAACAACAAGTGCTATAGCAGCAGAAGTACCTATTCGCGGAATGGTAACACCCAAGTGTGTTATTAACACCGACACGCCTGGTATATATGGTAACCCAACACCAGGTTTGTTAAGCACAGATCGTACAGATGGTGGTATTACTCCCGTTATCCGTTACGATGTTGTAGAAGCAGGATTCTACAAAGCAATTATTACCGTCCCTAATTCTTTTACTACTAGCCCAGCACTAACAGATGCCGTTAATTGGACAGGTAGTGTTGCCGTAAGTAAAGTTACTAATCCCAGCATGTCTGCTTACACAACAAATAGCAGAATATATAACAATACAACAGAATTTGACTTAACTGTTCCTGGAACAGTGTGGTTTAGTGCTACCTCAAAAGTACAATATGGTTTTAATAAATCTTTTCCAGCAGGCGAATATCGTGCAGTTGTTCTAGCAGAGTGCATTGCTTTATAAGTAAATGTATCGCTTATTACTATTAGTATTGATGTGGGTATGCACCAACGCATACTCACATCAATTTACCCCAACTTACGTTAAGTTTAGCCAATCCTTTGTTGAAGGTGTTGGTCAAACAAAAATGGAACTATTTAATAAACGTCGTGAAGTAGAGTACTATGAGGTAGGTGTGTTTACAGCAGATTGGCAACCTGTAAACTTTGCTTCGGAAAGTAAGCTAATACATGTAAGATATCTTGAAACAAAGAAGATAAATGTATATGTAAAATTTCAAGACATTAAACAAGTAGTGTACATATGCACTGAGTCACGTCTTCGCGTCGAAGACGTTAAAGATACAGTAATATCTTCAAAAATATGTTCTAAAGTTAAAAATGATTAGAATTATACTACTAGGTATTTTAATACTGGTTAATTCAGTGGCTGCTTTTGCGAATCCTAACTCACTAAATTTATCGCTGCCAGGTTCAATGGGTAGTTTTCAAAGTGATAGTTTTCGTGCAGATGGAATAGATTGTTCAATGGCAATAGGTTCTAGCACAAACGTAGAATTTGGTGTTGTTGGTGTTATAAACAATAACAATCCTGGTGTAATAAGTACTTCACCAAATATGCAAGGCCGAGACATTGGTGTATACGGCAGGATTACTATACCTATAGGGGCCCCTAAAAATCGATTAGATTGTAATGAGCTTTATCAGTTAGAACTGCGAAAAAAGCGCATCGAAGTTCAGCGTTTAGAGCGCGAACTACAAAATCTTAAAAACTTGCGTTTTGAAAATACGCCTAAATAAGAAGTTATTATGACTCAAGATTTAAATAAAAAAGTAGAAGAACTAGAAGCAGCAGCCAAGCAGTATGCAAGCAAAGATACAGTTATTTCAATAGGCGGATATGAATTTACACCAGCTAAATTAATGGTAGCTTTTACATTAGTAAGTTCATTACTAGGTGGTCTTTATGGTGCTTTTGAGGTCTACAAAGATTATCAGGGCATGAAAAGGAAGATTGCTGAGTATGTTTCTCCAGACTTATCAGATTTTGACAAGCGATTAGCTGTGATTGAAGAGAATAGCTCAAAGACGTCAGATTATACTCGTGACATTAAAAACGACTTAAAAACAGATATACGTCGCAATGAAAGTGTAACTGAACAAGTAGAACGTGGTGTTAAATTAGCTCAACGTGAGACCGAGCAAGAAATGCGACAAACACGTAAAGATATTCGTGACGACATAGACAAAGCAAAAAACGAAGTTGATGCTATTCGCAGAGAAATGGCCGTTGCTCGTCGTGAAATATCGCGAGAAGCTGAAACCCTTAAAAAGGATGTTGATAGCAAAATTCAAATCCTTAAAAAGGATATTGATAGCAAAATTCAAAAAGCTCTTGATAACCCACTAGCTGGAAAGTAATATGAACGTAGATTTAAAACTATTTAAATGGTTGGGTGTATTGATACTGTTGCCAGTTGCGCTTGCGTTTTTTGGTGGCGATCGTTTTAGGTATCCATGTCAAAATCCTGAAAATTGGGATACCCCACAATGTAAACGCCCTATCTGTGATGTAACACGTACTTGTCCAGATCATATTTTTAAAGGTCAGCGTGATCCACGCTTAGACCCTCAGGCAACGCAATCTGCTTCGCCAACAGCTGCACCAACCACAGGAGTTATTTGTGCAAAATAATGTTATCTTATATACTGACGAGCAGCTAATGGCTCGTTTAAAGTTCTTTATTGGAATATGTTTAGCGCTTACACTAACAGGAATTGTTTTTGTTGTGCTTTATAGTTTAATTTTTGTAACACAGCCACTAAATGCAATTAGCCCTATTGATCAAAAGTTTTTTGAACTAATTATTCCTATTGCTACATTTTTAACCGGCACGTTATCCGGCATTATGCTGGCTGGTGGTAGCAAAGAAGAAGTAGATGCATCAATTGCACTAATGAAACAAGCTCAAGATAATGCTGCTGCCGCTGCAAAAACCAGCTATGTACCTCCAAAGCAAGAACCAACTTTCTCGCCAGGATTTGGTACTATGCAAGGATTTAACGGTACGGCAATAATGGAAGTTCGTATGATTAATGGTAAGCCAGCACCTCAGCCAGCACCTCAACCGGAGATTTAAATGAAAAAAGCAATCGGGGCCGCACTAATGTTTTTAGGCATTTTTGCACTTGGCTATAATAACTCAGCATTTGCTGCTGTTGAAACTAAAAAAGTTTGTGTAGAGCAAACTGATCCTAAAACAAAAAAGGTAAAAGAAGTTTGTAAGGACGTTAAAGTCCATAAGAAACTAGAAGGTACAAAAGTACCGGATAAACAGGCTAAGTAAATTTTATATTGACCCCAAAGTGTTGAGGTGATATAATTTAATATTCACTTCAACGTCTATCCAAAAAATAAGGAAATTCATGGCAAGAAACAGTGGCAAATCACATCGTACCTTTCCAGCTAAAAAGTCAGCACATATCTCGCAAGAGGAAAAGAGCAGACTGCGCAGTGTAAAACATTCTGGTACGCCAGAGCCACAGCCACAGCGTAATTATAGCTTTAAAGATATTAGTCCACTAAATTCAATACAAGCAGGCTACTTAGATGCTATTGAAAATTCGGATGTGATTTTTGGAATTGGCAGTGCAGGAACAGGTAAAACGTTTATTGCAGCCAACTATGCAGCTCGCGAATTATACTATAAACGAATTTCAAAGGTTATTCTTACCCGTCCAAACATTGAAACCGGCAGAGGCCTAGGCTTCTTGCCCGGTACCCTAGAAGAAAAGTACGCTCCTTATCTCCTACCCTTTGATGCAATCTTTACTCGTGCACTTGGCAAAGGCTTTTATGAGTATGCGCTCAAAAGCAAAGACATTGATCCTACTCCACTAGGATTTTTACGCGGCACAACCTTTGATGATTGCGTTGTACTAGTAGACGAAGCACAGAACTGTACGCGTGAAGAGATGAAAATGCTGTTATCACGTATTGGCAAAAACTGCAAGATGATTTTTTCAGGCGACACAGAGCAATCGGATATTTCTGACAGTGGACTAGAAGATGCTGTTGACCGGCTTGAAGGTATTCCAGGTATTGAAGTCATCGAGTTCTTAGACGAAGATATTGTTAGATCAAAAATGTGTAAACAGATTATTATGGCCTATAGGAATTAATATGGCAAAAAGTTATAAACCCACTAGTGGCATGGCCTCAGCAGCCCGTCGTGCCCTAAAGTGGAAAGATGAAGGTAAGCCGGGCGGTACGCTTGTGGGTCTTGCCCGAGCAAACCAATTAAAAGATCGTGAACCGTTATCGGAATCAACTGTATTACGTATGTACAGCTTTTTTGCACGTCACGAAGTAGACAAGCAGGCAACTGGTTTTCGCAGTGGCGAAGAAGGTTTTCCATCAAAGGGGCGTGTAGCCTGGGACTTGTGGGGCGGAGATGGTGGCTACTCGTGGAGCACTGCTAAACGCAACACAATTATGCGTGAACGTGAGCGTAAAGCCCTGCGATTGGTAACAGTTACAAAGTCTAGTATACCACACATGCTACTAATGGCTGCTGCTCAAATGATTGAAGACTATGCGAATGAAAACATATCGGAAAGCTTAGATGCATTTGGTCAGTACATGTACCATGCACAACTATTACGCAATAATCACTTAGACACATATTTAATGGATCTACACTTAGTAGCCGAACCGTATCGCGATCTACTAGTTATGATATTTAGTGAGCTAGGCACTGACGGCGACCACTCAGACGAAGTTGACGACTCGGACTCCAACGAAGATACTCCACTATAAACAAAAAAGCCTCATACTAGCAATAGTATGAGGCTTTTCTTTTAGGGTTGCATTGTTGAATAAAGCATCCAACCATGTTTGCGGTGTGCATCAATGCGTTCGCTTAAAAACGCACTAAGTCCATGTTCACCAGCTGATTCAGCTAGCGCATAGGCTTCCATGAGCGCCGTGTGAATCTTTCCGTTGTCAACGTACAATGTACGTACCATTTCGGTAGGTGGCAGTATTTCCAACGTATCAAGAATCGTCGAATGTTCTTTAAGTTGGCTAAAACTAGCAGGTACATAACAGCGCAAAGCGCGAACACGCTCAGCAAAGTCATCAAGTTCATCATCTACCTCATCGTATATTTTACCAAATAACTCGTGATGTTGCACAAAATTTGGTCCTGTTACGTTCCAGTGAAAGTTTTCGGACTTCACCAAGAACGCATAAGTTGTTGCAAAAGCACGTTTAAGTGCCTGTTTTAGTTCTTCCATTATAGCAGTTTCCACTCAGTTCCACTATATACTAGTGTAAGTGCGCCGTACGGAACATTAATTGTAGCTGTAGC
>CAZDNV010000129.1:0-4825 GCA_964506875.1 uncultured Candidatus Bathyarchaeia archaeon
TTCTTGTTAAAGGGCATAAATTTCGCCTCCTGAGCTCTTGTCCAAGGGTCTATTGGGTTCCAGGGTTGGTATATGCTTTTTTGCCAACATTCATATGCCTGTCTGCTTGTGGAGAAAGAGGACTCGCCAGGATCAGATATCTCGAAAGAGAAAAGAGCACATGGTTAGCTAGAAATGCTGAAGGTTCGCATTGAATGTCACTCTTGGGAGTTTAACTCTGATGTTCTGAAATTGTCGATATACCCTAACTCAATAGGGCGAAATAGAGGAAATGACGATTTGTGGGAGCAGTCGGTCATGTGATGACTTGATGACTGATTCCCTCTCTTATTGAACAGCTTAGACTCCCTAGTTGAGCCTCGGAATAGTAGACTGACGGAATGAAGGGCAATCCGACACCTAAGGGGTTTGACAAGTTGTTCAGAACCATTACGCCTGACTTAAAAAGATATGTCGATATCATGAAGCCCATTGCACTCATTACTGCCCAAGTAATAATCAAAGATGGAATATTACTAACCAATGCTAATGCCTTTCAACGCCACAACCATCTCTTTGCCATGGTACGCCTTGCACAAGCCAATAGACTTGACAGCTTCAGCTTCCAACTCTGTTCAAGTCCTTCTCCCTAACCGAGTGCAATCGTCCTTACGCGCAACGCATGAAAAATATTTGCAGGTTGTGACCCCGCATGCCGGAAAAATGAGACGTTCACGCAAGAGAAGAAACCAAACTTACACTAAGTGCCAAAGTGGCCCCAATTCACTATGTGTTTTATTGAATCTTCCGCTGAGTCAATCAGTACAGTATCGTCAAGATCCATTGTGCAGGTGCCATTTCCTTTGACGTGAAACTGGACAGTCGCCAGCGTTCCATGTCCACCTACTCCTAGAACGTCCTCCAATAGAGTGGAGTATACTACAAGGTAGCCCTCAGTGGCGTTAATCCGTGGGAAGAAAAACGTGCTACCGCCGCTTCTCAGAAACGAGCCCTCGCTAACAGTCACAGCGTCTAATATGCTAGAGTTCCATCTCAATCTGAATCCATAGCTGTAGAGGTTAGCAACGTTTGAAGTGTTTATTCCGATAGTAAAATCTTGGCCAACAGTGCCATGGACTGACTCAGGATCCACAAACAGCGTCGCCTGTGGAACAGGTCTGATCATGATCAGGTAAGCAGCGGCTATCAACACGACGATGAGCAAAGGAATAATCATGATGATTTTTCTGTTCATGCCATTAGCCTGTCTACCCTGTAGCTCATCTTTCTGCTAATAAGTTTTGTCGGTTGGCTCTGCTATGACTTGTAGGTCCTTTGCCCAACCTTCTGCAGACTACCGCTGCCAGGCCTGCAAGAAGCATGAACAGAAGAAAGGCTAAGCTGTGAAACTCAGCGATAACTTCGAAAAAGCCATTAGTTGTAGTGTGCTTGATTGGATAGGATATGCGGGGTTCTCTGTCTGGCGGAGGATAGTCGAGCAGTTGGGATTCGAGATTGAGTTTGGATTCCTTTGGGTTTGTCACTCTGAAAGTGACTCTAACGATGTTGCCATTACCAGAGAATGGAGGCGCCGGCGCAATAGATGTAGCTGCTAGAACATACTTCCCTCCTTGAGTTTCATTCTGAACGATACCAATGTCGTTAAACAGAACCCCATCAGTCTTACCCAATCGTACATCAATGTCCGCAAGTTCCAGAACTGAGGAATTCCATGAGAGGACGACTTCAATACCGTAAAGATTCTGAACGGCAGTCACCGTTATGTTGATTGAGAATTTCTCGCTCACGTTAGCCACTGCAGTTGCTGGTTCCACTCTGACAAAAGTCTCTGACGTATCCTCAGCAACGAACATCCGGACAGGGACAAAGGTCGTGAGAAAGAACAGGAGAAGAATCGGTTCGGCCAAGCATGTTACGTGCCTCGTCAGCTGCAAATCCTGTCACTTCTTTTTCTGCTCAGCAAGGATCACTACTTTGTCTCTTCCCTTCTTGTACCTTCTGACCACTCCTTTGCTTTCGAGAGCCGACAGAGTCTGGCTGGTCTTGGCCTTGGAGAATTTGCAGTGCTCTGTGATCGCTGCTTGGTTCAAGCTACCTCCAAAGGACTTGAGTACCTCAACGATTTTCTTCTCCGCATCCTCTATTCCAGTCGAGAGTGAAGGTTCCGAGGCAACAACTTGGCTTCTTCTCCTTTTTCTTGATTCAAGCATATAGAAACCGACTGTGATCCCTATCATTGCCGCAATCAAGATTGCGATGATAATGATGTCTTGCCCAAGAATGTATTCAGAACCAGCAGGCTTCTCAACTAGCGTTATAGTTGGCAGTCCATTGCCAAAGTCTTGAGTTCCAACCCATTTGAGAGTCTGAAGAGAATCATCCCTTTCGTATGGTCGTGGCGAAACTGACTCCAAGCTGTATCCTACCGGGTACTTCACATAGACTGCTCCATCTCCATAGAGCCGGAGGAAGAAGTCACCAACTTGAAACACATCACCGATTACCATGTGCCCACTATCGGTTCTGCTAAAATTGCTCCAATCAAACCTATATTCAACTATGACATAGGATCCTGAAAGAGTTGAATTAACTGAAACTACGTCTGTAGCCATGTCTCTCTGTGTTTTGCTTCTTGCGGCTTCTTCGAGTGAAGCGACCCTATTACGGAAATCAACCAAGGTCCCAAGCGAGGCAAGTATATCCGTTCCAGATTGTCTAATGATCCATGAAGCTGAGCCGTCGCTACCTATCTGAATAGAGTATTCGACCTTTGTTTCGCCACAAATCGCTCCATTGGAAATCAAGAACACCATAATTGAAGCTATAATAAGCGGAGCTTGGGTTTTCATGAAGACATTCATTTTATCAGACATGCGTCTGCAATATTTAAGAATTATAATCCAAGTACGCCCATTTCAAATAGAAGAATCGCTCAGGCAGAAAGCTATGTCCTTAGCTGGAATGTGGCTGATTTCCGACCGGAAATAGGACAGAAAGCATAGCATCTCCTCTTGGAAGAATGTGAAGACACTCGGGCCAGCCCACAAGTCTAATTCAGCTAGATACCTTTGATTCTAGGTCTAACAACAGAAATAGACGCAGATGAACTTTTATGAACGATAATAAACGCTAGGAAACGTTAGAATTTCAGAAGAGCCTCAGAAACGCTTTTATTTGTCTTTCGACACGTAGTTTTCATAAAACGGAGCAGATAGAAATGCAAAAAGCAACGTCCATAGTATTGCTCGCAATGTTGGCCATTGGAAGCATCGGCTTCATTCCAAGCCTCGCAACTGCGGATGGCGAAGCTCAAATATTGTCTGTACGTATGCGCGGCATTGTTACTCAATGGGGTTCAACTGAAGTCTTCGGGTGGATTACGGCAAACGCCAAGATAACAAACATAAACGGAACCCACCGTGAATGGGCCCGAGTACATGCGATCTGGTCTACTGAAGCTCCTCGACTCAACCACACAGGGCCCCCGACGGAGAGTTTCACATTCTCTCTATATGCGGCTAGGCTACTTGACGCTTCAATGATAAAATTCGACTACTCTGAGAGCGACTTTTTCATCTCAGGTCAATGGACTGTAGAGAAAATAACCATAGCTGTAAATGTAAACGAAAGTGGGGAGCTTGTGAATGCAACCCGCACGATCGAACCGGTTGTCACCAACCAAACAGGAGAACTGCGAGTCATCAACAACTGGCATCTATTCCAGCTTGACATAACTGGCATAGACCTCCTACGTGGCGGTGTGCTGGGATACTCCATCGTATACAGAGAGATAAAGATATTCGACCTTGATGACGATGAGAAGGTCAAACTGCAGGACCTTGTGAAAGTCGCAAAGAGATACGGTTCAATGCCTGGAGTAAGAAACTACGATGTTGACATGGACTTCAACTTCGACTGCAAGATAGACATAGCCGACCTGACGAGCCTCGCAGCCAACATAGAAGGATAGCATCCTTTCCCCTCTTTTTTCTTTCTGAAGCAACGCACATTAATGAGAAAAGCCTAGAGATTAAGTAGGCGAGGGAGGAGAAAGACGAAGAGAGTACTGGCTAGGAGACTTCTAGGACGCCTCGGCTTTGCCCTTCTTCTTGTACTGATTCTCACTGACTTCTCTGTGCTCTTACGTATTGCCAAAGCTGAAACTGCTTCGATCAGTGTGTCACCTCCTTCCGTGACTGCTGAAGTAGGTCAGAGTTTCAACATCAACGTGACTGTCTACGGCGTTACAGACCTTTATGGTTGGGAATTCAAGCTCGGATGGAACACTTCTCTGCTGGATGCAACCGGTGTTGTCGAGGGGCCCTTTCTTAAGACAGGCGGAGAGACCTTTTTTCACTATATGCAAAACTCGACAGTTGCATACTTGATGATTGACTGCACACTGGTGGGGTTGGTTCCAGGAGTAGGTGGTCAAGGCATCTTGGCAACAATCACACTCTACGTGGAAGCAGCAGGACAGTGTTCGCTGGACCTATATGATACTATATTGCTTGATTCACTTGAAAGGCCTATTCCATGTCAGAATGTTGACGGCTACGGCTATTTCACGTCCTTCTCTCATGACATAGCAATTATGGGGGTATTTCCATCACCACTCATCGCCATACAAGGGGACATGGTGATAGTCAACGTGACCGCACAGAATCAAGGCGACTTCACAGAGACGTTCAGCATTCCAACTTACGCGGGCTCTGAGACCATTGGGCTAAGCAATGCTACCCTATGCAGCGGCTTTTCCATAACCATTCAAGTCTTGTGGAACACCACTGGTTCCCAGGACGGAGACTACACGATTATGGCATCG
>CAZDNV010000130.1:0-4812 GCA_964506875.1 uncultured Candidatus Bathyarchaeia archaeon
AGTCCTGTTACTATGCCAATGGGGCTTGTAGCGAAGTAAGAAATCACTAACGAAGGAAGGAATAGCCCACTGTACGAATGCCCCGCTTCAGCAGCGCTTTCAGCGTCATCTGCACTAAGCAACAATGCCACCACTCGACATTTCTCGACACACTCCATACCCATGAGCAATCAGGTTTGTAGGACTGATCAGACCTAAAACCGCATCTTGCCCTAATTAGACTATATGCTCCTGTGGAATAGCACGTTGGATCGCGCGCGCGAAACACCTTATGGAAATCGATATCTACACCATAAGCCCAACTCAATCAGCGCGCGGAGATTGATATGGGAGACAAACAAACTCGCCAGGTCGAGCTGAAACGTAGCCTAGGTCTATTTGATGCCACTGCAATAAGCGTTGGTGCGATCGTCGGTGCTGGCATATTCGTGGTTACAGGAATAACTGCCGGGTATGCAGGATCGGCTCTTGTCATCTCGATGCTCATTGCGGCTCTCATATCTTCTTTCACTGCACTGAGCTTCGCTGAATTGACGGCTTGGTTGCCAAAAGAGGGAAGCGTGTACGAGTTTGGACGCGAATTGATCTCACCTTTCGCAGGGTTTCTGTCGGGCTGGATGTGGATGCTAGGCAACACGTTCTCTGGCGCTGCAGTTTCTCTAGGATTTGCCAACTACTTTGCGAACTGGCTACCAATGCTGCCTCCGCAAGCGGTTGCAGCCTGTCTGTGCATAGGGTTCACGGCGCTGAACTTCATCGGAATCCGGGAATCAGCTGTGCTGAACAATCTGCTTGTCACCGCAAAACTCGCTATTCTTGCATTCTTTTGCATATTCGGCTTTCTCCATGCCAACCCTGCAAATCTCAACCCGTTCTCACCTCTCCAGACCGGCGTTTTCACAGGAGCATTCTACATCTTCTTCGCCTACGGCGGGTTTGGAAGAGTAGCCGTGGTTGCGGAAGAAGTCAAGGATGCAAAAAAGAACGTTCCCAGAGCCATAATTCTGTCACTCGCCATATCCACAATATTCTACCTAGGGGTTAGCCTGGTCGCCGTTGGACTCGTGGGAGCCCCAACTCTATCAGGATCCAGTTCACCTTTGTCAGACGCAATTAGCATTACGGGAAGCTCATTCGCCGTGAGAATTGTCTCCATAGGCGGACTACTGGCAACCGCAAGCGTGCTGCTGACGTCAATCTTGGGAGTCTCACGGATGGCATTTGCAATGGCCAGAGGAAAAGACTTGCCTCAACAGCTGACTCGCCTTCACATACGGTTCAAAACGCCGTACTATGCCATATGGATAACCGGAATCAGCATGGCACTGCTTGCTCTGTTCTTTGACTTGTCAAGCGTCATAGCTGTAAGTATTTTTGCGATGCTGTTCTACTATGCTTCGGCAAGCATTTCGGCTCTTCGGTTGAAAACTGGGAAAAGAAAATACCCGAAAATCGTACCGATTCTGGGAACAGCAACTTGCGTATTGCTTCTCATTTTTATAGTGTTCGCTTCAGTTCAATCGTGGCTGATCGGAATCGCAAGCTTATTAGCGGGAGCAGTCTACTACGTCACAAGACAAAGAATCAGGAAGAACAGCTGATTATCATATGGGGAACGTGCATGTGGGATCAGGGCGCGCGTAACAAACAGCGGAAAATCATGGACTTTCGTAACAAAATAGTATCACAAGTGTGCAGCGAGTCGGATTTTTCTAGTTTTCCAGAAGACAATAAACGCAACCCTCATTTTTGAGGGTTTTTCACTTAATTGTGACTATGAGGAGTTCTCTGTGAATTGAGCTTGTTTCCATGAACAAAGCATGGTTGATTCTGTGAATTGCGGTGACGCGCGCGATCCAGAAGAGTTAAAGAACCAAGCTAAACAGAATATCACAGATTACTGGGTGACCGATAGCGACGAAATCTAGGCGCAGAAAGTTTTTCGCGAAGGCCCGTGACGTTTTCAAAGGTCTACACGAAGCACTCTATGGGTTTGTGTTGCACTCTTTCAAGAACATGAATCGCAAGATCAGGTCTAGGTTCCCAGTTTGGCGAATGAAGGAGGAAACGACTGAACACGTTCGGCATTCAGTTCAAGTGTTCATTTGGGTCGTTCTGCCATTGAGCTTGGCCTACGTCTTCGGCTACGAGTTCGTTCTTGGCGAAAATGTCTTAGGACTAGTTTTGTGGGGAGTGGCTGTTTATTTTTACAGCAATTTCCTTCCTGATCTTCCTTCGATCTACAGGAAGAAAAAGCGCGAACGAGACGGCAATGGTTTGTCGTGGTACAAGAAGTATGCGCTGCTGTTGTTTGCGCCGTTGCTTGTTTGGATTCTATTCTCGGGGGTACGGTTGAGTTGGAGGACGGAGGAAACGTACCACAACCTTAGATCCTTGACTGTGTACGGCGCGTTTCTGTTTGTGGTAGGCTTTCTTGGTTTTGCTGGGATACCCTTGTCAATCGAAGGTTTGGTCGAGATTCTTTTCTTTCAGTTCTGTGGTGTAATAGGATTCCTGATCCATTTGAGGGTTGACGAGATCTGGTAAGCTCGCAGGCTATCGCGCGCGGCTACCCCTCCCGCTTGGGCAGAGTTCCCATGTTCTGCAGACGATGGAAGGCCTTACTCGCTCGTAGCCCCGAGCTATGCTTGACTGAATAAATCCTTTAAACCGGATCTTCTAATCTATAAAGAGCTGTGTCTCGACTTGTTTGATACCGTGACGTTTACCCTGATACTCGCTGGAGCTATTATAGTGATTGGTTTTCTGAGCAACTACCTGTTTGAACACACTGGCGTGCCAGACATGCTGTTCCTGATAGTTCTAGGCATACTTGTTGGACCAACGACGGGTCTGGTAGATGGCGCTTCTGTGATGAGCTTTGCCCCTTACCTGGCGGCTTTGGCCTTGGTTTTTATCCTGTTTGACGGTGGAATGGCTATGAACATCTACCACGTTTTCTCTGAGAGCCCGAGAGCAGCCGTTCTTGCCACGGCGGGATTCGCATCAAGTGTAGTCATTACAAGTTTGCTCATGTATTTCTTGGTGATTCCGAGCATGTCTCCTTTGTACTCTGTCTTGTTTGGAACGATCCTCGGGGGCAGTAGCAGCATAATCGTGATGCCTCTGGCGTCAAGAATCAGGTTGAGTGAAAGGTCCTCAACGATTCTGAGGTTGGAATCAGCCATCAACGACGTTCTGTGCATCGTGTTGTCTTTGGTCATTATTGAAATAGTGGTTTTGAATGGAGCTGTCGACTTGACGACTGTCGCCAAGTCTGTGGCCAGCAGTTTCTCTATCGGAGCAATGCTTGGGATAGTCATCGGCATCGGCTGGATCAGCATTTTGAAGCGATTCGTTAAGGCGACCTATTCTTACATGCTCACTTTAGGTATCACGCTACTCGCCTACGCGCTCTCAGAATTCTTGGGCGGGAGCGGGGCACTCTGTTCCCTGCTCTTTGGCATAATGCTGGGCAACGAGAAAGAAATCTACGGAATACTCAGAATGAAAAAACCGGCAAACCATGTGGTCGACGCCGGGTTGAAAAGGTTCGAGTCTGAGATAGCCTTCTTACTGAGAGCATTCTTTTTCGTTTACATGGGTCTGATCGTCACGACCCTTAATGTTCTGACGGTTGTTATAGGAATAACACTTGCTTTGACCTTGCTCTTGACAAGATTCGGAGCCGTACGTCTGGCAACGGTTCGAAGTGAGCTGCCTGGGGAAAGAGGGATAATGAGTGTGTTGCTGACGAGAGGCTTGGCTTCAGCCGTACTGGCTACTCTGCCATTGCAGTACGCTGACGCTGTAAGATATCCAGATGTAGGAAGTGTCTTCCAGAAGTTGTCGCCTCTCTACATCAACATCGCAGTGGTTGTGATTCTAGCGACTGCAGTAATCGCAACTGTGGGTGTTCCACTGCTCAGAGCGAAAACCAAGGAATAACAATTCCAGCACGTTTTGAAACACACGATAACTGAGAGCAATCAAGCCGCGCATATTCAATGCGCCTTCGTAAACCCTCATCGAGCATTTAGTCTTTCTTCAGATAGCCGTAGCTCTGGAGAGCGCGGAGTGATCTTAGCCAAGAAGGTCAACAGGTTAGTACGCGCTAAGCGATTTGGCGAAAGCCTTTTCCCATGCGCAAGTTATGCTTCTATTGGTCTGTGAGTTATGGCTGGGAGTTCCACTTTTGAGAACTACCTTGAGAAAGCAAAGGAAAGGGCGGGCAAGTATTGTTGAATGGAGGCTGCTGAGTTATATGAGCAAGCCTTGGGTATGGTTGCGAAAGAAGACTCCATAACGCCCGGAACGGTCCAAGAAGAGATTGGCTCTTGCTTCTATTGGGCTTCAATGCAAGCTGAAAGTAGGGAAGAATTCGAAAGAAAGAACGCGGCAAACTATCACTGCGCATGGGAAAGCCCAAGAACTATATGAAAGACTTAGCACGCGCTTAGCATGCTCACAGCTCAGAATGAACCGTTAATGAATCTCTTTGTCCCTTCCATCCTTGGGTTATCTAGGAGATCATTGGTTGTTCCTATCTCCACAATTCTACCTTTCTCTAAGTAGATTGAATGCCTCGTGAGTGTTCTGATGTGTAGGAGATTATGAGTTGATATGATCACTAGGCCTTTCTTGGAGAATTCTTGTATAACTTCCAAGATTGTTCTTGCGTTAGCAGGGTCAAGATTCGAGGTAGGTTCGTCGAGAAGAAGAACTTCTGGATCTAAAACTAGAGCTCGAGCCAGAGCTACTCTTTGCTGTTCACCGCCAGAGAGCTTCCTAGCCTTCCGATTCTCGTACCCT
>CAZDNV010000131.1:0-4790 GCA_964506875.1 uncultured Candidatus Bathyarchaeia archaeon
GTAAGGTAGAAGACCGCTAGAGTTAACGACCAAGAGATAACGGAAAATGAGACAGATGTGAACAGGGTTTTTGGTGCATGAGCGTATTCTCTTATCGCGCTATGGAAGGCTATTGCCGCCTTCATTACTTCCTCCCTGAACTTAGAGGGTTTCCAACGACCTCTGGTTACCCATTCTGCAAACCTAATCACGCTCTCGACTATTCTCATGGTCCAGTTCTCTTTGACGCATAAGAGCAAGATCAGCATCAGAAAAAGAAAAGTGAGAGCAACCAAGAACATGATTAGAATAAGCAAGGTTCCGTAGAGCTGACTTTCAGCAAACAAAAGGACTGCACCAACCACCAGCGTCGCTATGTTTATGCTCATCCCTATCAGTCTCTGGACGACAATTGAAGCCGTAGCTTTCCCCGCAGATCCATCGTGCTCTCTGTTCACGAGATAGATTTTTGAAATCTCCCCGCTCACTGACTCAGCGGGAATCAGCGTGTCAACGAACACACCAACCCACACGAAAAGGAACAGCTTTGACCGATGGATCCTAACAGAAAGAAAGTCAAGCAGAGAATGCCAAGCAAGTGTAAAGAACAGTGCATCCAATAATGTTGCAATCGTGGCAAGGGCATAGAAGTAAAGGTTGGCCTTTTGGATAATGCCGATGATTTCGAGAATGTCCACTTGGAAAACATAAAGGTAGGCGAAGAAGACAACAAGACCCAGAATAGGCAAAAACAGGGTTTTCCACGTGACTGTGTATCTCGGTGCAGTCAAATCTGTTGGCTCCGACGATGACTCCAGAAAACCATGACTCATATTATATATTTTGTCCATCTCCACAGCATGAAAACCCAAGCACGGAGACAAGGGCAGCTCAAGACTTAACTGTGGGCAAGTGAATACTAGTTGAGACAAGGCAACCGAAGCCTAGGCAGAAGAACATTGTTAACACGGGAAGAAGCGCTTATCCTAATCAGAAAGAACGTTGCAAAAAGAAATGTCATCTATCATATGTTCGCCGTTGAAGCCATAATGCGTAGTGTGGCCAAGCACCTTGGTGAAAGTGAAGAAGCCTGGGGACTAGTAGGTCTACTTCATGACATCGACTATGAAAAGACTGAGGCTCAACCAGAGAGACACAGTCTTCTCTCTGAAGAGATTCTGAAAGGAGCGGTTCCTGAGGAATTCACAAGAGCCATAAAAACTCACAATTTCGAACACACAAATGTGATGCCAGAGACTCGAATGGAAAAGGCGCTTGTCGCTTGTGATGCCATTTCAGGACTGCTTGTAGCATGCGCTTTGGTCATGCCTTCGAGAAAGCTTGCTGACGTAAGAGCTGAAACGATTGGCAAGAAATTCAAGGACAAAGACTTTGCAAGAGGAGCCAAAAGAGCAAGGATAGTCTCTTGTGAAGAGGTCGGGATTCCAAGAGAAGCTTTTTTTGAAATAGCCCTAGAAGGATTGAGAAAGGTTGCCGCTGAAATAGGATTATAGAGGCAACAACTCGATCATTACTTTTTCTTCTGCAATTCTTAAATAGAGATGAATGAAATTTCCTAAGCATTGGAATAGGAGGCGCAAGTAATGGCTGAAACGGTAAGGGAGATCGCACTGAAAAAGATCCGCCCGAACAGGCTTAATCCTAGAATAGAGATTAACATAGAACGCCTAAATGAACTTGCAGAAAGCATCAAAGAAGTTGGATTGCTGGAACCGATTATCGTCAGACCTGTAAATGGCGAATTCGAGGTCGTCGTAGGCGAGAGGCGTTACAGAGCAGCGCAACAATCCGGATTGGATAGGATTCCTGCAATCGTGAGGGAATACAGCGATGATGAAGTTGTCCAATTGAACCTTATTGAGAACATTCAGAGAGTAGAGCTTAGTGCAATTGAGAAAGGAAAAGTGTGTAGGTACCTGCTGGAGAACTGCTTGGAGAAATATCCAACTCAAGATTCGATTGCCAAGAAGATAGGCGTTAGCAGCGATGCTGTTTCTCTTTGGCTACGAGCTGTCGATATTGTTCCGCAAGAAGTGCAAGAACTAGTCTCACCTTCCACGATTTCAGGTCAAGTACCAGAAGGCAAAATAGACTACCTGACAGCAGTCAAAGTGGGGCGAACGGTTGAAGGACTTGAGAGACAAGTGGAAGTCATTAGAAAGCTTGCAGAGACGCGGCTTCCCGTGAAGGAAAGAGCACAGGTAATGGAGGGGGCCGCCCGGGAACCACAAAAACCAATAGAGACGGTAATCGAAGAAGTCTTGAAAATGCCTTGCGAGTTGCAGTTCACCAGCTCAGACAAAGACCTGATACTTGCTGGAAAGAAAACTCAAACCTCAAGGGCAACCATAACCGATCCTAAAATAAAGGCGGGAGCAGCTGTATACGCTACCGTATGGGAACCTCGCTTTGCAGATTTGAAGATTATTTCCATTGAAAGAAAAAAGCTAAGATACTTCGACGGAAAGGACGCCGAACGAGAAGGAGGTTATAGCCTAGAGGAGTTCCAGAAGCTGTGGAAGGAAATGCATAGAGAGTGGGATGAAGACCAGCTAGTCTACGTAATTCATTTCGAGAAAACATGAAGGACGAATAAAAGCCAAAGTCGCCAACATCATATGAAAAATCATATTACTGGTACGTAACTGATCCTGGATTCTGTGGATTCTCTGTCCTGTCTTTACGAACCCTAGTCTCGAGCAGCGTTTCTTTCAAACTGTCTACCAAACTGCGCGCACGCAACGAAATCTTCGGCAATGTCTTGAAGCATTCAATGTCACTTAGAACTAGCTTTCTAAAGCAGAGCATAGTCTTTGTTCATTTGCCGATCACAATATACTCTTGTTCGCTTCTCGCTCCTAGCCCCAGGTCTATGGCTCTGCGCACTTGTGTATAATGCCATGGATCTTGGGTTAGACTTGTGCCTTCATAAGATGCGATCACTTTCACTGCCTCAACGTCCAGTGCGATCCTGTCTCCTGACGCCATTACAATGTTTGGGTTGCGGAGTTCGCCGCATGCAGGTCCGCCATTAATAAAGCAACTTCTACCATCTATGACCGCCAGGCAAGGGCGCACTACGAGATTCAGATCGGCAATCTTCTCTTCAAGGTGTCTTGAATGGAGCAACAACCTTTCACTAGGTTTCATGAACCCGACGGACAACTTCATGCTTAAAGTGAACTTGGCCCACTTGTGCGTCTTCATGCAGCACACATGAACCAGCTTCTTCTCTTTTAACGCTCTTTCAGGAAGACTCGCCTTCTTGAGATGTTCGCCACCTGTATCGACCTTCACCCATTTTCCTTCGTCGAAGCAGACGACTTCCGCGCCAGCCTCTTCTGCTTTTCTCATCATCCCTGTATTCTCTAAGACCCTTCGAGTGGAAGTCGAGACCATAGAAGATTCGCCCAAGATCACTTTTGCAGCACCGTGCTCATATAACAGTTCGATCACTGCTTTTGCGAAATCAGGGTCGCTTGAAGCAGGAGGCGGGTCATCAGTGTTGAAGTTGGGTTTCAACAGGAATTCATCGTTCTTCTCAACGATCCTATCAAATCCGCCGATCAAGTCTACAGCTTTCAGGATATTCCTCTTCAAATCGGCAGCAGAAGAAATCATACTGACCAAGGATTTACCGTCTCTAGTGAATAGGTTACCGTTAGCTTTGCCGATTACTCTGCCAGCACTCAAATGACTCACCTACTAGTTGGTGTATTCAGCGGGATTTTAGCTTTGAGCTGAACTATCCGAAAGAAGACCCGCAGTGGCTTACCTTGCGCTGTCCTCTTCTTAGCGGCAACAAGCCGAGAGCTTATGATTACGACTAGACTATATACTTGTCTGCCTTCTCAAAATCCTTGACGATTTCGACGACTCTCTTATGCGGATTGACTGCCTCTAAAGGTATTCCCTTGAGCAAAGTCCATGGAGTTCTCTCTGCAATCACTGTTACAACATGGTTCTCGCCAAAACAGCACTTTGCGATCTCATAGACTAGTTGTCTCACATCAACTTCAGAATACTCGCCTAGCGCGTGCAAGTATTCGTGCACTAGTAAGTTGTAGATTAGGGCGTTGACCACCGTTCTCGATCCAAGTGTGGCTTCGACAATCTGAACCAGGGTTCTGTTCAAAACGATGTTATTTGTGCCAACAGAATGGTATGCACCAAGCTGGATAGGAAGATCATCTAGAAAAAGCATCATTCCATTTCTACGCTTGTTCAAGGAAGACTCCACGGTATCCTTTACTATACTCCACACTTCACCGAAGCTCGCGGCTTTCTCTAGACGATGCCGGTAGTGCGTGCTCGTTGAGGAATTGTCTTTGTCCATGCATGCTCGCGCCAAAGTGCTTTAAAGAACCTGCCCTAGTTACTCCGCATATCGGGCACTTTTCTGGTGACGCTCCTTCAACAGTGTTTCCTCAAATACCGCATACGTAATAGTCAACTTGCAGTAGGTTCTCCTTGTTTTGAGCCTTTGACTGTTTTTGAGAAAAAACCGGCATGGACCTGCTCAACCTTATTTGCAGCCTCGAACCTCCAAGCAGCCTGCTGTTTTCCTTCCTGTTTAGCATGCTGATGTATTCGGGAGACGTTTTCTTTGATTCGAGAGTCTCGCCTGCAGTAGCTAAGCCTGCGTTTTCAATCGTGGGCCGCACTTCTTCCATAATACGAAGATGGTTCAATGCATGTACCGTCTCGGTTTCTGCAGCAGCTCCAAAGAGCTTGGCATTCTGCGGAAAACCCTCCTCTTCGGCCTTATGGGCAAAAGCAAAGTAACGTCG
>CAZDNV010000132.1:0-4789 GCA_964506875.1 uncultured Candidatus Bathyarchaeia archaeon
TCCAAAAGCATGTTGAAGGTGCGGGGGATGGGGTTTGAACCCATGCAGCCCTGCGGCAGCAGGTCCTAAGCCTGCCTCCTTTGACCAGACTCGGACACCCCCGCGGTTGCGGAGCCTAGATGTTGAGATTGTGTTTTCTTTTATATTTACTTAGCCTTGTTGCCCTTGAGCGCGCAGACGTTGAGAAACATAGTACGGCATAAGGATGCCAGCTCTGCTCGGAACATAGAAAAGGCAGGAAAGCTCCGGATGGTAAACTACATTCAGCCACTAACATCCCAATAAGCTCAACCGCAATTACTAACCGAAAGCTAAATCTTCTCCAAATGGTTCATCCTGAAAGCAGGTTGCCTCGGTGGCCTAGCCCGGTTAGGGCTTCGCCTTGGTAAGGCGGGGGTCGCGGGTTCAAATCCCGCCCGAGGCTCCATTTTTGGATTCTCGAAGACATGCGAGACGACATCTGGGTTTCGCAGGTTTGTTGGTTCAGTAAGCAGATTTCAAGAGGTTTTGGCGTCGATTTCGCGCGAGCGAAGATCAGAACGATGTTTTCTTGTGCAAAACCATTCTCGCATGGAGATTATTATAACTTATATATGGATGAATAGCAATGAAAGCTAGAGAGGGGAACCCTTGCCCTTAGACGATCCTTTGATGTACACGCTGATTGCAGCAGTGATCGTTCTCGCCTGTATTGTGATCGTCTACGCAGTGAAAAAGGGTGTAAGAAGGAAAAAAGCGCCGGAAGAGAAGAAACCACACCTGAACTTGGCAGGATTACCCTTCAAAGTCACAAAAAGCATTTCTCCTGATGACGCTGGCCACGCCAAGGGCGAACTACGGACGTTGGAATTGGAGAGAGAGATCCTGAGCGATGCGATTAGGCGATTGTATGAGGCTCATGCAGAAGGAAAAATCACTGAAGAGGAAAGAGAGAGGCTTGCACAGACATACAAGACCAGAATGATGACGGTGAAAGAAGCCATATCCAAGGATGAATCAGTAGTTGCCTTGCACGAGCTTGAAGCGATGCAAGAAGACTTGATAAAGCTGTTCAGCGATCGCTTCGATGAGCTAAGCGGGAAAATTGAGGAGCTTCGCCAGAGAGCAGATGTGAACCCTGTCAAAGAGACAACTGCGTCCGCCTCAAAAACCCCGCCGCCTGCGGAGGAAAAAGCATCGGACGAAGAAAAAGGGAAGAGAAAGAGAAAGCCGCCTTCATCCAAGCCCATTCCGAAAACAGAGGCGGAAAAAAGAATAGAGGAAATCCGAAACGAAGTCGAAAAAGTCTTGGACCGACTGGGGCAGATGGAAGTTGAATCCTAAGCAAGAATGGATTGAAAAGGCAAAAAGAAGCGCTGCCCAAGAAGCAGTCAAGCACGTTGAAAATGGTTTTGCTCTGGGTCTAGGCAGTGGAAGCACCTCTGCTTACGCCATCGAGGAAATCGGAAAAAGAATACAACAAGAGAAATTGCACATCGTGTCCGTTCCAACCTCTTATCAAGCCTTTGCACTGGCAGTGAAGCATAAAATCCCTATAACCACTCTGGATGAGCATTCACTGCTTGATCTAACAATCGATGGCGCTGACCAGATTGATGAAAAGCTAAATCTAATCAAGGGAATGGGTGGCGCCCTCACCCGAGAGAAGATAGTGGCTTCTTCATCCAAGAGGCTAATCATAGTTGCAGACGAGACGAAGAAGGCCAAGGTCCTAGGAGAGAATAATGCTCCTGTGCCAGTGGAAGCGCTTCGTTTTGCAGCGCCACTCCTAATGCGAAAGATAAAGGACATCGGCGGAAAACCCATTATAAGAGAAGCAATAAAGAAAGTTGGTCCAGTCATAACGGACAATGGAAACCTGCTGATAGACGTAGATTTTGGGCTGATTCGCAAGCCTGGGGAGCTTGAACATCAGCTTAAGCTACTTCCAGGAGTAATTGAAACCGGACTTTTCGTAAATATCGCTACAATTGCATATCTTGGAGAAAGATCTGGGAAAGTGACAACAATAAGAAGATGATCTGCCTGGGAATGGCAGACCGAGGCGTATTTTGAACTAATGATGGAGTGGTCATGGAGCAGGTCTCTTTTAGTGTCATAGAAACCAGAGATTTTGAAACTGAAAAGAGGGCGGAAAGGGCGGAGTTTCTATGACACCAACATTTATATCCCGCTTTTTGGCTCGTTACGTTACAGTGATGCCCGTGCCACAAATAACATGTCCAAACTGTGGAAGAACAATCACTCTGGAAAACCGCAAGCAAGTTGACGTAGACCTAATCAAACAAGCCACTCAGAGAGGACCCACAACATTCACCGAGCTACTGCGACTCACGAGACTCCCACGAAAGACTCTAAGCGTAAGACTGAAAGAGATGTGTCAAAACGGTGTCATCGTGAAGAAAGAAGGCACGTACATGTTAAACGGGAACGCAGGATTTGACGGAAATGGGGGGCATCTTATGAAAGGAGTTTCACGTATGTTGAACGATAGGAGAATGAGAACTGGTCTAATGCTAGTAGCTTTCCTTCTCTCCTCTTCAGTGTCTGGATACGTTCTAGCGACGCTCTTTGCAGCAAAAGAAGTCCACAATGAACCCACGATCTTGGGAAGCTTTACAGCAGAACTCGGTGTCGCTGATGTCAATGACCTATACGCTTGGTCGGTCTTGATAGTCTACGACTCTAGTCAACTGAAAATAATGTCAGTGACTCCAGGTGGATTTGTTGGAGCAGAGTATCCCTCAGGTAGTTTGCCTGACATTAGCAAGGGCATATTCATCAACACAACAAACATTGGGGAAGACAAGTTGCTGATGGCAGGCTCACTCATCGGCAAGGAAAATCCAGTCAGAAGCGGCAGCGGAAAGCTAGCAACAATAGTCTTCGGATACCTAACCAACGACTACACGAAACCAGCAATATCCTTCACGGAAATCTACGAAACCAAACTACTCGACTCAAACAGAGTTGAAATCCCAATCGACAGAAACACTCTAGCACCGTTAACCTTCACCTTCATCGAAGGTTGAGCTCGCCCAACTAGGAGGAAACGCCACCCGCCTAGGATGAGGCAAGCTGGTGGCAAAAGCATTATACAATAGCGGAGAGCATACCAAGCTGCTAGCATAACATCCCCTTTTTCTATGCCTTGAAAAGAGTCATCTATCCACATGGTTTGTTGCTCATTTCTGGATCTTGCTCTTAGAAGTGAATTGGCATTCTCTATTGAGGCGCTTACCTTCTGCACTAAAGTGGCCTATAATAAAACGGCTTGATATGTCACGCGATTGCGTTTCCTTGAATTATGGCTATGCGAAAAGGCTTAATTCGAAGGCCACTTAATGTCACCAAGTCCTCCTATGTAGCCGGGGTAGCCTAGCCTGGCCAGGGCGCCAGACTCATAATCTGGAGAACAAAAAGGGGCAAACGCCCAATGGTCCAGAGGTCGCGGGCTCGAATCCCGCCTCCGGCACCACCACTACGGACCCGATAAGCCATCTTGATCGTAGTTATGTCAATCCTAGTAGATTCTTTGAGTTTAGAGATCAATCCACTGTAGCGCGCGCGTTCACCACTATTGCCCTGGTCCTAATTCGCTTTTCTGAAGGGTTCCGTTCTTTTGGGTTTACCTACCTTGTTTGTGGTGACAATAACTTAAGCCGCAAAAATGCTGTGAGACACTCCATTCAGCCCTACCCCAACCAGAAAAAGAATTCAATAACGCGCATGCACGCTCACTCGTTTTGGGATATTAGCATAAGCTCCATTTCGGTGAGACATCAGTGAAGGAAACCGTAATGCGCGTGGTAGACATATCCCTGATTCATATTTGAAGTTCATAACCATTAAGAATACAATTGATAAACAATCGCTAGTAGTAACAAAAATCGACACGAAGAATTAGGAAGGGAATATATGACCGTAAACAACCTTGCTGTAAACGTTGGGCGACTCAAAGAAAAGACTTTTGGAAAGTACGTCAAAACAACACTTGATTTGGTGGTATTGGCAATATTAAACGGCCAACCTATGTACGGGTACAAGATAATGGCGGATATACACAAGGAGTTCGGCGTCTTGCTTAGTCCAGGCTCTCTGTACCCTCTTCTTCATTTGTTGGAGGAAAAGAAATTGGTAGAATCACATGTTGAAGGAGGGAAGAAAGTTTACGAAGCCACCAATGAGGGAAGAAAAGGATTCCAGAATGCGTTCGCAACGTTCAGAATATCAATGAATCAGCTGGAGAACTTTGTGAAAAGAAATGGAAAAGATTCTCCTAATGATTCGTAGGCATTCCGAATTTCCATGCTAGGCCTCAACCCTTTTTTTTCATTGTCCCGCTTCTAAAAGAGTTATCATTTCTTTCAGTTTGTTCATCTCTTTTTCGGTGTCTATGTATGGCACTTCTTCAAGTCTCTTTATTGTTTCCGTGATTTTTCTTCTCTCTTCGCTGGATGCGTTGTCACCCAGTCTTCTCTCTACTGCAAGGGCCAATATCTTGGCTTGGCTTACCATTTTCACCTTCATGGTCATTCCGTTGGTCTGCTCCACTAATGTATCAATGTTGTCTTTGATTTTCTGAGCATTGCTGCTATTCAACGCCCCCTCAAGTCTGCTCAAAGTTTCTTCCAGAGTCCACTTTTCCTTTTCAGTGATTTTTCTGATTAGCTGTTTTATCACTTTCTTTGCCTCATAAATCACATTCTTTGCCCGGCAACGGATTTCGATGAGCTCTTTTCTCTTTTCGTCTAAATCGTTAAACTTGGTTGCCTCGATGATCATTCTG
>CAZDNV010000133.1:0-4756 GCA_964506875.1 uncultured Candidatus Bathyarchaeia archaeon
ATTGGCAGAGTTGGACTCGCTACATCAGTTGATGGCTTCATATGGTCAAAATACGAAAACAACCCTGTATTGGATGTGGGACCACCAGGAGCTTGGGACTCGGCAGGCGTGTTTTCAAGCGCTGCCGTGGAAAAAGAAGACGGAACGATCCTGATGTGGTATTGGGGCCTCTCAGATCCCTCAGGGAGCTCAGGAGCCAGCATAGGTCTCGCCACATCGTATGCTCCATGTATAGTGGCTGAGGTTGATAATGACCCTGAAACGTTGAACTTGAAGAGCAAGGGCAATTGGATTACCTGCTATGTGGAGCTTCCTGAAGGCTACGTTGCTACTGACGTTGATGTTTCGTCAATGCTGTTGAATGCCACTATCCCAGTAGACCCATCTGCTCCTACCGCTATTGGAGACTATGATAGGGATGGCGTTCCCGACTTGATGGTGAAGTTCGACAGGGCAGCAGTGCAAAACTACATACTCTCCAGAGGCATCACGGCTGGCAGCGTGACCCTAACCTTAACGGGCAACCTCAACGACGGAACAGAGTTCAGTGGAAGCGACGCGATCAAGGTGCTTCTCCCTAGCCAGGGCGGCGGCAAAAACGGGAAAAGCCCAACATAACACGAAAAAGCATCCCACAAACCCTTTTTTTCTATCCACGACAATAGCGCCCCATGGTGTTACTAATAGAATGATGCAAGCATCTGCTTGACGTTTATGGATACCATCCAACATACGAAGCGAGTTTGCTCTCACGTCTTGAATATCATGTTGCATATGATACTTTTCAATGCCAGGAGGATTGGTTGCGATGCTCTAGAAGACGTTTCCACAAAACCTAAATCGATTGAAGCCTATTATGTGGTTGTGCATGAGAAGGGGGAGGCCGTTCATGGCCAAGGAGACAGTTTCAGCATTGATCCTCACGCTATTGTTGACCAGCATGTTGACGCTGGCGTTTAACGTTCAACCTGCCAAGTCAGATTATGCTTCGAGCGAAACCATCTACATTCAGGCTGACGGAAGCATACAACCGTCAGATGCACCGATCTCCAGCCTTGACAATGTCACTTACACGTTAACAGACAACATCACGGGAAACGTCCCACAGCTTTCCAGCGCAATCATCATACAAAGAGACAACATCATAATAGACGGAGCAGGCTACACGCTACAATGCACAGAAGCTTCGGGCTCTGATTATGGAGTAGAGTTGCCGGGAAGAAGCAACGTAACAATCAAAAACATGAAAATCACGGCATTCTGGGTCGGCATCTTCCTCTATTCTTCTAGTAATAATAGCGTGAGCGGAAACGACACAGCAGCAAACGATTTTGCTGGCGTCCGGCTCCATTCTTCTTCTAATAATAGCGTGAGTGGAAACACTATAGCAAACAACGGGCGGGGCATCTTGCTCGATTCCTCTATTAATAGTGCGATCTACCATAATAACTTCATAAACAACACCAGCCAAGTCTCTTCTTATGCCTCAACTAACGTCTGGGATGATGGTTATCCTTCTGGCGGAAACCATTGGAGCGACTACGCGGGAGTTGATGAGAAAAGCGGGCTCAATCAGAATCAGCTGGGAAGTGACGGAATAGGAGATACACCCTACGTCGTCGACGTTGACAATCGAGACAACTACCCGCTCATGAAGCCATATCCCTGGAATCCTCATGATATTGGAGTAACCAGTACGAAGGCTTCCAAGACCCTTGTTGGACAGGGATATGGCTTGTCCATCGACGCAACGATGTTCAACTATGGCGACTCCACAGAAACCTTCAACATAACAGCGTACGCCAACACAACCGAAATCTGGGCACTCTGCGCACTTGTGGAGATCACGCTGACGAGCAGGAACTCCACAACCCTCACCTTCACGTGGAACACTACAGACTTCTCCTATGGCAACTACATCATAAGCGTCGTAGCAGACAATGTCCCTGGGGAAGCCGACGTTTCAGACAATACTCGCATTGCGGGAACAGTTCATGTTGGCATTCCTGGCGATGTTACTGGAGACTATTACGTGGGCATAGATGACATTTTTGAGATAGCTTCGCGCTTCGGTGAAGATCTTGGATCTCTAGGCTGGGACGGCAAATACGACATAACCAATGACGCATACGTGGGCGTGGACGACATCTTCATTGCAGCCTCACACTTTGGCGAACAGGAAAACCCATAAGCCCACTTCCAGGAAGTGCCAAGGGTGAGATTTGCACTCCGCACTCATTGGCGAAATCTCCTGACAACAAGCATCTTACGACTGAGAATTGTTCTATGGCTTGTTCTTTGGATTTGTCGTTGCCCGCAATTCTCGCATCATGAAATTGGTAGCGTCTACGCTCACATTTAGATTGATTAGCAACGGAATAAGACCAAATTTCCTTGCTGATAGTAGCCCTTTGGCCTTCTCGGGTTTGAGGTAAATGTTACCGCTATTAGTTTTGACTTCAACTATGCAAATCTCGTTGTCCTTCTTGACTACTAAATCGGGAGTGTAAACATGCTTTGATTTTCTTTTTGATTTGATTTGAGCGGCTCCCACTATACCAGTTTTTCCAATCACGCCAATGCTCTCTATGTATTTCTTGAAGCCCTCAAGTTTCTTAACAGCCAACTCACGGCTCTTCTCGTAGCCTAAAGCCCCATCAAATATACGGTAATTGCTTGGATAAAGAAAAGCCAAATAGGTAAATAAGTTGCCAAATACGCCTCTTTCTGTTCTTAGCCCACCTGCATGGAAAGGTTTCAATTCCCACACGGAAAACCCTCGTTTTGACAGGACTTGCCCAGCAATCATTTCGCCTATGTTACCAAGATAGGTTTTTAACCTGCTTTCACTAAACTCCACAGTCTCTAATTCTAGTCTAACATCGACCTTCAAAGCGGTCACAGCCTTCAACAAACCTCGCAGTACTCTACGCTACCGAGTTTAGCTATAACATTTCCGCAAAAACAGAAATCGGCTCAAAAGAACTGATAGAAGACTGCTCAAGCCTACTCATCAAGATTTTTCTTGAAGTAAGCTTTTTCAACCGTTCTTGCATCAAGGTCATATCTGTTCGCTATTTTTCTCAGTTCCGCAAGGAGTCTTAAATAACATCCACTCCCAATAAATATCGTAGAAGGCTCGTCTCCAAAAAATTCTCTCCAAACATGAATATCATGAACGCCATAGTTTTTTGGGTCATAGAAAGCAAGTATTGTACTCGCCAAAGCGGGACCAACACCATGAAGGGCATCAAGGCTTCTTATTCTATCTGAATCATCACTCATAGCGAAAACCTTACTGCAAGTCTGTTGAACTATTTCATTTGTATTCTTTTCTGCTAATTCTGTCACTCTCTTATATCTGGGTGGCACCTCCTTGAATTTCCAATCAACTACTTGAAGCAAATCGCTTTTTGTTACCGTTTTTGTTCTTCGAAACTTGTCGCCTAACTCCTTTTCCTTCCGTGTCCACCAAGGATGGTCTTCATCATATTTCCTATCTAATTCGAGGATTTCCTCTTTCGTCAGGTTTTCTCTACCAGTTTTGTCTTTTTCTTTTTCAAGGATATGCTTCTTCTTGTTCGGAAGTCGAATGTTGATGTTTCTACCATCATGTGTCTCATCTATGACAACTTCTACGGGTCTGTTGCAGTACGGACACTTGCTGGGAATACTCCACAATTTGTACAAGAATCGCAGTTCGCTCTTAGTCTTCTTGTCACCAATCGATTTCTGAAGAACAACTTTCCGTTCCTCGTCCACCAAAGCTCTTATCCTTAGACTTTTGCTACGTTGATGTGCAGAGCAATCAACATAGGGACACAGCAGATGATTTCTAACTAACAAACCACTCACCCAGTTTAGATTCCATTATCCATAACAACGCCAAACCATGAATGTAGTTCTCTATTATTGCACCATAGATTTTTGCATTTTTGAAATGGGAGAAACCAAATCTTGGAGACCTCTCCCGCAAGGCCCCTCTTTTTCGTGTGTTCTGTTGATGCTTCTGTATACGCAACAGCTCTTGGAGATTGAGCCATAATCGGATTACGAGGATTGGCCTGAAAAGAGGATATGTGGCTAGGGCTCTTCTTCGCGAAGTGGGAAGCAGCTTGAACCCCGCCGCAATGGGTGCATTCCCGCGACTTCCCTTTTTCCATTTTTGGCGAATGTGCGATCTGATCAAACGATACGCGTTGAGACAGTCACTCCGTATCAGTGGATTGCTAAAAGCGTGTCAGCGTTTGTTTGGCTGGCATGAAATGTTGCGTTTGATGCTATGCAGGCTCAGTCCGTTCCTTTTCGATGCGAACAGAAGAAGCTTTCATAAAGTATTTATTTAGGGCCAGGGAGTGTTCTTCCTTTTTGCGTAGGAGAGGGCGCATTTTTGGCTATCGGGAAAAAAACGGTTTCTGTGATGGCGCTGGCGTTGCTGCTGACCAGCATGTTAATAGTGTCATTCAACATTCAACCAGCTAGAGCGGAAGGAAGCATTTATATTAGGACTGATGGAAGCGTGGACCCACCAACGGCACCTATTTCGAGCGTTGATAATGTCACCTATACCTTTACTGATAATATTTATGATTCGGTTTTCGTTGAGAGGAGTAACATAACAATAGATGGAAACGGATATACACTTCAGGGCTCGGGGACTTATTATTCTAAAGGAGTATGGTTATCCGGCATAAGTAACGTGACTGTCAGAAATACAACCATTGAAGCATTCTACTATGGTGTTTACCTTGATTGG
>CAZDNV010000134.1:0-4727 GCA_964506875.1 uncultured Candidatus Bathyarchaeia archaeon
AAACCGTCATAACCGTTGATATACCATTAATGCCATGCACTAAGTAGCTTATAAGAAGTATGTCCAAATTGTAGGACAAGGATACAGCCTATCAGGGTTTTGACTTCACTTGCCAAGGTCCATACTTGCCTACAGCCATTAAACACCATTGGCTTCCAGTCGGGATTGTAACATAACTTCCGCTTGAACTAGTGTCAATAGTGAAGCCGTTTGCAGTTTCAAACATGGGGAGAACAGCTATGTCCACTTCTTTGCTTTCAGCAAAGGTTATTCCTGAGTCAATGCTCCCACTCCAGATTTCCGATACATTCATCACTCTAAACCGACTACCATTTGGAGAATCTTCATGCATTTGCATTTTCCCATCAACTGATATCTCAAAGTGTGGAGTGCTAATGTCAAAATTCTTGGGTTTTGCCATATACATTGTTCCTAATTCCCTAGTTTTCACAATAAGTTTTATTGGCTTACTGTCTATCTTACCATCAATCTTGAATTCTGGCACATGTCTCACCCCTTAGGATAACCTTGGTTTTGGCTTCTCTGATTTCTCTTCAAACGCACTTCTCAAAGATAGTTCTTGTCTGATATTTCGCCTTTTGCGACTTTCTCCTTCAGACAGTCAAGCAATTCGACGTTTGTGTGTAGAAGTGAATTAAATTTAGCTTTGAATTCTCGGAGTCTAATCCTCTTCTCTTTCTTTCCCACGATAAAAACAAGACTCGAAGATTTATAATCGTAATAGAATTTTTCATGTGCCACACAATTCCTTACTTGGTTTGCCCTAATTTCCCATTCTTCTGTATCCAGAACTCGCAACGAAGGATAATCACGAAGAAACCTTATCAGTTCTTCATCGTTTTTTGGTCCTTTTCCAAGCCTCGCTTTGTAAATCTTGTTTAGCATTCCCTTTGTCCATTCATACCATGCCACATAGCTGTGTGCGACAATGAAGGCTTTCAACTTACGACCTCTTAGATTCTCAGCTAATCTTTGAATCTCTACATTGAATTGGATATTTCTCATTCTGAATTGCATTCTCTCCTTTCGAGTGTCATCGTAAAGTCTTTTCAACGTTTTAGGGGGCATGTCGAAAAGCTTCTTCAATTCTTCTGTCCTTTTCCGCCCTGCTTCCTCAATCCACTTCATCCAATTTTGAACATATTTGGAACTCATGTTTTGGATTGTCTTTGCCCATTCCTCTGCATCATCCATTATCAGCTTGAATAGTAGCCTACCATACCAAAAGTCATAGACCTCCAGATTATCATTGAATACCTCAACACGGATTTCTCTAACTGAAAATATCTTTGTCCAATTTCCTCTGCAAATTATTTCCAGATTCTTTGAAGTTAGTATTAATTCACCTCTATCACAAACATGTCTTTTGGCTCGTGAGTAGGCTACACTTTCAAAAACGCCTTTCTTCACAACTTTTTTGTTGCGTAGCATCATAGGTGACTCTCATGGTTCGAAGGTTATCAGTTTTCCCCCGTTGAAGATATTTCCACAGCATGGGCACGTAAATAACACTTGACTCATATTAAAGAGGAAGTGCAGAAATTGCCCAATCTGTTTTGAGGGTATTTTGATGCCTTCTACATGAATTTCCAGCATGTCTAGGAACCATTCAGACTGTTCTCCAAGAATTCTCCATGCTTCCTCAATCTTACCGTCCTTAATCAAAGATTCGTCAATTCCACTTATGGTTCTCACACTTTCGACTTTTTCGCACAGTTCTGTCTTTGTCTTCTCACAATAATCTGGAAGAAGAGCATTGACTTTTTCTTTATCATCTATCCCTTTTTTTGGTTCGAATCTGATGTGCCAATAGAGTTTCGGGTCACCTTGAACTCGGCTTGGGTGAAAGAGAAAACAATACCATTTCGTGCCCTTCTGAATCAAACCCATAACCATCGGACGCACCTTCAGACGTAGAGTATCATAGGTACTATGCAAAAAATCTGAATGAGACATTTTTGGGTTCGTTGGTATTTCAATGTAGGTTTCCCAGATGCGGCTAAGATGTGGCTTCTCCATTCTCTTCACAATAAGACAAATAACCACAGTCGCATTATAACCATATCCATCTCCCAAACCAAGCAAATTGCCAATCTAGGGTCAAATTGAAGGAACAATACGACACGAAAACAGACTTTTCTGAAGACCACCTTGGAAAATCAGACAGAAGACAAAACGGAGAAAGAAAACTAGTGTAGTTTCGTGTTTGACAATTTGCATTACATTTCTCAAGAAAGTTTTTGTCTTCTATTCCTTGGGCTTAGGGACTTTCTACAAATCTCCTCTACGATAATCCTACGTTCTTAATATAATACGGTCTCCTTTCTATCTCTGTTTAAATTTTACTGTGCATACGTCAACATGGTTAACCAGCACTCTGAGGATGCGGTCTTATGCTTGTTTATTCTTTTTCCTTCTGGACTGTTCGGTTAGATTACTCTGGTAGGATAATCTATGGTCTTTTACATGGCTTGTGCTATCTCACTATCTTCCTATGACAAATCTTAGCAAATCTAATAGAATATGCTACATGCCTAAGACCATTAAGAAACACAGAGTCACCTATCTAGGGGCGATACCAAAACATTCTTGAAAAAACCAAACTATGCGACAGTTTGGCGTCATATCAAAAATATGCAGAAAGACAATCTTCTGACTGTAATCAAAGCTCCAAGAAAGAATGGAAAACTAGACAAAAGAAAAACAAAGATACCAACACTGACTTGGAAAGGAATTGCTACAATTCTGATTGAAGGAGACCTTCAAGAGAAAGAACTTGGAGCGATGAACATTTTTCAGGATGAATTTAGCAAGGTACCAGCTTCAGCCAGACCGTTCATGAAAGATATTTTCTGTGATGCTCTTTTGGACATGAAGCCTAAGGTGAACTTGAAATTCTTTGATGAGAAATATTTTCGTGAGACTTATCTAAATGCTACCTTAACCGCAAGTGCGAAAGCTGTCGAGAAATATCGAGCTAAGTTTGAAAAGGAAGGAATTTGGGCAACTGAAAAAGAAATGGAAGAAGAAGCCGAAGAATTATTCAAGAATCTTCTAGATGGCCTGAAGTTTCCTAAGAAGGCATGATTATGGTTCATTCTAAAACGTTAAAGCTTTCTCTTGACGGTTTCGGCAGTTATTTGGGCATGGAAAAAGACTGTTTCGTAGTCAAAGACAGAGAAGGCAACACTGAAAAGTATCCGTTGTTTGAGTCTGAAATAGGTGAGATACAATTCAAAAGCGGGAACATGGTTTCTACTGGTGCTTTGGCAAGCTGTGGTTTCTGGGGAATAGACTGTCTCTTCTTAACTCAGAAGGGTAGACCTGTCGCGATGTTGAAGAGCCTTGACGATGACAGTCACGTTAACACTAGAATATGCCAGTATGAAGCTTTGAAGAATGGAAAAGGGATTCACATTGCCCAACAGCTTGTCTTAGGTAAACTTGAAGGACAGAATCAGGTTCTCTGTAAATGCGGTTTGAAACGTCACGATTTCTCAATCATAGAAAAAGTGAAGAATCTCAAAGCAGAAGACGCTTCAAAGCTCAGAACAAGACTGATGTCTATTGAAGGTCACTTTTCAGAAAAGTATTTTGATCAAATTCGTGGTTTGATTCCTGAATCAGTGAGACCAGATAGAAGAAGAACCTTCAAGGCTTATGATGGTGTTAATAACATTTTCAATTTGGCATACGAAATCCTATCTTGGAAAGTTCAACATGCCTTGATCAAAGCCAAACTTGAACCTTATCTTGGTTTCTTGCACAGTACAGCAAAAGGAAAGCCCAGTTTGATCTGTGATTTTCAGGAATTATATCGCTATCTGATCGATGATTTCGTTATTCAGTATTGCAGAAAACTGAACAGAAAAGACTTCACCGTAAAATCAGAAGACTTTTCCACAAAGCGAAAGGGCAAGAGAGAATATCTGAACGATTCTCAAACACACGATTTTGTCAAGGCTTTAAATCAGTACTTCCAAACCAAAATCAGAATGCCAAGAGTGAGAAAGGGTGAACAACAGGAAATTGAAACTCTAATCAACGAAGAAGCTTTGTTGCTTGCTCAATACCTTAGAAACGATAAGAATGACTGGAATCCAAGGATTGCCAATTTGAATTAGCGCGTGCTAGACCTTGGTAACCTCTTTCCTGTAAACACTCAATCTTTAGCATGCGCTAATAAAAAAGGGGAAATCGATCGATCGATTAGAGCCTAAGGACTTGTTTTTTCAAAGTATGCGCGCAACGCAAATGTAGCTAATAAGGCCGCGAATACTATCCCTAGTGCAGGTCCACCTATTGCAGCCCTAGGCATTATGACAATTTCAATCACGGCCCATACAACCATAATGATTCCAGCGATGCCCGCTCCTAAGGCCGTCCAACGAGCAGTGCTTCTTACTAATGGAAGGAAGAATAGAATTAACGCACTAACAGCCCATACTACATAGTGTAGCGAAGTTGGCAGGTACTGCGCCATAAAACCCGAGGCAAATCCCAAGAGAATCCATGCAACTGCTAGTACTCCAAAGGTCGCCGCGAGATCACGATTTCTAGACGTACCATCATCTCCTGAGTGTCTTTCTTTAAGCGCGCGCGCCGAATCTCAATTACAGGTTATTCAACTAGTTTCATCGCTTCTTCTCTGGGAACTGCGACAAGAGTTTCAGTTGATTCTATGTCTCCAACCATCATGGCCGTTT
>CAZDNV010000135.1:0-4638 GCA_964506875.1 uncultured Candidatus Bathyarchaeia archaeon
CGTAGTTGCCTCCCTGGCCTCTTGTCATGGTGATTGTGAATAGGCTTGCGGTCACACAGAAAGTCAAGAGCACGGCAACAACCAAATCCCTTCTACTTACCATTGCATGTTACACCTCCCTTTTCAACCAACAGAACACACCAGAAGATACAGCAACACCTCATTTAATTGCCTTGTGGAACTATCCTCTACACGCGCACAGGCTGCCAGATCCTAGCACCCATGGCACACGTTTCCATCAAAAGAAAAAAAGAAAGATGAAAGCTGATGGTGGCGTCACCAGTAGACGCTCACTAGAATCCCCTGCTTGCGGTTTCTTGATGCAGACGAAGGTATGCCTGTTTTGGCAAGCCAATGGCTGAGAAAACGAGGCAGGACTAGGGTTCCTCTTGTCCTCCGAAGCGTATGGCTGCTATGAAGATGTCGTCTACGCCGATGTATCCGTCGCCGTTGAAGTCGTAGGTGCGAGCGTAGTCGGGTTCGCCTGGTTCTCTGCCGAAGTGTGAAGCAACCATGAGGATGTCGTCTCTTCCGACGCTGCCATCACCGTCTACGTCGCCGAAGATGCTTCCAAAAGGTATCATCAATGGATAGTTGTCTATGTTGTTTGCATCGATTTCGTAGGGAGCGTCGCCTATGCCATCAGCATTCGCGTCCGTGCCATTGTAGTCACTCCAATAGTTGCCACCAGAAGAATCGCCACTATCCCAGACGTTAGTTGAGGCATAAGAAGAGACTTGGCTGGTGTTGTTTATGAAGTTATTATGGTAGATTCTATTACTAGAAGAAAAACCAAGATAGATGCCCTGCCCGTTGTTTGCCACAGTGTTCCCGCTCACACTATTATCTGAAGAAGAAAAGATCTCGATGCCTTGCCAGCCATTTGCTGTTATGTTGTTCCCGCTCACGCTAATATTAGAAGAAACATAGAGCACGATGCCCTCCCTGTTGTTTGCAACAGTGTTTCCGCCCACGCTATTATTACTAGAAGAATGGAGCCAGATACCATACCAGCTGTTTGCTGTTATGTTGTTTCCTGAGATTGTGGTGTTGCTTGTCGCCCACAGTTCAATGCCGATAGTAGTGTTGCATAGGTTGAGGTTTTTCACGGTTATGTTGTTGCATTTGACGAGTACGACTTGCCCAGCAGCGTCCCCAACCAGAACGTCTGACATCTCTTCAAGATAGACTAAGGGTTTGCCGTTCACCAAGTTGTCAGTCACCACATTCCCATAGCAGCCATCCACAACTAAGCCGTTATTGACAAACAAGTTTCCGCTCACACTATTAATAGAAGAAGAAAAACCGAGCCAGATGCTAGCCCCGTTGTTTGCTATAGTGTTTCCGCTCACACTGTTATTATCAGAAGACCAGAGCTGGATGCCATTGTAGGTGTTTGCTGTTATGTTGTTTCCGCTCACACTATTATTAGATGAATAAGAGAGGCAGATGCCATCCCTGTTGTTTGCTACAGCGTTTCCGCTTATGCTGTTATTAGAACAAGAAGAGAGGCAGATGCCAAACGCGGTGTTTGCTGTTATGTTGTTTCCGCTCACACTACTATCAGAAGAAGAATCGAGGTAGATGCCGTGATGGAATGCCGTGATTTTCATGCTTTTGATTGTTACGTTGCTTATTCCCGCCAACTCTATTCCCCTAGAGCCCCAAGCTCCTGTGCCTTGTAGTGTGTAGCCTGTTCCGTCTATTGTGATGTTGTCTCTTTGTATGATGATTGCGCTGGAAGACTCTGGAATGTTTCCCGTGATGTTGTCTGTTAACGTGTAAGTGACGTTGTCAAGGCTGGAGATCGGCGCTGTTGGGGGTTGTATGCTTCCGTCCGCCTGGATGTAGATGGTTTCGCTCCAAGCATAATCGGACTTGGCAGGTTGAACGTTAAACGCCATCGTCAACATGCTTGTTAACAATAGTGTGAGAATCAATGCTGTAACCGTCTTCTTGTCCATGAACAGTGTTCTCCCTTCTCATGCACAACCATAGAGCATTCTCTTCAGTCAATATATGGTTTACGGAAACTTCCTCTAGAAGCATCGAACAACAAGGAAGCATGGCATGATGAATCAAATGCAATTCTAGAAAGGGCAAGATGTGAGCAATTAGCATACTGCGTAAGGCAAGAGATCTGCCACCGACTGGCCTATGCATCATATGACTCAAATCAAGACCAAAACCCCAATCACGGTGTCAGCAGCTGCCTGAGAAGAAAAATGGGGTTACGCGGGAGGTAACCGTCCCTGCTAAGAAAGCCAAAAGGGAACGGTAAAACGAGAAGTATCTGACGCAAATACATGGATGCATATTTATGGCGTTTTGAGACATATTATCAAGAGTGGCGAACCTTGCGTAAGAAAGAGTTTTCGAGCTTCGACCTAGCTGCCGTTGTTCGCGAGCTGAAGCAGACCATCCAAGGTTCCCGCGTTAACAACGTCTATCAGATCAACGCCAAGACCTTACTTCTCAAACTGCATAAGACAGATCAGCCCGCACTTCGTCTGGTCTTAGAGGCGGGCAGACGACTCAATCTGACCGCATATGCCATGGAAAAGCCCCTAACGCCCCCAGCATTCTGCATGGCTCTGCGCAAGCATCTGCGGAACGCCTGGTTGACCAACGTCGAACAGTATGAGTTTGAACGCGTTGCGACATTCAGTTTCAAAACTAAGACTGGCCTCGTCAAGCTTGTCTTAGAGCTCTTTGGTGATGGCAACGTCATCTTGGTAGGTGAAGATGCCAGAATCCTGCAAGCCTTGACCTATAAGAGGATGAAGGACAGAAACGTCATCCGAGAAGAACCATTCCAGTTTGCTCCCTCGATCGGGAAAAACCCATTTAAGGTCACGCAGAAAGAATTATCTGAGGGGCTGCGAAGCTTCGGCAGCTTGGAGGTTGTCAGAGGGATTACGCGTTTCCTAAGCGTCGGCGGCATCTATGCCGAAGAAGCTTTGTTGAAAGCGAAAGTTGACAAGTCCAAGCCTTGCGCCGCCCTTGATGACGGTGAGATCGAAGCAGTTTTTATGGGACTACAGGATCTGCTTGCAAAAATGAACGGCGTCTTGGAACCCTCCACGGTTCTTGATGACAGTGGAAGCCTAGTCGACGTTATCCCATTCAAGCTACAGCGCTATGCCAGCGAGAGGTTTAGACTTCAATCATACAATAGTTTCAGTGAAGCCTTAGACGAGTTTTACCTGCGTGTCGATGCGGAGTCCACATTGGGCAGCGCGAAAGTTGATGGGCTAACACGTGAAGCTGAAAGATTGAAGCGAATCGTGTCTGACCAAGAAAGGATCTCCGCAGAAGCTGAAGCCAGCATGTTCAAGGAGAAGAGCATCGGGGACACGATTTATGCTCATAGCAGTGAGCTGCAGGCTTTGATTGAAAAACTCTCCAAAGCGAAACAAGAGGGGAGAGACTGGAATGACATCGTTTCAGAGATCCTGATTGAAAAGCAATCGAACGTGAGCCCAAGCGTGCTTTTCGAGGCTCTTGACGGCAGAAACTTGATTGTCAGCGTCTGTGCGGATGGCTTGGAGTTCAGCCTAGTGCTGCGGAAGAGCCTGTTCGAGAATGCTGCAGGCTTCTATGAACGCAGCAAACGTGCCAAGCAAAGAATGATCGGTGCTAAGGCAGCTTTGGAAGAGACTCGAGGAAAAATGGCAGACATCGAAGCTAGGATAAGCCAAGCGCAAACTAGGGCAATCGTGGAGCCAACGGAATTCATGAAGGAGTTAGCTACGCAGAAGATCAAACACAGGGAATGGTACGAGAAATTCCGATGGTTCATCTCTTCCGACGGTTTCTTGGTAGTCGCTGGCAAGGACGCAGTTACCAACGAGGTCTTGATCAAGAAATATGCTGAGCCAGAGGATGTTGTTTTCCATGCGGATATTGTTGGCGCCCCCTTCACTGTCGTAAAGACAGACGGCAAGCAGCCTAGCTCGCAGGTTTTACAGGAAGCCAGCGAGTTTGCAGCCGCTTTTTCTAGAGGTTGGCGGGAGGGTTTCGGAAGCGTAGATGTGTACTGGGTCAAGCCTGAACAGCTAAGTAAGAGCGCACCTTCTGGAGGATATGTTTCACATGGAGCCTTTGCGATAAGCGGAAAGCGCAATTGGATACGCAATGTCCCACTCAGGATGGCCATAGGCGTCAAGGCAGATGATCAGATCGAGTTTGTTGGGGGACCACCTGATGCTGTTAAGGCAAAAACTGCAGCACTCGCCTTAGTCGCGCCTGGAGACCTGAACATAAAGGAACTCTTCGGCAAAATCATCAGAGTTCTCAGCGAGAAAATGCCGAAAGAGCAACGAGAGAAGCTTAGGAAAGCTTCAGTTGAGGAAATCAGGGAATTTGTTCCATATGGCGTGGGCAAGGTTTTGGAAACCTAGATCAGTATCAACCTTCACAAGGCCTTTCCCTTCTCAAATCTAGAATAGGCGGTCAAGGCGTATGCTAACGTTATGCGCCATGGGAAAAGAATGGCTGTTTTGAGGAATTGGGCTTTTGGCGTTTCTATGGCTGTTCCTTGCCTTTCTCCTCCAGCCGACCTTGTCGGCTTCTTTCGTAGGAGGTGATCCGGCCGCAGGTTCCCCTACGGCCACCTTGTTACGACTTTTCCCCCCT
>CAZDNV010000136.1:0-4591 GCA_964506875.1 uncultured Candidatus Bathyarchaeia archaeon
TCAATTCTGAGAACCGAAGCCAAGAATGATTAACCGTCTATTTTCTTATCTTGTGAACCACAAAGGCTATGATGTCAATCACTATGATCGCCGTCAAGATCAGCGTTGGATTACCGAGAAACTTGTCGGCCAGAGCTTCATCTGCCGCTTTTACACGGTCGACTAGTGAAAGCAAGAAGACAAGAAAATGAATTGCCAGCAGCGATTTCCCTTTCATGGCGAAATCCTCTTTGACGCTAGGTTATGCTAACGTTTTGTATCTGAAAGTATCTTTTGGCTAAGAAGCGCAAGCGTTCAGCGTTCTTTCCGTTTTTGCCTATGGCCACTCCCTTGTCTTTTGGGTTAACCGTGACCACTGCCAATTTTTTGCCATCAGGCCTCTCGGTTACGCGGACCTCCTTAACGTTTGCTGGCTTCAATGCATTCTTGATGAATCTTATTGGATCTTCTGAATACTCGATTATTTCATGTTTTTTCCCAGTCATTCTTTCAAGAGTGTGGATATTTCGTCCGCCTCTGCCTATGGCTACGCCTATTTGACCCTCGTTTATGATGAAAATCACGCGGCTCTGTTCTTCGTCGACTATGCAGTCTTTGGCGTTCGCGTTCGTTATGCTTTCAAACAACGCAATGTAGCGCATTTCAGTGCTCGTGAACTTTATTCCGCTAGTCATTCGTCTCCTCCAGTTGGCTCTTGCGGTTCAGTTTCCTCAGTCAGTTTGAGTATGTCAGAATCCCCTGGCTCTCTTATGCTTAGCGCTGATACCATGAAAGGTTTCCCGCAGACAGCTGCCAGATCAATAGCTGACCCCTTGTAGGCCACTAGCGGCACGTTTGAGAGCTTACAGTAGTATTCTACGTCTTCGCGCATGTCCCTCGGACAATTCGCCGCCAAAACAAGGATCTTTGCTTTCCCTGCCTTGGCATTCTGTATCGCTGAACTCGCCCCGAAAGAGACTTTACCGGTCTTTACTGCTGCTGCAATAGCTTTGTCTACGTCTATCACTTCTTGTTGCCTCCTTTCCAATCAAACGCTGACATGTATAGCTCGACTAGTCCTGTCCCTATTGGTATAGACTGCCCTACTATTACGTTTTCGGTTACTCCGGCTAAAGGATCGCTTTCTCCTTTCACAGCTGCCTCCACGATGTTGGGGACAGTTATCTCGAAGGCAGCCCTTGCTAAAACGCTTGACTTCTTTCCGCTAATGCCATGACGCCCTATTTGCTGCACTTCTCCAGTTGAGGTCATCATGTCTGAAACAAGCATCACATGGCGAACGTCAACATCCAATCCTTGATCCTCAAGTACGCTTTTGGCTTCAAATGTAAGAGCATTACGCGCGGCCTCTATTCCGAGAGTTTTGGCTATTTCATGAACATTGTTAGTCGTGGTCCGCGAGGTGTCGACCCCAGGAACCTCCAAGACCTTAGGCAGATTGGAACCATCTGTTCTTATGACCCATTCTCCATGCTCCTCCGTGACTAACACACGTTTTATGCCTGCAACGCCTCTAACGTGAAATGAAGAAACCTTATCAAGCAGTTTCTTGAGTCCTTCAGCCTTCTTAGGCTTGATGTGTACGTTATTCCCCCTTGTTCTTACTGAGCAATTGAGCGTCTGCAATGCATCCTTCAATGCGTCCATTGTCACCTCCCTGTCTTCCATCATGGTTTTGTTGAGTTCAACTCTTATCTCTTCATGCAAAGGATCCTCGTAAATCGCCTGCGCCAAATTCTCTAAAGGCGTGTGGATTATGCTACGCGCAATCTTCACTGCTGCCTCTCTGCTCTTCCTATGTTCGTCATCAAGGTAAATCGTCATTATCGGTGTGGAGGGCATTCTCCTAGCGTCAACGATCTCTATGAGTCTCGGCAAACCCAGAGTAACGTTTTGCTCCCTGACTCCTGCGTAGTGGAATGTTCTGAGAGTCATCTGCGTGCCTGGTTCACCGATCGATTGGGCGGCCACTATTCCAACTGCTTCACCTGGCTCCATAAGGGCATGCTTGTAATGCTCAACTGTAGACTTGACAGCCTCGTCTACGCCATCCGAATTTAGGTTTGCCTTTGCCAGGCTCTGCTTGAGCTCGTTAATCAGAATAGGAGTAAGCTGGTTTTCGACCTCTTTCAACTGATCCTTAATGTGCTCAGCCGACGCTGGCTTGCCTTTTCCCCTCGCTATTCTTATTGGGTCAACGAGCCTGCTAACGTTCACGGCTTTTCCATGATCACTCTTGGCTGGGTCGACGCCATCCTCACCATACTGGAATTGGATTATGTCCCCAGCCGAGTTCCTTACTGTTCCATCATATTCTAAGCGTATGTGCTCGAGCGCATTGATCAGTCTTCTCTGCATGTATCCGCTTTGTTGAGTCCTTACAGCCGTGTCGACCAGACCTTCTCTGCCACCCATGGAGTGGAAGAAGAATTCAATGACGTCGAGTCCTTTTTGATAAGAAGAATAGACAAATCCTCTCGCTTTCGGTGTTGCATCACCTGCCTTGAAGTGCGGCAACGCACGACCCACGTAGCCTCTGAGTATTCTTTTTCCCCGAACAGCCTGCTGCCCGACACATGCGCTGATCTGACCTATGTTGAGACTTGAACCTCTGGCGCCAGTTCGAGTCATAACAATCCCGGCGTTTTCCAGAGTGAAGTCTTCATCAGCGATTTTTCCTGACTCATCTCTTGCTTTTGCCAGTTCATTCATCACGTAGATTTCGAACGATTCTTCAAGAGTCTGACCAGGAAGTCTCGGAAGTGTACCTTTGTTGTAGCTTTCTATGAGTTGCAATATCTTCTTCTCTATTTTTTCCATGGTTTTCTCTATTCTGTCTTCAGCTTTCGGTGACAAGACGAGTTGATCATAGGAATAGGTGAATCCTCGCATGGTTATGAAGAGCTTCAATAGGTGAGTTATCTTGTTCAGGAATGCCCGCCCGGCTTGTGTTCCGTAATCTTTGATTATTCTGTGAAGGAGACTTTCGGACTGCTCAGCACCGATGGAACGCCTGTCTATGACTCCGCTGACAAGTTCGCCGCTCCTTACGACCACGTATGCATCGTAAGGGCATTTTTCTTCTTCACACTTGGCGCAACCTTGGCAGATGCTTGCTTTCAGCACGTAGTTCATGTCTTTTGGCAGAAAGAGGCTGAAAACCTGCTTGCCCGTCCATAGGGGTTGCGGTTTTTTGATCTTGGGCTCAGGTACTGGTCCATCATACGCTGCTCCTAGCAGTAGCCTGTTAACTTCTGCGAATGTTAGATAGTTGCTTTTTCTTGTGAACAAGTATGCGGATGTAATGAAGTCTCGGATTGCACCGATTATCGGACCTCCGAATCTGGGTGAAAGTATTTGGTCTTGAACCTGCATCAGAAGAAGAGCTTCGGCTCTTGCTTCCTCGCTTTGTGGTACGTGCAGATTCATTTCGTCTCCGTCGAAGTCTGCGTTGTAGGGTGGACAGACGCATAGATGGAGACGGAATGTCTTGTAGGGTAGTACGCGCACATAATGTGCCATTATAGACATGCGGTGAAGTGAAGGCTGTCTGTTGAAGATGGCGATGTCACCGTTTTTAAGGTGCCTTTCCACGACGAAGCCAGGTTCCACGGCTTCGGCGACTTTTTCTCTGTCTACGACGAATTCGAGCCTTATACGCTTACCATCAGGCCTAATAATGTAGAGGGACCCAGGATACTTCTCGGGCCCGTTACTAACAAACTTTCGCACTTCCTTAATATTCCACTCTGTCACCTTTTCGGGGACTGAAAGCCGCATTGCAACTTCAAGCGGAACACCAACTTCATTTATGTCAAGATTGGGATCAGGGGAAACCACAGTACGAGCAGAAAAGTCAACTCTCTTGCCTGAAAGGTTGCTTCTGAATCTTCCTTCTTTACCTTTTAGTCTCTGGGAAAGTGTCTTCAAGGCTCTGCCGGATCTATGCCTTGCAGGTGGTATGCCTGAAGCTTCATTGTTGAAATATGTGGTCACGTGGTATTGGAGTAATTCTGATAAATCCTGAATTATTAGTGTCGGCGCTCCTGCATCCATGTTCTCTTTCAGTCTTTGATTGATCCGGATTATGTCTACCAGCTTGTGTGTCAAATCATCCTCGGAGCGGATGCCTGATTCCAAAGTTATCGAGGGACGAACGTACACTGGCGGAACAGGCAAAACCTGTAGAACCATCCACTCTGGGCGCGCAGCTTTCGGATTATAACCCAAGAGTTCAAGGTCTTCATCAGGAGTACGACCAAGTCTCTCTCGGATCATGCTTGGAGTCAACGGTTCTGAACCGCTTTCGGGAATCTGCTCGACGAACTTCGTGGGTTTTTCGAATACTATTTTGTCTTGGATTGCCCCACAATGTGGGCATTGCTTAGTCTTTGTCTCCTGCATGATAACCTTGTAGACTTCGTCTGGCACCAGGCCTAGAAGTTGGCGAGTCCTATCTATTCTTGTTCTGACCTTCTTTGCAGTCTCGTCCGGGAGCAATAGGCGGCCGCAGTTTCTGCAACTAGCCCTCAAAATGTCATATATGATCTTCGTGAACTCAATGTGCACTATCGGGACTGCAAGTTCAATG
>CAZDNV010000137.1:0-4462 GCA_964506875.1 uncultured Candidatus Bathyarchaeia archaeon
AAAAACAAGCCCACGCAAGCCGCACAAAGGGTGTGCCCCCTCACAGTTATTGTGTGAGCCGCGAATCTGTCACATCCTAGATGATGCCCTTTGAATTCAGATAGACCGGCTCTTTCAGCGAAATGAGATCCCCCAGAGCATTTTCTGGGAAACAAGGCAGCAAGCATTCCTGAACTGCAAATCAAGGCGAAGGTTAATCCTATCAGCGGCTTTCGCCAAGGAAAATCTTCGGTGACCGTGGGCTGTAATGTTGCAAGGGCTAAGGTGGCGGCCATCCCGAGAATTGAAACACTCACCAAGAATGGCAAAACAGCATCCGACAACGAGCATTTCACCACGATTTACTTCTGAAAAAGTGACTTCAGTTGTTGGATTATGCCTCTGCGTGCCATGTGCCAATAGGTCCTCTTCCTCAATTCATTGCCTAATAGCATTGCACTGACTCTCCTTCTCCACGACCCATAGAAGCTTCTGTAACACTCGTACAGCTCTTCTTGCACTTCCACCGTTGACATTGTCTCCGTCGGCATTATCGCATGAACCATATCGTAGTGTGACCAGTTTGTGTCTTCGATCCATCCGTTTCTCTTGGCTTCGTCGAATATTTCATTTCCTGGAAACGGTGTTAATATTGCGAATACGGCGAAGTCAGGATCCAATTCGTTGGCAAAGTCTCTAAGTCCTGCTATTGACTCAGCTGTGTCTTTCCTATTGCCAATAATGAACATTGCGTGGGCAAAGATTCCATTCTCTTTCAGAAGCCTTACAGCTTTCTTCGCATCTTCAGTGGTGATTCCTTTCTTGAAGTCTTTGAGGGTGGTTGCCTCTGAATTCTCAACTCCAAGGAGAACCCAGTTGAGCCCCGACTTGTGCATCTTTGGAAGAACGTTCTCGTTTCTGATGATGTCATCACATCTTGCTTGCACGAACCATGTCAAGTCAGGCATCTTCCGCTTAATGACTTCGTCAGCAACGTCGCCCGCACGAGTGCCTGCCCCCAGATTGTCATCGGTCAACCAAATGAAGCGTCCTCCATAGTTCTGATAGCAGTATTCTATCTCGTCGGCTATGCGCTTTGGAGATTTCGCTCTCCATTTTCCTTGCCAGTGTCGCCATTGTGTGCAGAAAGTGCACTCATGAAGGCATCCTCGTGAACCCTCAACCAATTGGTACGGAGAACTACGTCCGGCCATCGCTGCGAAATGGTACTTGTGAATGAGGTCTTTGACGAGATGATAGCCAGGGTAAGGGAGGTCATCTAGGTTTTCCATTAATGGTCGAGGGGGATTGTGAACGATTTTTCCCTTACGCCTGAAGGATATACCACTTATCTTTGGAAAGGCTGATTTCTCAGCTGAGCTTGCAGCGAGTTCCGCGAAGGTTCTTTCACCTTCTCCTCGCACTATCACGTCTATTTCCGGATAAGCCTCAAGGCTTTCTTGAGCGGTTGCCGTGAAGTGCTGACCCCCAGTAACCGTGAGTATGTTTGGATCAACCTTCTTGGTAGTTTCAAGCGTTCTCGCCACCACATATGTGTTGCATGTTGCAAGTGAGCTTGATGCGACAATGTCAGGACTGTATGATTCGATTCGTTTCTCCATGTCCTTCCAGTCTGCATGTTGAGCATTGCAGTCCAGAATCTCGATCTCGACATTCTTCGTTTCTTTCTCCAGATATGCCCCCAGCTGAATAATTCCATATGGTGGCGGCAAGTATTCTCCCATAACGAACCATGTTTCCTTCGGTGGTTCAATCAGCAAGACTTTCATGTCTTTGTCTTCTCCTCGGATCCATGATTGCTTCTTGTTTTACTACTCCTGATGGGTTTATATGGTAATTGTTTTAAGAAGGAAATGCTATCTGATATTTTGGTTTGGTGCGGTTCATGAATCGGAATACGAAGCGGCGTTCACCAGCTGTGGATTTGCTAGGCCTCTTTTCTTTTGGTTTCTTCATACTGCTTATAGGTGCTATTTGGTTATCCACCCCGTCTCCCCCGGGACTAACTGAAGAAGTGATCCGTTTTGGCAAGGATTTTCAGCTTCAGAATATAACAGATAATGTTGTATTCCCGGCGCCGCGGAATCTTTACAGTCACACGGTTCTTTTCAATGCTGCACTGCAATTTTGCATAATTTTTGGAATATTTGAGATTGTGCTCCTGACCTTGAGGCTGGCACTCAATGATTCGATAGAGAAAAAAGCAAGCAACGTGTCCGGGATCGTCTTCTGGTTTAGCGCCAGCTACTTCCTGAATTGGCTGGTAGAATCTTCTCTTCAAAAGTCAGGATTGAGTTGGCTTGGATTCCTTGCCGGAATCATAGTCTCCGTTGGATTGGCAATAGTCGCATCTAGCCTCGTTAGGCTACTCACGTAGCTTCAAGGGTTACTCGGCTTCGATCTAGTTTCATTGGCTTTTCAGTGGACAATTGCTGACTTTAATATAATTCGGATGACAGCGAGCGGGGTCGCTTACATGATGAAAGAATTTAAATGCAAATCAGAGTTTATGGCTTTGTTATTGTGATGGGCAGGCGACTGCATGGTCAAATTCATTTTTGTTACTGGTGGCGTACTGAGCTCCGTAGGAAAAGGCATTCTGACCTCTTCCATAGGTAAAATGCTCCAGACGCGTGGCTTGAAGATCACTGCTGTCAAGATGGATCCTTACGTGAATGTCGATGCTGGAACGATGAATCCTTACATGCATGGTGAAGTCTACGTAACTGACGATGGCGGAGAAACTGATTTGGATTTGGGATGGTATGAGCGCTTTCTCGATTTGAACCTCAAGACTGAAAACAACGTCACCACTGGCATGGTCTACAAGACTGTTATCGAGAAGGAGAGACGGGGAGACTTTCTTGGAAGATGCGTGCAGATCGTGCCACATATTACTAACGAGATCAAGCATAGCATTCGAGCTGTCGCGAAGAGTGCTAGCGTGGATGTGATTCTGACTGAGGCAGGCGGCACCGTCGGTGACATTGAAAGCTTGCCTTTTCTTGAAGCAATTCGCCAGATGCGTTTGGAGGAAGGCTACGAGAACACCTTGTATGTGCATGTGGCCTTGGTTCCCGTTTTGGACGTTACAGGCGAAATGAAAACAAAACCGCTCCAACACAGCGTCAACGAGTTAAGACGCATTGGTATTCAGCCAGATGTGATCGTTGCAAGAAGCCCAGAGATGATAGATTCTGAGTCTAGGAGAAAGATCGCCTTGTTTGGCACTATTCCCGAAGATGCAGTCTTCTGCTCATACAACGTCGAGTCAGTCTATCAGGTTCCACTCATTCTGGATGAGCAAGGCATGGGGGATTTCGTTTCCAAAAGACTAGGAATCACGCAGTGTCAGGATGATTTCAAGGAATGGAAAAAGTTCGTTGATGCCTTGTTGCACCCTGAGCATGAAGTGAACATCACTTTAGTAGGCAAGTATGCCGGATTAGCAGACAGCTATGTGAGCATGAGCGAAGCCTTGCGCCATGGCGGTGCTGAGTGCAGAACCAAGGTGCGCATCACCTATCTTGAGGCTGAGAAGCTTGAGCAGAATCCAGAAGCCGTCGAGACTCTCAAGGGTTTCGATGGCGTTTTCGTTCCATACGGGTTTGGGCCGAGAGGAACTGAAGGAAAGATAGCTGCAATACAGTTTGCTAGAGAGAATGACTTACCTTTCTTGGGAATATGCTATGGTTTCCAGATGGCCGTAATCGAGTTTGCGCGACATGTCTGTGGCTTAAAAGATGCAAACAGCACGGAAATCAATCCTAGTACATCGAGTCCTGTGATAGATCTCATGCCTGAACAAAGGGGAATAGAGACAAAAGGTGCTACCATGAGGCTAGGGGCCCACAAGATAGTCATAAAGCCAGACACTGTTGCCTTTAGCCTCTACAGTAACGACGAAGTGTATGAACGCCATCGCCACCGATTTGAAGTGAACCTTGACTATTTGACACAGCTTGAAGAAAAGGGCATGATCTTCTCAGGAAAGAGTGCAGATACTAGAAGAATGGAGATACTTGAGTTGCCATGCCATTCCTTTTTTTTCGCGTCACAGTTTCACGGAGAATTTAAGAGCAGACCCGGCAGACCCGACCCTGAGTATTACGGTTTCATCAAAGCGTGCTTAATGAAGAAGCTGAGAGCTGCAAAAACATAGTTCTGACAAACTGTATAAAGAAAAACTGCAGGAAGCTGAGCTTCCAAAGGGATCCATTTTGTAGGCCACAAGAAATGTAGGAAAAGTAGGGGCGGGCTAACTAGGAGAATATGTTATGGCCACTTCTGTGTCACGTGATACTAGCTCTCGAGAAGCCCAGTACGTCAGCCTTTCGTCGTGTGCAATGCGCGTACGTAGATTGTTCCTGAGCAGTTGGTTAGCGGCGTTCATTGAATCTGCCTGGTTCTTGAGTGAAGTCATTTGGCTCTGTAGACTGTTCTTCTGTGTATTAAGCGAAGT
>CAZDNV010000138.1:0-4448 GCA_964506875.1 uncultured Candidatus Bathyarchaeia archaeon
AAACAGTTGAGACAGCAACTTCCTGCCAAGGGCAAGAAACGTTAAAGCCACTAAAGGAGCTATGGTAACCATCTAGAAACTTATACCTAGAAGTCAACAAGCGCGCGCTTTCTATCAGGCTGTGGAATTTCAGCTCTTCTTCTTTTGTGGCAACCAACCAGCCAGCCAAGCAATACCACCAACGGCAGCGAAAATTCCAAAAACCAAAAGCCAGATCAAAAGGAGCCACGGTACGCTCGCGGTCAAGCCCTGAGCCAAGAGATAGACCAGAATGCCGACGCCTGCAATAATGCACAGCAGAAGCCCAAGGATCATCCAGCCATGTTTCATTTGACTGACTCACCCCTCTGAGACTCATCTCAAACCATACTCAACAAGATGTCATAATAACACTTGTGCTCCTTTTAGTGCAAGCCATTTTTGTTACTGACTAAACCTCAAGACACCGTCAGGCTCTAGTGATGATGTAGAAATTTAATACCTCATTCTAAAGACACCAGCAAGTATTCGGTTTAAACTTATCGTTTTTCTCTCCTCTGAAAACCGTCAACCATGCAAGCCATGATGTTTAACAGGACGGCGTCTCTTGTCAAAATCCCTCAGGAAATTTGCCAGAATGCGAACCACCAGCACCCTTAAGGATTCCACAGAAGGATACTGGTGCGTTATTGGACATGGCTTTTCAAGATCAATTCTTTATATGTATTAACGGATATTACAGAGATAGGTTCACTAGTTGTTGCAAGCCAAAAAGACCATCTCGGAACAATACGACACGATCTCATGGCTACTACGCATCTTCTTGGGAGGAACGATTAACATAGGAATTTTGAACGCTACCTATGCGTACATAGTCAATGTTCTGCCAACTCTACCCGCTTCATATCAAGCCGTACCGTTCTTAGGATTGGTAATTATTGCTATCACAATGCCTCTTACACTATCTCTGATATTGACAGCGAGTCAACATGAACTTAGAGTTGTTCCTCCTTTCTACATAGCTAGCATAAGTTGGACATTGGTATTTGTTCTGTGGGTTAACCCAACTAATGGGTTAACAATGATAACCCCTACCACTATCCTTGGGATTCTTTACGCTTCAATTGGGTATGCAGAGGATTGGGTGACAACACAGGTTCTTGGAATAACGACAGAGAGAGAAAACATATACTATGAACATCTAACAGTGTATGCAGAGATCAATGATGTTAAAGCACGGCTTGCAATCCCAGAAATCAGACGCTGTTTGTGTCTTTCAGAAAGAATAGAAGGAAATGTAGAACAAGGCTATTTGCTTAAAACAAAAGGTGGATTTACTTTCAGAAAGCAGATCCTTGTAATAAGGAACAAAGAATCTCCTCTGTTGACTGACATCAAGATTGTTTATTATGAAAAGGGAAGATACTGCCTCAGAGTATCTTCCAACTTCCTTGAGGAAGCAAGAGAAACCTCTGCATATCTAAAAGACATTCTCTATAATCGAAACCCCAAGCTAGGATTTGCAGTCATTATTCCATTTACGAATACGGCATGTGACACTCTGATTGATAGAGTAATTGATGACATGCAAGGATATTACGCTAGGTCAAAACAGCTTTCAAATGTTGACCGCTTCAAAATAGCCATAGCGTTACTCATAATTCCACTAACAGTCACACTATTTCTGATCGAACAGCCTCTTTATGCAGCATTATCCATCGCAATTGAAGTTCTCCTTGCCGTCTCTCAGCTTCCAGACATAATCAGGAGACAAAAAGAATAGCGGTGACCAATATCTTTATATCTGTGTATGTCTTATAAGACATCTATAAGTACGTGATGAGATATGAATTGCAAGTATTGTGACTCAGAAAAAGTCGTGAAGCATGGAAAAGTTGGCGATAAGCAGAGATACCTCTGCAAAGACTGTGGACACAAGTTTGTCGAAGGTTCTGAGTTTCCGAAAATGAGGACAGAAGCACGTATCATATCTTCGAGCATTGACTTCTATTTTGAAGGATTAAGCACAAGGAAGATTCAGACTCAGATTGAGAAACTCTATGGTGTTCATGTTGATCATGTTACAGTTTTGCGTTGGATTTTCAAATACTCCACGCTAGTTTCTCAGTATGTTGAAACTCTCAAACCACAACTCTTAGGCATCTATCATGTTGATGAAACAGCAATCAAGTGCAAAGGCGTTCAAAAATGGTTTTGGGAAATCATAGATGAGCAAACCAAGTTTCTGGTAGCTGGTCACCTTTCAGGCACTAGAACTTCTAAAGACGCAATTGAGTTGTTCGAGAAAAGCGTCAAAGTAGCTAAGAAGACACCAGTTTCAATTTACTGTGACGGTTTGCCAGCTTATGTTGATGGTTACAACAAGGTTTTTCGCACAATGACGAAAGAGGGAAGACCTGAGCTAATCAGAAGTGTAGGCATCCGCAACGTTCATAACCAAAACGCTGTCGAAAGGCTACACAGCACGTTGAAAGATCGTTTGAAACCAACGAGAGGGTTGAAAGGCGAGAAAACCGTTAGAACTCTTCTTGAAGGTTGGGTTGTACATTACAACTATGTGCGAAAACACCAAACTATCGAGATGACTCCCGCACAAGCTTCTGGGTTGAATATCGAGAATGATTGGTATGGTCTTGTGAAGGATGCTACTAAGAGTATGACAAAGAAGGAAGAAAGGCGAATTGAGCGAATTGTGGTGACTGTGAAATGAAGAAAGTGCTAGTTAGTTTACCTGAAGGCATATTCAATCAAGTGCGTGAATTGAAAGGAAAACTTGGTGAAAGTGACTCTGAGGTTATCCGTACTATGGTTATTAGCTTTCTAAGCGAAAAAGGATACTTAGCAAAGAGGGAAAAACAATGAGCAAGAAAAACAAGAAGGACATGGTTAAAGAGCTAGCTCTGGAAATCAGCATGTTGGACCACATGCTAGCTGCACTTGTGGATATTTTGGAAAAGAAAGGCATCTTAACCTCAGAAGAATGGGAAAAGGAAATCAAGTCAAAGATTGAGATAGCAGCAAAGACCACGCAAAGTTTCAGGGAGATAGAATCTTAGATGCCAACAAGCCAAAAATCTAGTGATCTTTTCATGTCCAATAACGCACCAGTATCCACAGAAGTGCCCTATAAACAAGCATTCCATAATAAAGAATGGCTTGATGTGAGAACATGATACAAACAGACCAACCCCACCAAGATGCAAAAGCAGAGGAAAACACACAGGGTAAAACAGAAAACACAATAACAAATCAAAACCAAAACACGCAAAAATTACTAAGGATAATGACGGGTTACAACCAACACGCCAGCCCCACACTAAACAGTAAGGGGGCGCGGATGACCATGAGAATGGGTTTTGAACGAAGAGATCATCGAAACGCATAGGCTGTTGACAGAACTGAAAATGCAGAATCCTTCGGCACGCGCTGGGCTAGATGTAACCGTTCAGGCCGCGCAACTCCTGCATTGTCCGTTGGAAAGCCTTTGCAACGTCCTCAGCGTGGCGCGCGCTGTGAGATTGGCACTCAAGTTTGTGGGCAGGGAAAGTCAAACAGAAAAAAGTGGAATGTGGGTCTAGGGTCTAGATTCGTGTGTTCATGGCTGTTGCGATGTCTTGGACTATTTGCGTTGCTTCTTGTTGCCATTTTGCTGCCAAAACTGGGTTGCCTATGAGACCGTTCCAATTGCTTATCAGTGTGTAGAATTTTCTAACGTATATCCTAGCGCAGCTGAGATGAACATTTGCCTGTGTTTCCCAGCCTCTTCCGATATCTGCGAGTGCGCCATCACCGGTACCGCCGTCCATTTCCCGCAAGGTCACGTCTAGATAGAAGCAGCCGAGACGCACAAAGCTTGGATGAACACCTGAAGATGTAACTTCATCTTTGAGCCACTGAATCTCAAGTTTGATGTATTCCACCATGCTATGCTTCGTTACCTCAACCTGCAACGCCGCTGAAGCTGTATCGTGGGCTGCAGCATCAGTCTGGCTAGTGGCTGTAACGTCAAAGGTGTACGTGGCGTCTTCCATTCCAGCCCAGTCTGGTGGAACTGTTATGGTCAGGGCAGTAGTGTCTGAACTGAATGGATTCAGTGTCATAGTAGGATCGTCTAGGGTTGTCCAGGCAGACTGGATCGCTGTTGGAAAGGCTTGGTACGTTGTGCCAAAGTCGTCGAAGACTAGAGTGATGTCGAACGTGTCTATGACATTGCCTAAATTATGCACTTCGATAGTGTAGATGGCACTTTGACTGGGTTTAGCTGATATCATGAGTGGTGTAAGTGCGATCTCAACTCCAACTGTTGTGATTGTTGTGGTATCTGTATCTGTTGCTCCAAGGAGATCAGTTACTTGTAGTGTTACTGTTCCAGGAAGCGGATCACCAATCCATGTGTAAAGGTAGGTGGGGCTGCTTGTGCTGATGTCATATATGCCGTCGTCGTTCAC
>CAZDNV010000139.1:0-4331 GCA_964506875.1 uncultured Candidatus Bathyarchaeia archaeon
CGTGCCCGCTTGGTATTGCCCCTCTAAACAGTTGTATTGACCTGATATTAGGGGCAAGTTATCATAGCTGTCAACGATGGTTTTGAAAACGTCATAATCGTCATGGAAGCTGAAGCCTAGGTGACCGAATTTTCCCTGGATCATCTTTTTTTCTGCCCAGTCAGTCACGTTCAATGCTTCGAGTTTTTGCCACCGCTCTTTGTTGAGGCCGTGCAGCAAGTAAAAGTCGACATTGGTTCCAAGTCTCTTCAGCTGCTCTTTCAGGTATCTGTCCATGTCTTGTTGAGAGTTGACAAGCCAAGTTGGCATCTTGGTCGCTAGTCTGACTTTTTCGCGGTATCCGTCCTTTAGAGTTTTGCCGACGAAGGTTTCGCTGTTCCCCCCATGGTATGGATAGGCAGTGTCGATATAGTTCACGCCGTGGTCGATGGCGTGCCTTATCATCTTGATTGCTTCAGGTTCATTTATCCTTGCAGCATCGTTCCCTATTATGGGCAATCTCATCGCCCCAAAGCCTAGAGCCGAAACCTTCCAGCTGAGCTTTCCGAAGGTTCTGTATTTCATGAAGCCAAGCCACTAGGTTCATCAAAACAAAGTCCCCTTATAGAGATTCTGCCGTCAGATACCTGATCCCAATGCTCACAGCAAACAACCTTGACGCATGCCCAAGAAGAAAAGATGGGTGTCGCGTGAGACGTCTCCATTTACCCGGGGGTCAGGCAAACATACACAACGGTCGGCAATTAACGCAGAAATGGCAGGCGAGCAACTACTCACTCTTTGCCGTCCGAGTAACTCTGAGATTTCATCCGTGCGTCAACCTAATGCCTTTTCATCATCCGGCAAGAAGCAATGGCAATGCGAAAATAAAAACGTTCCCAGCTACTAACTGTAGTGTGCTCAGGATAACACCGCCATTTCACTATGATCCAGCCGATTGAATGGGAGGTTTACGTAGCCTGAAAATGCAGTTAGTCGCGAGTGTTAGAAAGATTATTTAGCACAGAAGAACAACGACGGTATTGACAGACTGCTGTGGGTGTTGGCTTGTCGTCGCGTGAAGGTTTCACGACTGGGCTCCTCGTTATGGCGTTTGCGATATTTATAGCTGGTTCTCTTACTGGGATGTTGGCAGTTGCGGTGTTACGCTTGCCGGCTGATGCTACAACCGTGGGGTTGACGGTTTTTGCACTTGGCTTCGTACTCGGGATGATCACAATAGCCATAGCGTTGAAGATAGCCCAATCGATGAGATTTAGAAGGAAATCTGCGCAGACCGCACTGGCTTAAGAGTAGTTGTAGCAAGCTTCTGACGTTGACTTCACTACTTATTCCTATGGTTCTGATGCATATCCGAGAGCGCTATCGGGATCGTTGGGCTAGTTGAGATTATTGCGGTTTTGACTTCTTCCAGACGCTTCTGATGGTTCAAGGCTGTTAGAACCGCGATTCCTCTTTCCTCAATTATGCAGAGCGATCTCTTTGCCATCACTTGCTCTTTGACAAGCTCGTTCTTTATGAGGAAGTCTAGTCGCTTCCTGAGAATCGTGCACTCTATGTTGGTTCTGTAAGCCAGCTTGTCCACTGTTAAGGGTTTTTCCTTCAGAGCTTTGAGAATCTCCAGATACACTTCAAGCTTAGATTTATGCACTTGCATGCACCATTCAGCAGAGTTCAACGACTAGCGATAAAATCTTTGTGAATTCCTAATACTGAGCCTTAAACTCTGAATCAAAGCTAGCCTTCAACGAGGACCTAGATCATCTGCCTGTATAACGCGAGATTGCCCATTCAAACGGGAAGTGCATAGTCTCTTGTGAGAATTCCTAACGCAATTAGGACTTCAGATCATATTCGTGCAGCTGATCTCCGACTTGGCAAGGCGGTGTCAACATGCCTTTTTCGTCTCCTCTGATGAAGCCATCCAAAAACGATCTTGCAATGCTTTGACAGCATGCACGAGTTATCACCTCATCACTTATGGAGAGCGGAACGCGTCTGAAGACCCGTTTTCAGACTAGCGTGCGCTAATACTATAGCGCGCCCGCAGAAGCCGACGGGGTACTTAGAGTTCGTTTACGGACACAGCAACTAGAGTTTCTACGGTGTATTGTGTCGAGAATCCTGTCTCCATGACGAATTTCATGGCTTCCCTCTCGTTTGGGGCCTCAAAGACCAGTATTCCATCATAGCGCCCGAAAGTGAAGAAAGCATCTCGAATCTTCACTTGGCCTGTTCCTTTCAAACTCTTTAGGTACTTTACTGCATCTATGCCTTTACCCTTTGGGGAAAGCAGAGTAATGAACAACATACAATTCACGCTTCAGAATATTGTCATTGGAGAATAAAAGCATGATGCATACGAGCGCGCGCTTGTGTAGCTTGCTGTCAGAAAGCATCTTTGCGTGCTTGCTTTGCGTCGGTCTGCCTCTCTTTGACTTTCTCACTTTTGCTGTACCTGTATTGATAGTAGCCAAAAGAACTCATCATGATGAAGAAGGCGATTACGAGCATGTGTCCATAGAGATCTGACACTAGGAATCCGTACCAGTTCAAACCTATGCTTCCGACGAAGAGGAGTAGAACGTAAACGACGAGGCCTGCAGGCCAGCGATCGGGATGATGATAGGGCTTCTTCCGAGTGACAGCTCTATACCAGAGATCGTAGACTAGGTAGACTATTATGGGCAGTCCGGCTATCAAGCGTCCAGAGTCGTTGCCAATAAGAAGGTTCAACACCCAAAGTGAAGCAAAGGGAAGCAACTGGGCACTGAACAAAGGGCTCATCTTCCACTCCAGCTGTGTGAGCTCGTTAGCACGCAGCAGATATACGAAAAACAACAGAACATAGTAGATCAGTGCAAAGAGAACAACAAGATTGTCGGTGAGAACTCCGTCCATCAGCAAACACCGCCAGCTCTAGTGTTCGACAGCAACGTATTATGTCTTTAGAGCCCTGATTAACCTATTCGTTCCTGTTGTATGACCGATCTGACATATAGGACGTATTCCCTAATCTAATTGCCTAGTCATCACTTGTTCTGTCCCAACAATCAGGGCACATGTCGAAAGCGTGCGCTATTCTGTCTTTCTTATATACTCCATCAGATTCCTGAAGGAAAGCGGCATGGGAGCTGCATCAGTTTTCAAGCTTATAATGAAGGATTCAAGCTTGGTAGGGAGTCCTTCCCATTCACTTTCAGCTTGTGTCATAAACTCGCAATAGTCTGAATAGTCTTTATGAGCTGATACAATCAGTCTTTTCATTCCCAAGCCACGTCCCGATGAAGCGAAGACAACGTTTGGGTGCTTGGAAATGAAGTCCTTCGCCTTCTTTATGCGCGCATTCTCAGGATAGTCTTTAAGCATTTCATGTGACCAAACAGCAAAAGTAAACGCCAAGATTTCAATTCCGAGCTTGAGGAAGTCAGGTATCATCGTGTACTGTCTGATTGTGCCGTTCGTCTCCAACTTCTTAATCATTCTGCTGACTGTGGGCTGGGAGACACCTATCGCCTTTGCGAGTTCTCTATCGCTTCTGCGGCTGTTCTTCATGAGCTCAGAAGCAAGCCTTAACTCAGCATCTTTCATGGCAATTCAACACGTTTAGACAAGTAGCTTCAATTGATAAATATCTTTTGCGATGGCGCAAGCTCGGTTCCTTTTATGTCTGCCCTTTCGCGTGCCAGTGAATAGGAGGTCAAGTTCAGCCTTCATTACTAAGCCTTCTTTTTGTTCTCAGACGTCAGCTTTGGGAAGCTATCAATGGCGTTCTCCCGTTTCGCTTTCTTGGGCAACGTTTGAAGGGTCACGAGAGGAGGATCTCCCGCTTCCAATACTCGTAACGCTCAGAACGTAATTTCATGTAACCCCCCGAGGACGTGTTCATCCAAGCTCCTTGCGTTCTCCTGCGACATTTCGTTCTCCAGCCTTCCTCTTTCCATTCATCTTTCGCCTCCGAACAAAAATGGAATTCTTCCCGAAACCGCAATTTCACAAGCACTGATAGCAAGCGCTACTCTAACCAGGCCCTCCGCCCTGCTAAGCAATATCTTTTCAACCATGCCCTTCTCAGCCACAACAGAGCTTTGGATTTCTCTTGTGGGCTTGACGAATCTCGTTGAACGCACCGCGATGACGTCTTTTTTGAAATAGGACTCAATGCTACGATCACCTCAATTCAAGCATAGAAACTAAGAAAATCGGGAAACTGGGTCCATGCTCGTCTTCTTCGTGCTGGACTATGCATTGGCTTAGCCTGTCAACGTTCCTGCCAACCATGCTTAGTAGCGCAGTGATCGCGCACGCTACCTAGAGCTTGTTCCTTGTCA
>CAZDNV010000140.1:0-4329 GCA_964506875.1 uncultured Candidatus Bathyarchaeia archaeon
CGGCTTCCCAAGAGGCTGCAAGGAAATACATGGCAAGGATCCTGAATGAGAACATTGACCTAATAGTCATGAGTGTAGGTGCCCTATTGGACTCAAACCTGAGAAGCAACAGGATTCACGTGCCTTCAGGCGCCATCGGCGGTCTGGATGCCATCTCTAGTGCGTCGCTAGCTGGGATCGAGGAAATCACTTTGACCACGAGCAAGAGCCCAGCCGTCTTGGGCATGAACAATCGAGAAAAAAAGACCGTATATGAAGGCCCCGCAGAAGATGCAGTTCTTCGCTTCCCAAGAGAAATGAACGTGGCAGCCACCCTAGCTTTGACCGCCAAGCCAGCAAAAGTGAGGGTGAGAGTGATTTCAGATCCAGAATCTGATAAAAACATCCATGAAATAGAAGTAAGATGGAAGTATGGGAAAATGTCTATGAGGTTCCTAAACGACCCACACCCTGAAAACCCGAAGACGAGCGCTCTGGCAGCATGGTCCGCAATAAGGTTGCTCAAGGAGATACTTCAAGCTTCCACTTGACCTGTTAGGAGTTGACTCGCCAACTCCAGACTATTCTCAGCCTTATCTTAATGTTCTGCAAAAAGACGTGAAGGCATTTCGTGTACCGATAGAATCAGCGCGCTTATGCTGGATGGCAAAATTGCATGAGCTTGTTTTTCTCTTGCTATGATTTCGTTCACGGGCTTATCGATCTCTTCCTCGGTATTGTAAAAGTGGGGCTAGACTCTTGTTCAATTCCTTTTAGCAATTAGAACGTCAAGGTCAATCTGAACGTAGAAACGAGTAGAGCTGCATGTTATCGGCAAGTTCATTGGACTCCGGACATCTCGAACCCGCCAAAGCACAGCCAGCTCTTCCTAAGAATTCTCTTAAGCTCATCAATCGTGTTTTCGACATTTCTGCGGCAACTGGAAGGCTCTGATGGCGGCGCATAGGGATCCTTTACGTCAATATCCCTTAGGCCGACCACACCAGCTGCAAGGGCGAACCAGCAAATAGGTAAAACTCTTGGGTTGTACCCGCTTCCAGGTATCAGGACAAGCCTCCCATTGCAGACTCTGTTAGCTGTTTCCTTGATTGTTTGGGAAAGCGTGAAGAAGCCTCTGACAGTCAATCCCAAGTTGCCAAGAGTGTCCGCAAAGTGCGGATCGCTTCCACCGTTGGCGATGATGATGTCAGGTTTGAATTCTTCCGCCATAGGCACGAAAATCTCATTCAATGCATACAAGTAAGTTCTATCACTTGTGCCCGGGGGCAATGGTACATTCACGTTGAAGCCTTCTCCTTTGTCTCTGCCGACTTGCCAAGTGAACCCTGTGCCAGGATATATGGTGCGTGGATCTTGGTGCAGCGATACGTAAAGCACTGTTGGGTCTTCATAGTATATGTCGCTCGTGCCGTTTCCAAAATGCACGTCATAATCAAGAACTAGGAACCGTTGAACGTTGTTCTTGCTTCTCAAGTACTCTATTAGGACTGCTATGTCATTGAATAAGCAGAAACCGCCACCGTAATCTCTTCCTGCGTGATGGTAACCACCGCCAATCGAAATACCGCATTCAGCCTTACCTTCAAGAACGTGTTTGCCGCACTCGATAGCACCGCCAGTAATGAGCAGAGCAGCCTCAAGAATCTCATTGGAAACCGGTGTTTCAAAATCGTACGGTCTATTTTCTATGGCTAATTGGTATATCCTGTCGACATAATTCTCGCTATGTGCTCTTAATAGATCCTCCTTAAGTGCAGGTCGCGGTTTGACAAGTGTGACTTCTTCAAGGCTAAGTAATCCTTGGTCCCTGAAGAGCTGCATTGCGTTCTCGAATCTGTCTCCCCTGAATGGATGTCCTTCGCCTAGATCATATTGCTTATACCTTTCGTGATGAGTGATAACCGTTCTCGTCATCAGTCAACAGGCTCTCCCACCAGGTGAAAGTCATGGATTCGTGAGTTTTGACGGTTGTTGGTCTAAGCTTGTCGTGTTAAGAAAAAAGGGAAGAGATTGCTTCTTACTGTTTTGCCTCTTGTTCGTGTTCCCCAGTCATGGTTTCAGCGGATTGTGACGCCTCTGCGGTCTTAGGCGCTTCTGTATCGGTCGGAGGAAATCCCTTCTCATTGGCTTCATCTCTTTCTTTTGCGACTTCATCCTCCAGTATTCGTGGCTCTGTTTCCTGCTGTACGAAGATGGTCCCGTTGCGTATCTGGATTGCCGCTTCCCTGATCTCATCCAGTTCTCGTCTTGCGTTCTCAATTCCATTTGATAATACGTCAGTTTGGCGCCTGTAGATTTCTTCATCGATTTCGTTGGTGACATGTTGAATCTCCAAGTTGGCAAGCAGTATCTCTAAAGTCTTGGTTTGTTCTTCAAGTTCGATTGCGTTAGTATTCATCTTCTGCAATAGCGCCTTCTGCTGTTTTTCGATATCTGCTAGAGCTTCTGCGATTTCCATATTGAACAAGTCATGTGTGGCATGGGAGATTCTTCCAGTGTTCAGCAAAGTGTCTAAAGCCTGCTTCTTTTTGCTAGCGGTCTCGTATTCTTCGCTTAATCTTCTAAAAGAGTTCTTCCACGTAATCAATCTCTGCACCGTTCTATTGGTTACCATGAAAGTAGGAAATAACCTTTGTTAACATGCGGATATATACACTTATGGCTATAGCTCCAGCAGTCGTTCTACTAGGTCACGTGTTTTTCTAGTGGAAGGGTTTTGAAATATGAGTGAGAAGATGGCGAAAGGATTCTCAACTTCCATCTATGTGACTGACAAGCAAGCCTTTGAGGGGTGTAAACGCCTTCTGAAGCTGCAGGACAGAAGCCTGTCTGAAGAGATCATGGACTTTGTCCTCAGAAGGCTTTATGAGCTACGCGGAACCCTAAAGCCTGGCACATCCGGTGAGGAGGCTCTCCGGAAAAATGCCTTTGCGTCGTGGTCAACTGTTTCTTGGGCTTGCTCGTTTTCGTAGCTTCACCTTATAGGTCATGGACTATTCCGGGTATTCTAGGAAACACTTGTGTCTCCCCAACGTGTTTGGCCCCGGTAATCCAGCTGACAAGTCTTTCTATGCCGATTCCCGCGCCAGCTGAGGGCTTTAGTCTTCCCTCCTTTGCTAATGTTAGCAGCAGCTCATAGTTCTCTCTTCTTAGTCCATCTCTTGCCATCTTTCTGGTAATCTTGTCGTATTCAAACTCTCTTCTTGCACCGGACGATACCTCTCCATATCGTGGCAGGTAGAGATCATAGTTGTCCCATTTGCCGTATTCAGAGTCTTCAAAATCATAGAATTCTCTTGGAATGTTGGTAACCCACACGGGATCATCGGTTTCTGAGAGCATGCGGGGTTCCCAGTCTTTTCCATAATCTCTCTCAAGTTCTACTCTGTCGTAGGTTCTGAAGGGGATTCTTGGAGTTCTCAAGTCCTCGTATCTTGCAAGCCTGAGCAGCTCGTCCTTCATTTCCGTCCTCAAACTGACGATCAATTCCCTCAGAATCTCATCAACAAAGTTTCTGATATAGCGCGATGTGGCGCCTCTGACTTCGAAGTCCAGTTGAGTGAACTCGTACGCGTGTATTCCAGTCGTGGCCCTTTCGCTTTTTTCTATCCTTACGTTCGGCGAAAGTATGAACAGTTTGGGAAAGGCTAAAGAACAGGCAACCATCTTGTGAACTATCATACTTGTCGTTGATCTAGTCGCTTTTCCATAAATCTCGACTTCAACGCGTTTTTCAATAGATGCACATGGGTCCGGCCACAGAGGATCAGTTGACTGTGAAAATATGACAGGCAGCAACCATTCAAAATTGCTATCGATGAATTTGGCGGTGAGACACTTCAACACGTAGGTCATTATTCTACTGATGCAGCATTTTCTACGGATTTCATTTTCAGACAACTTCTCCAACGGTTTGGGTATTTCAACTTTTGGAACCGTCAGACTCTTTTGAAGGCTTAGAGATTTCTGGGTCATACAGTCACCTTTTTGATTTCAACGTAACTGTTAGGTGCGCTTGGATCAACTCGTATCAAGTGTAGGGTCTACGTAATAAATTTTTTATAACAAATATTGAGAATATTTCAAAAAAGCTATGTTTTAATAGGAGCAAAATGTAATAATTACAATCATGGAAACCAAGCTTGGCAAGAAGGATTTAGCCATTCTGACGTTGATACAAGAAGATTGTAAGCTCACAGCTAGGGAAGTTGCCAGAAGAATCGATTCTCCAATAACAACCGTTTTTGCAAAAATAAAGCGCCTGCAAGAGCTAGAGATCATTAAACAATACCAGGCAATGGTGGATCCACGAAAACTTGACTGCAGCAC
>CAZDNV010000141.1:0-4306 GCA_964506875.1 uncultured Candidatus Bathyarchaeia archaeon
TTAATTTTTAAAGAACAAATATGAATCCCCGAAGATTAACAGTTTGTGTGCCGTGTTTTGAAAGACCACAGCGCACCAAAAGAATAATTGACTGTTTGCGCAATCAAACAGTGAATGATTTTGAAGTTTTTTTGATTGGCGACCACTGTCCTGATTTTCAACAAAAACTGGATAGCGGTTATTTTGCGGAAATCATTGAAGAAGAAAAGTTAAAAGGTAATTCTTGGCACGCTTGGAATCTGTTTAAAAATTATGGTGGTTATGGCTACCAAATTAGGAACATGATGAAGCACTTGGCTAATGGCAAATACATTTGTTTTGTTGACAATGACGACTGGGTAAAGAATTACCACGTTCAGCACTACTTGAGCGAAATTGAAAATACAGATTACGATTTTGTTTACTACAACACTTGGAACAATGCCTTGGGCATACTCAGAGACACGCAAGCGTCTATGGGTTTAATTGGCCACAGTGAGTTGTGTGTAAAAACTGAATTTTACAAGACCATCAATCCGCAAGGAGAGTTTTATGGACACGACTGGGCTTTCATTGCGGAGATGTGCGCTACAACATCAAAGCATAAAAAAAGTAATAACCCCGATTGGACTTACAAAGTAATGGGCACTCCTGCCCTTAGAGAAATTGATATTGACTAACATGACCGAAAATAAACAACCCTCGCCACTCGTATTTGTACATAAATACGAATTAATGAACCACCCGCAAAAGGGAATGGATGCTGTGAAACTTCTTGCTAAAGACGGCCAACTGTGCCGTTGCCACAAAGTACCTTTTTCGTTAGTGCCAACTGCGTTTGAAGGTCAGTATGCAAGAGAGTACGAAACTTGCCAAACCACGTGCACCCGTGCATTGCTCGCTGTCCAAGACGAAAAACTTTATTTCGTTCAAACCTGCGAAACGGTTAATCAGAAGTTTCTAATAGAGAATGCAAACGCTGATGCACCTGCTCAACCATCCAAGTTGATTCTGTAATGGCAAAGAAACGATTAATGCTGGCGTATATGGATTACGCTACCCATACTGGGTTCGCCTCAGTCTCGCACAATTTAATGGAAAGGCTGTTGCCATTTTTTCATGAAAACAACATTGATGTCCACATTTGCGCTACCAATTATTTAGGAGAGCCGTATGTGTTAACTGTAGGTGATGCAACAGCAACAGTATTTAGTGCAAAAAGCGTTGCCAAAAACATGAATGACTTATGGTATAGAGATGGGATGTTAAAAGTTTTGTCAGAGAATCCTTATGAGTTTTTATGGGTCATGAATGACATACCCGTAATGTCACCTACCATGGGATTGCTTAAACACATACGTTCAAAAATTAAGTCTGAGAAAAAGCATCCAAATTTCAAATCTATACTCTATACGCCCATTGATAGCAAGCCAAATGCCGAGTTTATGAACGATTTGAATTTTTGGGATTTGCTGGTTACTTACACCCATTATGGTCAAAAGGAAATACACCATGTTGTTGGCCCAAAGCAGGCCGTTAGCATTATTCCTCACGGAGTGAATAAAAAGCATTTTTACAAGATACCCTCTTTTGACAAGCAAGCAGGGAGAGAAAAATGGAAATTGCCAGCAGACAGTTTTATTTTTGGAAATATAAATAAAAATAGTTCCCGTAAAAACATAGGCGGTACTTTGTTGGCGTTTTATTATTTCCTTCAAAATTATCGCTCAATAGAAGCAGATTACAATTACATCAAGCCTGTGCTGTATTTGCATATGTCACCAACGGATGCAACGGGTATTAACATTTACCGTGCTTGTACGCAATTGGGCATAAGCGAGTTTGTGCATTTTCCCGAAAAGGATGAATACAAAAAAGGAAATGGTTACAGCGTTGAAGAAATGAACGAAGTGTACAACTGCCTTGATTGTTTTGTGACTACGACTACAGCAGAGGGGTGGGGGTTGACCGTCACTGAAGCGATGGCTTGTGAATTGCCGATTGTTGCACCGATGCACACCAGCCTAAAGGAGATTACCGAAAATGGAGAAGCCTGCTACGCAGTGACAATGATGTACGAGCATTTTCAGATTGCCGACTATGAAAACGTGCGACACATTCCCGACCCAGTGATAACGGGGGTGCAAATGATGAAGGCTTTCAAAGACGTGAGCCACAACAAATACCCGCATAATGCGGCCTGTGAGGACATTTTGGAAAAGTACGATTGGGATAAGATTGCAAAATCTTGGCAAGACAAGTTTAACAAGTTGTTGTAAAAAAATAGGGCTAACATCATTCCGAAGTCAGCCCTACCCACGAACTGTTAATGCTCAGGCACTAACTTGGTAAACTGCGATTAACGCAATTTGTAAACCAAGTAAGCAAGTAGAGCAATGGTGATGGTGTTGTGAACATTCACTCCGCCCAACCACTTGTCGCTGTTGATGTTGAAAAAATCTTTCATAAATGTCTATATTTGACATAACAAAGTTAATTTACATTGCATCAAACTACATCATAGTTGCATAATGAAATTGTCAGCAACCTTTATAAACGCCACTGGCAACACAAAACCCTTTGATATCACAGAGGGTTTCACTTTGCAGGATGCTTATAATGTCGTTGTGAATGATGATTTTGCACCAACCCAAATCAATATACAATTAGAAAATATGAACTTACCGTCTTATTCCTTGGGCTCAGAAATGCCCATAGAAACCGCCTATGATAAAATTGGAAGACACTCCACAGCCGAGATTATGGCAAAGCATAAAATCAGTCAGCAAGATTTGGAAGTGCTGTTAGATGAAGGCGCAAATCACGAATTGGAGCATACCAGTAGCATTTTGGTGGCCATGCTAATTGCTCAAGACCATTTGTATGAACACTTGGATTATTACAAAAGGCTCAAGGCCGCAAAATTGGCCAAAGGCGCAGTTATCCAAGCGGTTAACAACAAGGGTAGGTATGACGATGGGGGCAGGGTAAGTTTTCCAATTTATACGAGGATGAAAAATCAGATTGACAAATCGGCGGTCAAGGAATTTTTGTTTAAGTACCCACAAGTAGAATTGGTGATGAATCGGTATGTCAGAACGCCCAACGTAAAAGCGGGCTATTTGATGTTCCTGTCTGAAAAAGACATGAATGACCAAAACTTAGAAAATTGGGGTGCTACCATTAAAGGCAGTATGGAATTACCCAACGGAACTAAAATTAAACGCTACAACTGGGATTTTGGAAACGCAGAAGGCTTTGCAGAAGTGTTCCAATACTTGTATGACAAGCAAAATGGATACGCCAAGGGCGGTGAGGTCGGTGCTGATTTAAGTCGAAAGATGATGCAGGATGCTCAAAAAATGAGCAGTCAGAGATATATGAACGCTTATTCTGTTGACATTGCCGAATCGTATATGGATGCTAAAAATCAATACGAGAGCCATCATAAAACCGATTACCCTATCACCTTCGGAATGTATGTCAACTCATTGCACCAAGAGTACAAAGCGATGGGAGGGGTGACAAATACGGATTTTAATGTTCGGTACGATAGAGGGGGTATGATTGCACCGAATGGCAAACCAAGTAACCTTAGCCCCCAGCAATACCAAATGGTTCGTACTCCCGAATTTAAGGCTTGGTTTGGGGATTGGGAAAACGACCCGAAAAATTCCAGTAAGGTTGTGGATGAGAATGGTGAGCCATTAGTGGTTTACAGGGGAGATACGTCTTCCAGTAAAAAAGGGTTTGTTTTCAAAAAAGGATTTAATCAAATAGGTTATATAAACAAGGATAGATTGCCAAATCAATATTTTCACTATTTTGTAAATAATTATGACGTGGCTTTAGGGTATGGCCAAAGTGTTGTAGATGACCATAATGAAAAAGTTGAGTATGCTGGGAAAGGTAAAATGTGGCAACCAAAAGTGACACCGTATTTTTTGAATATCAGAAATCCAATTGACATTACTCCAAATAACCCTTTATTCCCTACATATAACGAATATGTCAATACCATGAAAACATTATTTCCTAAAGAAATGTTTGAACGTGAGAAATTTAAGTATCCTCGTTTTTATGGCTCAGACCTAACTAATAGTGATTTGTATAAAATATTTCAAGACAAGTTAGGAAAGAATTATTTGGAGGATAAATACATTAGTGATTACACTAAAAGACAATTCATTGAAGATAGAAGGCTACAGGATTCTTATTTATTCTTCATTGAGTTCAAAGACCAATTTCGTCAAGGATACCTTCTTGGTAAAACGTATCTTAGTATGTTAGATAATAAGGTTGATGGGCTTTTGTTTTTAGAAATGAC
>CAZDNV010000142.1:0-4268 GCA_964506875.1 uncultured Candidatus Bathyarchaeia archaeon
TTTACTTGCACATAATAAGTGCCATTGATTTCTTTATCCCTCACCGTCATTACTTTTTCGTATTCCATCTCGTAATCGTAAAATACACGATATGTCGAACCTGCAAATCTATCCTGCAACGAAGCATCTTGCGCAAAGTTGGCGGTGTAATTTGGGTCGGGTCTTAATAGCAACGTGTTACCAGTACCAATGGCAAAAAATTTCTTCAAAGCAATGGCTTCGTTCCTGCCGTTAAAAATGTTTTTTGGAATCACACGACCATTGACAACTTCATCAGGGTCTTTTACGGCTGACAAGGCATCATTCATTACACCTGCGGTGTTCGGGTCAAGTTTAGGTAATTCGTCAATCAGTAATAACGCTCCTTCATACTCGGTTTGAGTTCTTGGGTTTATTCCTAAATTCAAATTCCCCCACGCTTCAATCAATTTACCCTCTTGATAACCATCAATGGTTTGACCTCCAATGATTTCTAATGGGGCTGTAAACTGGTTACAGTTGATTGTGATGGTTTTGTATCCAACTGCCTTGGCAACTTCTTTAGCAATATACGTTTTACCCGTACCTGCTGGCCCGTATAGATATACGTTGTTTTTAGCCGCAAAATCAGAAAGGATAACATAGAACAATGCTCTTTGTTTGCTTGTCTGACTTGTAGTTGCCTTTTGTTGAGTAGGCGATTGTATATTCAACACAGTGATAGTGGTAGTCTTTGTTTTGTCAATAAAGTCTTTCACTTCGGGTGACAACTGGCTCAATGTGATTTGGCTTTGACCAAATGTTTGTTCTGCAATTCTGCGAACTTCATCTTCATCCAAACCTGCGTCTTGAGCAAGCAAGTTTGCCAACATATTAAGGCTTGACATAGCGTTACCGCTTGACGATACAGGAGCATTTGACCCTTTAAGGGTGGCCAATTGCTTCATTAAGACTGCTTTTTGAGTATCATCTAATGTACCCGATGTGAGCAATTCTTCTATTTTCTCTATGCGAGTTTGTTTATCCATTGTAAATTGTATTTAACGCTTGATTGATTTGAGTAATAATTTCCTGTCTTGAACCAGTCATGTTTGCACGGCTTGCAATTTGCTGTAATTCGCTCTCGTTGTATAAATTGATTCTTCTCATTACCCTTTCTTTGGTACTGATAATATCTTGCAATCCACCTCCTGTAATACTAAAACTTTCTTCAATGGCTTCAATGATATTTCTTGGGTCTGCTTGGCCTACAGGAGTACCAACATTAATTGGTTCGTTTGATGGCGTACCAGCCCCTCCTCCACCTTGGCCTTCACCATCACCCTCTCCTTCGCCTTCGCCACCTTGACCTTGACCTCCACCTTGACCTCCACCTTGGCCTTCACCATCACCCTCTCCTTCGCCTTCTCCTTCGCCTTCGCCTTCTCCACCTTGACCATCGTCAGGTGGTTGCGTACCTTGCATTTGTTGCTCTAATTCAGTAAAGTCTAATTCACCATCCATCATCTGCTCCAAAATTTGTTTAATTAAGTCTTCCAAACTAACCACGTTCTCACCATCTTCTTGTGGTGGTGGTGGGTTGTCTTTCTTATCTTGATTGTGGCTAATTTCATTGAAATAAGCAACGGCTTCGATTGTACCTTGAGTGGTCGGGCTAAAAATCTGCACCGATTCATCTTGCATATCACCGCCCAAAGTTTTACCCACTTTGATGTAACTTAAATTCTTTTCAATTAGGTATTTTAAATACACTGTAACCCCCGATAAAGGGAAATAGTTTGACCAATTGCGCTGTGTGTCAGAACTGGATTTGATGACAGAAAATTGTTTTTTGCCATCGTTACGGTCATTGTTACTTGTTAAGTCTGCCATAATTATTGTGTAAATTTATATTGTTTATTTTAGAATACAAAATCCATGTCGTTATATTTATCGGTCAACGATTTAACCTTTCCGCCTTTTGCAAAACGGTTATCTGAAATGATTGAATTAAAGAAAGAAGCCCCTGCCCATTTGATTTGCCCTTCTCTAAATACCACGTAACTACCAGTGCTATTTGGCTCTCCATTGACGATATCTTGTGGGTTATCTTCAAACATTAAAATACCATCGTAGAAAGTGTTTGCTTTGGCAAAGTTTAAGAAAGGAACACCCCTGCGTACAAACTGCCATGCTTTTAAAGTCACGTTCATCACTATTTCATACTGCTCAGGCGTAACTGTTTTTAGTTCGGGCACTATGTCCGTTGGATTTAAGCCATAGGTTTGTTGCAAGTACTCTAAAATATCTCCCATTCTAACACTATCTAATCCGTATTGGCGCAGGTCAATTGGGTTTTTGATGCTAATAAAGCATTCATACATATGCCCCTCACCGCCACTGCTTTTAACATTGGCAAACCATTCCGAATAACTCTTGTTGTCGCCAAAGTAAGCCACTGGAAAATTATCTAATTTCCAAGCGGTAAAATCTGCATCCGTTCCATGAAACAAAACCATAGGCTCTGCCGTCACTGGGTTTATCACTTTGCTTACGCCTGTGTATTCACCCAATTCATATGCAGTGAGCCAATCACCAAACCACTGTATAAATTCGGGGCTGTACACCCGTTTGTATTGTGTCTCGGTTAATTGCGTTGGCTGTCCATTGATAGAGTTTGCCGAAAACAAATTTTCTCTTGTAGACTTCTCAACGTAAAATACCGTTTCAAATTGGTCAATTAAATTCAAAGCCGTCTGAGCATCTAATTTGTATTCATCCCGTAAGGTTGCAATCTCATTTAACTTCCTGTCAATATTCAGATTTTTAACCGTGTCATTCGGGTTTACCAAACTTTTCATGACGATAAGTTTAGCCTCTTCCTCATTTAATCCGTCAATTAAGATATTGTACAAATCTGCATTACGCTCGTCTTTTTTCCTTTTTCTGCGAATCTCCTTTTCTTCATCGCTTAAAGTTATTGACGTGTTTACGCTAAGAGATGTCGCTGGTTCGACAGGGGTTATTTTAAACATACTTCTTGAAGTGGGTGTGTAAAGCCTAATGAAAAACACTTGCCCCGTATCCATACTTTCAACACAGAGCCCAATTAATTGGTAATTTCTATCTGTAATATCTTTATAAACAACTATGTTTAATATTTTTACTTTGGTGTTTACTATTTCAGCAGTGTTATACGGATTCAGTGTAAAATCATTTTGAGTAAAAAATATTTCGCCTCCACTTTGTCCACTATAAAATAACGGAGTATTGTTATCATAACCTTGCAAAAAATAAACCCCTTCATGAATAAATAAGTCTGTTGACTGCGAGTTATCTACGTTCATTACATCGTAATAGGCAGTTAAGTTTTGGTATTCAATATCCACAATATCTCCAACTGCGTGTAGATAAACGTTACTATTATCAAAAATAAAATTATTTGCACGTGCAGGATTTAGTCTTTTAGCAGTGTAATCAGCACCAGTATCCCATTGCTTATAACTACAATTAATTGTTACATCATAGTCAACAGTAAATTCTCCATAAGCGAAAACACCTACAACATAAATATCCTCAAACTTATTGCCTTGCGCTGCTAAAACAATTTTACCATTGAGCCAGTCAGATGAGTTGATAGGGCTTGACAAGTCTAAACTTTCAATTTTTGGCACACATACACTACGGTCATTGTACCAACCACCATCTTGTCTCCAACGCAAAATTTCCTTGCTTTCTGTACCGTCATTGGTCAAATAAGTGCGTTCCATCACTATGACATCGTAATTCGTGCCATCGGTATCTTTAACCAATTCGGTGATGATAAACGGAATGTGTACCACGTTAAAGTCTACTGAAGGATTATCAATTTTATGAGTACCGTCACCTGCCACCCTTTCTAATCCTTTTAAATAAAGGTAATCTCCAATGGTAATTGCATTTATCATAGCCGTATGGTAGATTGTATTGTTTGGTGCTTTATATTTAATATCAATTATACCACCACTTGCTTCATCCCAAGAATTAAACTCATAAACACTACTGCCGATGTCATCATTTTGCGTTATAACAATTGATTTGCCTGCATACCTTGCTTCGGTAAAATCTTTCTTTTCATCATTTGTCATACCCCCAAGCAAATACTTACGACTGCCTACTTTACCGCCTTCGGCAAATGCAACACCGCCATGGTCGGAGTTTAACTTGGACAAAATATCCTTGGGCTTCATCTTCTTGCCATTGAGCGTGTAATACTTATTGCTATCCACCGCAGGCTTTGTAATTACAACTTCACCGCCCTCCACTTCAAT
>CAZDNV010000143.1:0-4266 GCA_964506875.1 uncultured Candidatus Bathyarchaeia archaeon
GGAAAGAGCCAAAAAGACGCTAGCCCACCCAGAGATACTAAAGAAAAACCTAAAATTCATGATTACAGATATTTCAGATAAACGATTCTTGGATTCATGGAAGGGAACATTCGTCACAACAGAATTCACCGAAAAAATCAAGGAGCAAGTTCTGAAAGAGTTAAAGAAATTATTATGATTTGTCGAAAATCCATCAGCTTGACGCCTCCAACAAATGCCCTCAAATAACGCTCAATTTGTGCCTAAGTAGCTAAAATAAGCTCAAAGTAAGCTTAAAAGTGCCGAGGGCTAGCCTCACGGGAGCGTTTACATCGTCGTTACGCGTGTACTAAAAAACAGGATAATGGCGCGATAGTGAAGTTGAAAAGCATTCGGAGAAATAAATGCTTACACGAAGACTACAACTGTTAAGTATAAAGAAAGAGAATAAAGGAGGGGTGATGTTTCACGTCATTGGAAGAGAATGAGGGGAATAAAACTACGGAGACGCAACATGAGAAAATGAAAGCGATCGTATGCACAAAATACGGGTCTCCAGATGATCTTCGCCTCACAAAGGTGGAAAAGCCTGTTCCCAAGGACAATGGAGTACTGGTGAGAGTTCATGCGGCATCCATAAACAAAGCTGACGTGTATCTTCTGAGACACCCTTTTTTGGTCCGTTTAGTAGGAGGAGGTCTTCTTAAACCAAAACGCAAAATACCCGGAACCGATGTCGCGGGGCGGGTTGAAGCGGTCGGCAGAGACGTGAAGCAGTTCAAGCCAGGTGATGAAGTGTTCGGAAGCGCGCCCGGGAGTTTTGCCGAGTACACATGTGCTCGTGAAGATCGATTGGCATTGAAACCATCCAACGTGACATTCGAGGAAGCAGCGGCCGTGCCTGTGGCGGCAATCACCGCGCTGCAGGGTTTGCGCGATAAGGGAAAGATTCAGCCTGGACAGAAGGTTTTGATTAATGGTGCGTCTGGTGGTGTGGGCACGTTTTTGGTGCAGATTGCCAAGTCGTTCGGGGCTGAGGTCACTGCTGTGTGTAGCACGGGGAAGTTGGAGATGGTGCGGTCGGTTGGGGCAGATCATGTCATTGATTACACTCAGGAGGATTTCACGAAGAGTGGACAACGGTATGACTTGATTGTTGCCGCTAACGGGTATCATTCGATTTTGGATTATAGGCGTGCATTAGACTCCAAGGGAGTTTATGTTGGGACTGGGGGTTCCATGGGTCAAATATTCCAGGGGTTGTTGTTGGCTCCGTTGATTTCGATGGTTGGAAGTAAGAAAATGGTTGCCTTCATGGCGAAGTTGAACCAGAAGGATCTGGATTTTCTGAGAGAGCTTCTTGAAGCTGGCAAGATGAAGCCTGTCATAGATAGGCGTTACCCGTTAAGTGAGGTTGCTGAGGCTTTTCGGTATTTTGAAGGAGGACACGCCAAAGGAAAAGTGGTAATAACTATGGAACATAACCCTCGAGAAGTTGATTGAAGTGCGTTTTAGTGAAGAACTTGTAAGGCGAAAAAATAATCCAAATATGCGCCTTATTTGCTGAAATAAGCTCGAAATAAGCCTAAATGGTGCCGAGGGCCGGGTTTGAACCGGCGACAAATGGCGAAATCTCCCGCAACTCCTCCTTTTTCTCTCATGGGTGTCTTCACTAGATGTGTAATAAGTTCTTCAAGCAGAGGAGCGCGCGAACTGAATAGGGTACCAGTATAAAGTGCGCTATCGCGAACAGCAGAGGGCGAAGTCTATTTCTTCGCAGCCGTCAACAGCAAGCCAAGCGCGCGCAGGATATTCAACTTTTATGATCTATGGAAAAACTTCCAATTGAAATAGTGGTAGGAGACAATTGAGAGGTGGTCGGATCGAGCATTTTTCTGTTGTAAAATCGGATCACAAGATTCATTGGTTTCAAAATGCACGGTATTCATTGTGCATTAGCGTTCAAGAGCGATTGTCCCCAAATCACTCTCTCTTCCTATTTGACTGTCGAGCCGACCTATGCTTTTAGTTGAGCTTTGCGGTACCTGCGAATTTTGAACCATATCAAAACAGCTGCAGATCCTATTGCCAATAGCGATACGAATGCAAAGACAGTTACGAAACCCGGCAGAGGCTGATCTGCCCGTTCAATGTTGAGGACTGTTTGTGGAAATCTTTCATTGACGCGATAGGACCACATTTTTTCTGCGGAGTCTATTATGTCATATCTAAACTCAAAATCCATTTCGCCCCTCATCATCTGCCCAGGTCTTAGAATGGCTGAGGCATTTTGTTCGAAAGATATGTTGCCCGACCATAGGCCCCCGTCGTTTGAAAGAGTAACATTTGGAGATATTACCTTTTCAAGCTGTGTTCCTTCAAAATTGAAAGTCACCCTGTTAAGGAAAACACCCTTGTTGGTTCCAAGCTTCTCCAAGTATATTGTCAAAAGAATGGAAGAGTAGTTGCTCGGGCCGATCACTAGTGAGTCGTTTGCTTCAATGTAGACCCAGATTTTCGCATTTCCAAAATTGTAGACGAAAGAGTAGGAAGACAAGCTCTCCACAGTTACTGTGTAACTGTTCAAGTTCATCAGAACTGAAATGAGAATGATTTGAACTGCAAAGCACTTCAGATTCTTCATTGCACTCTTCCAACGCCAATCGTGAAAAGCTTATAAATCTACTACGTTATAAATGTCTTTCCGAGGAAGATCCTAGATGGCAGAAAAAGCTCGCGGCGTTGGAAATGGACTCTTCGGAATCATTTTGGGAGTGATAGAAACACTCTTCGCGTCCTTCCTGATTTCGTTTTCCACATACTTTGGCATGTGGACGGCAGACATAACCAGGTACAGTTCAGAATCATACATAGGCGGTCTATTTGGAGCAGCAAGTTCCATGATCATGTTTGGCGGAGTCTACGTTTTACTTCATGGAATCAAGCGAATAATTGATCATGGGTTTGCAACGTATTTATCTTCAAAACAGCAAAAAGAACCATTGCCACCGCCGACAGCGCGCTAGTCCGCCATTTTTTCACTTACGCATGTTTCTTGCAGGATCTGCGTGAGAAAACGTGCTTTCGGGTAGCGATTGAAAGTACTAGTGTTGCCATCATCAATAGAATAATGGGGTATGGCCGAAGGAAATTCACGTATCGCGTAAGGATTCATCAATGGATAATTGTCTCGGTAATTCGGGTCAATGATGTAAGGCGAATCTCCAATGCCGTCATGATTGGCACCACTCCCAACGTAGTCGCTCCAGTAGTTTCCTTCAAAGCCGCTGTCCCAGAAGTTCGTATCCTCCACGTTAAGAACCTGCAGTTGGTTGTTCTTGAAGTCGTTGTGATAAATGATGTTCCCGGAAGCCCCGAGACTGATGTCACAGTAATTGTTTGCTATGTCGTTTCCAGAAAAAGTATTACCAGAATCACTACCACCGAGTGCGATACCAGCGTCACCGTTGTTTGTTAGCACGCACTGCTGTTGGAGGGCCAATAGTTCCATCGGCTCTAATGTAAATGCCTCCTGCAGTTGCCTTTGCATTCTAGCGCGCGCTTGAATTGTCGATAATGGTTATAGCAAGGACTGAGAACAGAAAAAGAGTCGCAATATTTCTAATCACTGCGTCTGACCACCTCGCACCCGTTCTCCTGTTTCACGCGCGCGCTCCAAATTTCTTTTAACGAACCTTTTTGTTCTAGTTTGGAATAGCAGCAAAAAAGAGCAGTGTGTCAAAATCCATCATTTGTTACAAAGTGTTATGCGCGCGCTGAAAATTGGCTTCAGAACAAGCACGAGCAGTTGTTTTTTTATCACTTTCAAACTGGATTGATGCTTTGCTTGGCCACTGGTACGTTTCTTGATTACCATAAATAGAATCGCAGCGCTTACTGTGATAATGCCCGTGATCGCAATCAACCGATCTACCGGAAATCCGAAGACAGTCAGAGACCTTGCCATTACAGTAATTGAACCATCATCTAGTTCATTATCACTTTGATCAATCTCGCCTAAAGTTAGCTCTGCCCTTGCAGCTACCTTATAGTCTGAAGGCGCAACGTTAATAGTATCCCAAAGGAATGCTAACGTAGTATTTGAACTGGGTGTCAACGTAACGGATTGGGAACCGACTGTTAAGTTTCCCGCGTAACATGTGACTTGGAAAGTCTCGGCTTTTGTTCCTTCGTTTCTGACGGTGACATCTATAGGAACCGTTTCGCCTTGAACAACTGAAGTTTTGGATGCTACAACGTTTGAAATTGCAGTGTCATGAACCTCTG
>CAZDNV010000144.1:0-4123 GCA_964506875.1 uncultured Candidatus Bathyarchaeia archaeon
TCTCTTGCAGATCAGTATGGTTGGACCGTGGGAACGGAGTTGACTATCAACGGTTACGCATTGAACGTCACAGGCGTTCTAGATACGAAAGTAGCGTTACTAGGTCGCAGTATCATCATGCCGCTGAAACTGGCGCAAAACGTCTACAACTATAGAGAGCGAGTCAACATCATTACAGTGAAGCCTGCGATAGGTTATACGCAAGATGATTTGGCCACGGCACTCAGGCAGAACCTGACCTATGTGAATGCTCTGACTGAAGAGGAGAGAAATGACATAATCCAACCTGTTCTTGCCCAAATAGAAACGTGGAATCGCGGCATTGAAACGACAGTCTTCTTCATGAGCCTAATACTGGTCATGAACGTTATGATCATGAGTGTCTCCGAAAGACGCAGAGACTTTGCAACGTTGGATGCTATTGGGGCACCATTTACCTACATAGTTGGCACGGTCATCGCTGAAGCCATACTGATAGGTGTTTTGGGCGGAGCACTGGGCATATGCTTTGGATCCATGTCGGCCGTGATCTTGGCAAGCGTCTACACTAGTATTCCGCTTGCCCAATTCTTCATCGGTGTCTTAGACATTGTTCCACCCTTGTTTATGATTGAGGTGTTTGTAGCGGTCGTCGTTGTCTGCTGTATCGGCGGGATCATTCCTGCCATAAATGCAGCGAGAATGCGGATCGCTGAAGTGCTCAGAGCTGAATACTGATGGAAATCCAGACGCAGGGCCTGACCAGAGTCTACAGATTAGGCTCGTCCAAGGTAACTGCAGTAGACGATGTTGATCTGCTGATAGAGCAGAGTCAGTTCATCGCAATAGTTGGACGCTCAGGATCGGGTAAGTCAACTCTGCTAAACTTGATTGGGCTGAATGACAAGCCAACCTCAGGCAGGATTCTTATTGATGGCGCAGACATTTCAGGTTTCTCAGACAGCAAGTGTAGAAGAATTCGGCTTCAACGAATGGGTTTTGTCTTTCAGACCTTCAACCTGATTCCTACACTCAGTGCAGTGGAGAATGTGGAATTGCCATTGTCTCTAACTGGAAAGGGACGAAAGGAGCAAGAAGAGAGGGCAATAAGCCTTCTTGAGAATGTCGGAGTTGGCAATAGGATTTTTCATAGACCCAAACAGCTGAGTATGGGAGAGATGCAAAGGGTCTCCATTGCGAGGGCGCTTGCCAACAATCCTGAAATAGTGATCGCTGATGAACCAACAGGAGAACTCGACTCGAAGACAGCCAAGGAAATAGTTACCCTGCTTTCTGACGTTAACCATAAAGAAAAGAAGACCTTGATTGTGGCGACACATGACGAAAAAGTGGTCGACAAGGCGGATGTGATCCACACGATGCAGGATGGCAAGCTGAAGCTCGAAAAGAAAGCCTAGCGCATCTAAAGCAATGAGGCACTGCTAGACTTGATCTTTCCCTTCATGTCTACAACTACTTCGAACTTCTCAGCCCATGGATGCCCTTCCATGTCTATAGGGCACGTGCCTCTGATTATCCAAGCTGCGTTGCTTTGCTCAATTATTGATATATCTACCTTTTCCGTGTTCTTTCGTCTCTTCATGAAATCTACGGCTATCCGTTCAGCGACCTCCTTCGAAATGCCCTTTACCACAGGATCCCTGCCTTTGGTTTCGTCTATCTGGACAAAGAAAGCATTAAGGATTATGAACAATGAATCATTAGTGAGATTAAACATGGCTGGCAGCAAATCTATATTTCGCTTTAGTCCTGAAACCAGCACAGCCATGTGAACGTACGGAATTCAATAGGTTAGGGGCACATTCAAGCGCAAAAGTGTGGATTCCTTACTTAGGGCCAAAGGTGCTGACTATAGTCTTCTGGTCTTGAAGCTTCGGGTTGCCCTTGCTTTCATGACAGAATGATTTCATACAACGTGCATTTATGGCATGAGGCTTTTTCTGTCTTTGATGTGTCTTATCCTCTTTTCATGTTTGGATATTTCTCAATTATCTTGGCGTTAGCTATTTTGGCTATCATTGCGCTGGATATAAGAACGTATTTGACTCCTGTCAACTCAGCCAGGTCTGCGGGCTTCTGATCCTGTGTCACGAGCAGCATATTGTTCCTTTTTGCATAGTCGACGACGTCTTTGTCTTTTGCTCCCATCAGGCCTGCTTCCTGTGCCGTAAGCACTTTCCAGCCCAAGGTCTCAAAATACTCTTTCAGGCCAGTATACATTTCATCAAGCAAGAGCGCCAATAGAATCGCCAACTATGAAGGTGTAAGTTATTCAGTTATTTAGAAGCTTCGACAGGTCCTTGAGCTGACCGATTGACGATTTGATCTGCTGAACGACAATTCTTAATAAGGTAAGGGACAAGTCCTCTACCGTTCAGCAAAAGTGAAATGAAGTTGACAGAGAAGTCGGGCGTCAAAGTTGTGCTGACAGCCTCAGCCACCGAAATGAGTGACTATTACAATAATCCCTTTATTGCCTTCGTTGCTGGCTTTGCCAAGGGCCCCTTGCCATTATGGATTCTACGGAAGTCGCTCTATCCTCCAGTGGCTCGCACAAGCGATGGGAGAGCCACACGTGCGCCTTATGGTCTGAGAAAGGTGGAAGCACTTCTCCTCGAAAATGGTTTCCGCGAATCAGAGATAGCGGTCGTTCACCCAGCCGATCTGGACGCTTTTGTAGGATCAGCCACCAAGGTTATCGGTGTTTCTTCCATGGACCCGACTGGTATGGGATACGTAAGCGCAACGTACTCATCACTCGTCGGTGGCGGTGAACCTATGAATGCGATTGAATTCAGAAAATTGGTCACGCATCGAAGCATCCTGAAACACAGACCCAAACTGATTGTCGGCGGTTTTGGATCTTGGCAGCTCGAACGCAAGAAAGTAGCGCAGAGCTATGGGATAGACTGCGTGATAATAGGAGGAGGAGAAGAAGCAATAGTAGGAGCTTTCACGAAAGCGGTTAACGGGGACCCTCTTCCCCGTGTTATTCGTGCAGAACATAGGATTGACGTCGAAAAGTCGCCGATTATCAGGCATGCAGCCATTCACGGATGCGTAGAAATCTCCAGAGGCTGTGGCAGAAACTGCCAGTTTTGCACTCCTACGATGCAGAGGAAGCTTGACATCCCACTGGATAGGATTACGAAAGAAGTGGAGATAGCAGCAAGAGAAGGAAGCTCCTGTATTACGCTGGTAACCGAGGACTTGTTTCTCTATGGTGCGAAAAACCCAAGCTTCAGCCCCAACAAGGAAACCGTGCTTAAACTGCTAAAGAGCGTGGCAGCTTGCCCCAGCGTCAAAGCGATACAGCCTTCTCATATGTCTCTAGCTCCTGTCGTGTGCGACCCGAGCATGGTTAAAGAAGCTGCTGAGATATTGATTGACTACCCATGGTATAATCATGGCGGAAAGCCCATAGTGACGTCAGAAACAGGTATTGAAACAGGGAGCACCAGGCTCATCCGGAAATATATGGCTGGAAAGCCGCTTCCGTTCAAACCCGAGCAATGGAAAGAGACGGTCAGCCAGGCTTTCGGGATACTGAATGACAATGATTGGTATCCGCTTGCCACCTTGATCGTTGGCCTTCCTGAGGAAAAGGAAGAGGATGTCGCTGAAACTCTTGAATTGATGGATGACTTGAAGGGCTATAACGCATTCTACGTCCCGCTTTTTTTCGTTCCTCTAGAGGATTGTCTATTGATGAACAAGCAGGGAGCAGACATTGACTCCCTTTCAAGAATACGATGGGAGTTCCTTTCACGCTGCTGGGAGTATAACGTAGGGATCTGGCGGGACACTTTTCTAGAACATAGATTTCGCAACCCGATTCTGTTCGAGCTTGCGAAAAAGGTGGCAATTCCGTACGCTGCAAAAGTGGCAGGTATGTACTACGGAATCAAGCGCGGCGAAGGAATGAGAAACATCATCTGGAAAATGGCAACTGCATGACAGACGAGACGCAACATCGACCGACAAACCTGTCAAGCCTTCATCTAAAGCGCGACGCTTCCAAAGAGACTGTAATACATATCCTGCCAAGAGCCTTGTTAGCGAGTATTTCAGCTGATCACTTTTTTCCAAACCCCTCTTTAATTCGGACCACACGCTTCATTCA
>CAZDNV010000145.1:0-4057 GCA_964506875.1 uncultured Candidatus Bathyarchaeia archaeon
TTTGACCACACCGTTTACGAAGTCCAAGGTGATATGCAAGAACTCGGAGAGCTAGCCGACTCAGAACTTATTGCTACCAAAGTCCTAAAACGTGATACAGACTCCGCCTTAATGCTTGATGCAGAGATGACCCTAAATCAGGAAGTGCGAGAGTATGTAACCTATATCCTAGAGTTACCCGAACATACAGTAGACAAAGTCTTACAGGAGATGCAAAATCATGCAGAAAAATTCACCTAAAATCGCAGAAGTCTGGTCACAAACAAACTGCCCGGCTTGTAGTGAAGCAAAGCGATTACTAGAAGGATATGGTACACATATTATAGAAAAAATGCTTGGCATTAATGGATATACTAAAAAAGATTTAATTGATGTAGTTCCGCATGCTCGTAGTGTTCCACAAATCTTTTTAGATGGTGTGTACGTTGGCGGGTTGCAGGAGCTAAAAAGAAAACTAGCAAATGATAACAATAAAAACACTAACATGGTCTAACGCTTTTAGTTACGGTGAGGATAACAAGATTGATTTTGTTGCTGCACCGCTTACACAGCTTGTAGGAAAAAACGGTCATGGCAAGAGTTCTATTGCACTAGTGCTTGAAGAAGTCTTATTCAACAAGAACTCTAAGGGAATTAAAAAAGCTGATATTCTTAACCGGTATACCAAAGACAAACACTATGCAATTGAACTAGTGTTTGACAGAGATGGTATCGAATATAAGATCGAAACACGTCGTGGTAGTACCCAAATGGTCAAGCTGTATAAACAGGGTGTAGATATTAGTGCACACACCTCTACAGCTACCTATAAGATTGTAGAAGAAATAATTGGCATTGACCATAAGACATTTTCGCAGATCGTTTACCAAAGTAATGCTTCTAGTCTTGAGTTCTTAACTGCTGCTGATACAGCTCGCAAAAAGTTTTTAATTGAAATCCTAAATTTAGGCAGGTATACCCAAGCACAAGAAGTTTTCAAAGAAGTATCGCAAGACTTAAGCAAAGATATTGCTAGTACGCAATCCCAAGTAAACACAGTTGTTTCCTGGCTAGATAAGTATTCTAAAATTGACTTGACTCCAAAACAATCTGTTAGTGTGCCAGAGCTAGACTCATTAATACTTCAAGATGCGGCTAAATTAGAAGTGTCTATTCAAGGTGTGGAATCTACTAATAAAAAGATTTCGCAAAACAATACCTACAAGCAGTTACAGTCAAAAATAACAATCTTACCTTTGCCAGAAAAGCCACAGCAAGATATTAGTACAAAACAAACTATTGTGTCTCAGCTCAATACCACAGCAATTGAGTTGCAAAAAACAGTAAAAGATTCTGAAGCGTTTGTTCAAAAAATGAATAAACTACATGGTAACTGCCCTACTTGTTTGCAGGCTATTGATGTTTACAAGATCGCTGAACTTGTTGATGAGCAAGACAGTATCAAACAAACTGCTCTTGAAAAACTCGAAAAGGTACAGGCATCTCGCAAAGAAATCAATAATGATTTAACATTGCATGCTCAAAAGTTAACTGCTTGGCAACAAGCACAGCAGAGCCAAGCAGACTGGGAAAAGTATCATCAACTTATTGACACAGATTTACCAGACGAGGTGTTAGATAAAAATGTGTTACAAACAGAGTTAGAAGCACTACAAGCCAGCATTCAAAGTACTCGTACTAAAATCGCCGCAGTTGAAAAAACCAATCAGCAAGTAAGTGCTCACAACTCCAAAGTTGACACAATCAGTAAACAACTAGCAGAAATGTCAGAAGAACTAGAAGCTTATAGTGGCCAACTACATGAACTATCAGAGCGAATGAGTATTGTTAATGTGTTAACCAAAACGTTTTCAACAACTGGATTGGTTGCTTACAAGATTGAGTGCTTGGTCAAAGACTTGGAAGAAATCACAAACAGCTATCTTGTTGATCTAAGTGATGGTCGTTTCCAAATCAGTTTTAAGATTAGTGCTAGTGATAAACTAAACGTAGTTATCACTGATAATGGTCGTGATATTGAAATGCTGGCACTTAGTGGCGGTGAACGTGCTCGTGTAAATGTAGCCACACTATTAGCAATTCGCAAGCTAATGCAGACCCTAAGTTCTAGCAGAATTAACTTGTTGATCCTAGACGAAACTGTTGAAACACTTGATGTAGACGGTAAAGAAAAATTAGTGGAAGTCCTCTTAAGGGAAGAACACTTGAATACCTTTTTAGTATCACATGGGTTTAGTCATCCACTACTAGAAAAGGTTAACGTTGTAAAACGCAATAACATATCCCAAATAGAGGTATAACATGATCAAAATAGAAAAAATTTCCGCAACCAAAGCCACAGTTATTCGTGGTGGCTTGCGCCAACCACTAATCTTACACTCACATATTACAGCTGAAGAATTGGCTAGTGTAGGAGCTGAGGCCGGAACCATTGTTTATAGTGTAGACGAAACTGAAGTTAAAGAGTTGGTTTTTCAACCAAAACTTGCTGTTAGTGATACTGTAGCTATTCAAGCTGTAATGTCCACTACAAAACCAGTAATTAAACAACCAGCCCCCCGAGCTGCCAAAGTTACAAAGCCTGAGCAATGACTGTTGACGCCAGAGCAAAAGGTGCACGTACTGAAACCACAGTGCGAGACCTTTTGCGTAAATACACCGGCTTAGGCTGGGAGCGAGTTCCCGGTAGTGGTGCCCTTGACCCTAAACATTTGCTAAAAGGCGATCTTTACGTGCCAGGGCGAACTAACCTTTGGTGTGTAGAAGTCAAAGGTTATGAAAAAGATCACCTTACGTCACACCTGCTAACCTCAAAAACCCCACAGCTTGTGGAATTTTGGGAACAAACTCTCAGACAGGGCAAGCAAGTAACCAAGAAACCCCTGTTAATTTTTAAGTTTGACAGATCAAAGGTATTTGTGGCTTTTGACGAGATGCCTAATTCGCAGGACTACCGTTGTGTTTACTATAATCATGAAACTCACGAATTTTACGTTGCGCTCTTAGAAGATTGGTTAAAACATGAGCAACCACAATTTGTCACTTGACTCACGCAGTTAATTAATGTATAATAGCTACTTAAACACAAAAAATACACAATGAGTAAAACATTCAAACAAGCTACCGAATCAACTAATACTTTGCTTATTATAGACTCGCTTAATCTTGCCTTTCGTTACAAGCATAGTGGTGCTACTGATTTTGCTGAAGACTACTTACGCACAGTTAATAGTCTTAAAAAGTCTTATAAAGCATCACATGTAATTATTGCAGGCGACCAAGGTTCAAGCAGCTATCGCAAAGCCCTAAGTCCTGAATACAAACAAAACCGCAAAGACAAGTTTGCAGAACAAACAGACGCTGAGCGTGCTGCTTTTGAACTTTTCTTTGAAGATTTTACTAAAACCCTTGAACACATTGCAGATAACACTGACTACCCTGTACTACGCTTTCAGGGTGTTGAGGCTGACGATATTGCCGCCTATATTGTCAGCAAAAAGTCGAGTTTGCCGTTTGATGACATTTGGCTGATTTCCAGTGATCGAGACTGGGATTTGCTTGTCACTGAAGGCGTTAGCCGATTTAGTTATGTAACACGTAAAGAAGTAACCATCAACAACTGGAATGATCACTATGAATTTAGCCCTGAAGATTACATCTCAATTAAGTGCCTTATGGGTGATAGCGGCGACAACGTACTTGGTGTGCCTGGTATCGGGCCAAAGCGAGCTGTTGCCTTGGTTGGTGAATATGGCAGCTGTTACGACATTGCTGCAAACATTCCAATCGCAGGTAAGTACAAATATATACAAGAGCTAAACAAGTGTCGTGACTTGTTACTACTCAATTATCAACTAATGGACTTGGTTACCTATTGTGCCGAAGCCATTGGCGAAACTAATACACAAACTATTGACGAAACCCTAGAACTCTACGCAAAATGAATAACCAATCTCTAACATCTAACGGCAACTACGACGCTAATACAATAACATACCGTAATAATCCTAAAATTAGTTGCCAAGTACAGCCTGGTGCAATTCTTCCACAACGTGCA
>CAZDNV010000146.1:0-4055 GCA_964506875.1 uncultured Candidatus Bathyarchaeia archaeon
CACATGGCCGCCGCCGCCGCCATCGCCGCCCTCCACGCCGCCGTGTGCCCCACCTTACCTCGTATTCCCACTCCTCCCCGCAGGAACCCACGGGGCACACGGCGGCATATCACTGCAGTCGCCGATTCTCTGCCCGCCAACCTCCGCCCGAAAAAGGACAGCACCAAATGAAGTTCCCCACGCCCCGCTCGTGCTTCATTACCAAAGTCCTCGACGGCGACACGTACCGCGCCGAGTTCGAATACCGAACCGTCACGCTACGCATCGCTGGCATGGACTCCCCCGAACTCGCGCAGCCAGGCGGCCGATGGTGCAAAGCCATCGTGACCCGTCTGCTACTCGCGCGCGTCCTGCTCGTGACCCGCACGACCCTCGACCCCTACCATCGGATTGTAGCTGACCTACACTGGTTCAACGGAGGCCGAGTAGCCGAGACGCTCATCGCCGCCGGCATCGGCTGGCATGACCCCCGCTTCTCCCCCGACCGACCCAACCTCACCGCCGCCGAGCACTACGCCCGCGCCCACCACCTCGGGCTCTGGCGCCACCCCCACGCCGTTCCCCCGTGGGTATGGCGTAGATTCCTGTCTCGGAACCCCTACTCACGCCGACGCCGCAACCACTACCGATTTCGCCGATAGCGACGCCGCTAAACCAACATCCACCGAGCGACCGCCCACCACGGCATAGTCTGCGACCCGCTGACTGTCGTGAACTCACCCGCCGCCGTGGACCACACCGCCTTGAACGGCGAGACGTACCACGCCCAGGATCGACACCAGACCGTCGTCGTATCGGCCGGGAAGTGTTCCGGCATACCGTACCAATGGCCCGCAGTCGGAACCCAAGGCATGTCACACCTGACCCTTCTTCCGGTTCTTCAGCCAGTTCCGCACGGCTGTATACACACCCGTCATTACGCCCGCGATGACCGGCGCAGCCGTCTCCGGTTCCAGTCCCAGCCTCCTCGCCAGGGCCAGGGCGACGAGCGCCGCCAGGCCAGTCGCGATCGCCGACTCACTCCCTTTACTCGCGGTCTTGCTCGCCATGTACCTTTTCTCCAAACGCATTGACTTTACTCCTTTCGCAGTTTCAACACCGCCCACATTGCCCCAGGAGCGGCGTTCGCCGCTCCCGATGGACAATCACCTTACCAACTTTCGTTTCAGAAACTGCTACAATCGTTACACGAAAGACCCCAATCGTTTCACAAAACGACGGTACTGAACCACTGGGCGAAGTTCGGCCAGCCGACACCGCCATACCCAAGGTGATATACGCACATCGTGATAGCCTCTCCCGCTTGGAACTCCCAGTCGCACCCAGGCCGCGCGAACGTCGCCGCCCAATCCGTCGTATCAGCGGCCTTCGCCAGAGCGCCGATATACCGCATGTTCGAGGCACCCGTAAACCGCTGGTACTTGCCGCGCCCTGCGTAGAGGATCTCCCTTGTATACATATCGTGCGCACAAACGACCGTGACGTTATAGGCCCCGCCCGCCGTGAACGACGCGGACGCCAGCCCCGCCCAGGGCGCGTGAAACGTGATGGCCTGCGGATACTGCAACGTCACCCCGCCAGGGCTGACCCGATCGAGCCAATCGTAGATCTGCATGTGCCAGATCAACGCGCACTGGTAAGCGTTCCCCTTCACGCTCCGCCCCCACCGGTTCCGTATCAGCAGATGCGAACTGTACGCCTGCCAGGCCAACTTGACCGCATCGCCCGCCGCCGCCCACACGCCCGCAAACCATTGAATGTTCGCGCAGGCATCTTGCCACCGCGCCGTGTTCATACCGCGAGGCCTCCGCCGCGCCTTGGCAATCCCGCCATTCTTCCCCTGGGCGAACTCGACGCCGCCGATGACGCCGCTGATCCCGCTCACGATTGCGCTCGGCCTGATTCTCGCCATGACCCGCTACCCCAGGAGGACCGTGGACGACGCCGCGACGCTCCGGTTGCCCGCCAGGGCCTGCTTGTATATACGCGCCCAGCAGCGCCACCCAGACGGCAGATCCCCGAACGCCGCCCGGTACTCCGAATCAACCGATTCCTGAGTGTCGCCAGGCTGATACTTCGCCAGGATCTGTTTCCAGTTCACCCAGCAGTCCGAACCGCCGACGCGCGGGGAGAAGGCCATCACGATAACGCACGAGTCATCAACCGCCCACTGGCTGCCATCCCAGTCCGCCGTCGAACCGCCGCCGCCGCTTCCAACCATCGTCACCGAAAACCCGGTAACCGCCGTTGCCGCCGCGCCGCTCGGCGGCGTGTTACTCGCCGCCAGGCCGACACTCGCCCGCCGAGTCACGCACCGGCAGTACCATTGGAAGCCCGACAAGAACCGCTGGGCCCCGAACCCGTCGTAGTCAATCTCGTTCGGCGCAGCCGCGAAGTTGTTCCAGTCCGTTTTTTCCCCCGCGTTCAGGGCCTGCCAGCCCGTCGAGGCGTCAACCATGCGGATTCGTTGCAACGTTTGTTTGGCCGCGTTCATTGCCGGAGGCCGCGCCCAGGCCTTCGCATACGCCGCGGAACCGTTCTCGGAAAACGTGATTCCCCCGATGGTCCCCCGAAGCCCTACGACGGTCCCGCCGAACTGAACTACAGCCATTGTATATACCGCCGAAATATATCATTGTGAAGCACACGGGCGCCGGGATAACAGCCCGGCGCCCGCGCTTACTTTGCCACTCACATGGACACGGAAAGACCGAAAGATTACGTGGCGACGATAGTTCCCGAAACGATGCGCGGCTGGGAAATGAGACCATTCACGGTGCTGGCCCGCGCCGCCGAGATGTGCAGCTTCTGGCCGACCTGCAGAGTCCCGAAGCGGGCCTCGACATAAGTCTGAATCGAAAGCGGACTCGGGCCGCCATCGGAGTACAGGATCAGCTTAAACAGATTCTTGACGTACTTGATACCCACGGAATCCGTCACCGCAGCCCAGACATACTCGCAGACGCCCACGCCAAAAGGCGTCGGGGTAAACACGATGGACACGTCACCCGCGCCGATGTCGAAAGTACCCGACAGCGTCTCGAACGGCGTCGGAGCCGGGGTCATCGGCGGCAGGGTCAGTTGCGACGCCGTCATCATCCACATCCGCGTGTTGACCTTGCAGAAGGCCGCATGACCCGTCAAGACTTGCTTGTCCCCCAGGACGTCCGTAATGGGGTTCGTCTGCGCCCAGGCAACCCACGCTGCTTGACTGGCCGCCCCCAGGGCTTTCCAGCCCGAGCTAACCTGCTGGAAGATGGCCCGCATTTTCGTCTGATTCGCCGACGCCGGATTGACCGGTGTCGCCCGGCCTCGAATGTAGGGGCCGTACCGGTTCCTGCTGTATGTCATACCCTCCACACTGCCGCTTGCAAGGGAGACCATGCTCCCCATCTTAATCTTTGCCATTTTGGCATCTCCTCTGACCTGTTTTAGGGCTTCTCGCGCACGTCCGCGCCCGCGTTACTCTATGAGTTTAGATCTATCTCCAGTAGTAGGCTTTGCGCACGCGACAACACCGGATCAACGAGCTAACACCGTAAGTGTAGCACGGTCAACGCTCTGTGTCAAGTCACCCGAGGCCGCAACCTGTGGATAACCTGGGTATAACCTGTGGATAACCTGTGGAAAACTTCCGCCGACCGGCTGTTCTCCCCCGCTTTTCCCCCGAGTTATCCACAGGCCGCAAGCCGTAAACCGCAATCCGTTGTGTAGGATTTCCCAGGACCCCCGAATCTGGGATTGTAGCGCCCCTGACCCCGCCAGCCATCCTCCGCGACGCGCCACGGGCAGCCCAGACCCACTGGCCCGCCCGCGCCGGGCCGGAGGCCCGGCGTAAAACGGCCCGCGAACGCCGACCTGTATATACCGCGCCGCATGGTCTCACTGTATGGGTCTGTAGGGATGCGGGCGCGCCCGCGTGTGTGCGCGTGTGGACATGTATGGGTCTCAGTGTATGGGTCTGTGTGGGTGCGCGTGCGTGCGCGTATAGGCCCTGTCAGGTCTGTATGTACATACCACACAGCACCGTAAACCCCGCTTGGCACGGCTTTTGT
>CAZDNV010000147.1:0-3897 GCA_964506875.1 uncultured Candidatus Bathyarchaeia archaeon
AGTCTTGTGGAACACCACTGGTTCCCAGGACGGAGACTACACGATTATGGCATCGGCAAGCATAGTGCCTGGTGAGGTTGATACAGCTGACAACGCAAGAGTTGCAGATGAAAAGTTAACGATACTCTGCCCGGGTCATAACGTAGCCTTGATCGACGTTAAGCCTGCCAAGACCATCGTCGGCCAAGACTACAGCACTAGGATCAATGCAACTGCAAAGAATTATGGGACCTTCCGAGAGAACTTCAACGTTACAGTATATGCTAACATGACTGTCATTGGCACGCAAGAAAACGTTTCTATGGCAAGCGGAGAGTCTATCACGATAGTTTTTCCATGGGACACAACGGGGGCGGCGAAGGGAAACTATGATATTAGTGCATATGCAGAACCAGTGCCCGATGAGGCCAGGATCCAAGATAACACTCACACTGGTGGAATAGTCTCCATAGTCATTCCCGGCGACGTAAACGGAGACAGATACGTTGGAGTCGATGACATTTTCTTCATAAGCTCCCATTTCGGACTAGGAGAAAGGGACCCAAGCTGGGAACCCAACTGCGACATAGCAAACGACGGCTACGTAGGCGTAGATGACATATTCATAGCTGCACTGAACTTCGGACAAGAAACCCCCTGAAAACGTGGTGTTCACTCGGTCTTGCGGTCCGATTTTTGAGCATACGAGCGTAGGAAGCATATGCACTTTGGCTAGCAAGGTTTAAATAAAGTCCACAGGGGGTGGAGACTTCTCCTGCATAATCCCCGTTTTGTCATAGCTTTCAAATGTAATGCGTTACACAAGTGTAACTAAAGAGATGTCTTCGGCATGCCCTTTCTGCTTATTGCACAAGACCAACAAGTACTTTACAGATTCAAGAACCAACTTCTCTGTCCTCTGTTGATCGCTTTTGACAGTAAGATCTGAATAGACTGTATCTCTGTAGGCGCGGCCAACCAGTCTTTGCATAAATCAGTTTTTCTGGATTTCTCTTCAGCCAGTTCATCATGTGGAAGAAGCTCTTTGCTTTTTTCTCATCTCTATCTTCTACTGGCTCATAACCCAAGTTCCTGATTTCGTCAAGGTATGCTATTTCTGTTAGCCTCTGCGGTTCACCTGTGACTGTGATTCTGTCAATTCTATTGTCGCCATACGCCTCTTTCAAACCATTTACCGCATCGTCGAAGATGTAGCCTCTGCAGATTTGAACATGCTCGTCTTTCTTGAGCTCAAGTTTACCCAATAGTTGAAACACGACTTTCGAAGCCTGCTCCAAGTACTCCCCTGATCGAAATCGCGGATATCTGAAATACTTCACATCCACGATATCATATCTAAATTCCTGAGTCTCACAGCGAAAGGCACCTATAACCACGCCAAAAAGTAGGTCACCTATGCCAGCATCATCAACAACTATTGTCAGTTAACACCATCCCCCTTTGTAAGAAACAAACAAACCATACACGCATCATAGAAACGCTTCATATGTGTCTTATGTCATTTACTTCTTAGATTTCCTACCGCTCACGCATGTGACGTCTATTCTCCTGAAGATCGAAGATTGTCCAGACAACGATAGCGCGCTCGTGAAAACAAGTAATATTCGTTGGGAAACCGATATTCTTAAATAAAGTATGTCTCATTTCGTTGTTAGCCCAGACAAAACTCGGATGTAAACAAATGGCAGAGGAATTCCGTTACAGACTACGGATAATTGACGCTGACGTAGATGGTACCTTGAAAGCGACATACGCGCTAGCAAGGGTCAAGGGAGTAAGCCTAAACCTTGCGAACGCAGTTCTGAAAAAGGCAGAGGTAGACCCTGAGAAAAGAGCCGGTTTTCTATCAGAAACAGAAGTTGAAAAGGTAGAGGAAATAGTAAAAGACCCTGCAAAATACGGTTTGCCCTCTTGGCTTTTTAACCGAAGAAAAGATGTAGAAACTGGGAAAGACGCGCACCTGATTAGCGCGGATCTTGTTTTGAGGACGAAAACGGACATAGAGCAAATGAAGAACATGAAATCATGGCGTGGATACCGCCATGCCTATGGGCTGAAAGTTAGAGGACAGAGGACTAAAACCACAGGAAGAGCAGGAAAGGCCCTAGGCGTCAAGAAGAAGGATCTCGTGAGAGCTGCTTCTGCGGAGAGTAGACAGTAATGGGCGATCCGAAGAAGCAAAGGCGGAAATATGATACACCCCGTTTTCCATGGCGCACTGACATCTTGCAGGAAGAGCTCAAACTATTGGGACAGTACGGTCTAAGAAACAAGCATGAATTGTGGCGAAATGAAACCTCATTATCAAAATTCAGAGGCATTGCCCGCTCACTCATTGGCAAATCTGCTGAAGAACGCATGAGAATGGAAAACGAACTTCTTGCTCGACTGAAAAAGATCGGAGTCCTTAATGAGACAGCAGTTTTAGACAATGTCCTGGACTTGACCATAGAGGCTATACTTGAGCGGCGGCTACAGACGATTGCTTTTCGTAAGGGCTTAGGAAAGACAATCCATCAATGTCGTCAACTAATAACTCATGGACATGTAGCCATAGGGAACCGCCGAGTAAGAGTGCCAAGCTACATCGTAACCAAAGAGGAAGAGCAGCAGATCACATATTCCCCCAAGAGCGCGATAGCGACTCCAAATCATCCTCTCCGCCAGACTATATCTGTTGCCGCTACAACAGGCACGAAACCCGCGGAAAAGACTGAGGAAGAATAATGAGCAGTAGTAAGAAGAATGAGAAGTGGGCAGTTGTTCATATTTTCAGTTCATACAATAACACGTTGATTCATATGACAGACATCTCAGGCGCGGAAACGATCGCCCGAACATCGGGCGGAATGTTTGTAAAAGCCGACAGACTGGAGTCTTCGCCATATGCGGCGATGAGAGCGGCTACGGCAGCAGCAGACGTAGCTAAGGACAAGGGAATAACAGCCATACATATCAAAGTAAGAGCCCCAGGAGGCTCAGGACCGAGAACTCCAGGCCCCGGAGCACAGGCAGCAATAAGAGCTTTGGCGAGAGCTGGATTCCGAATAGAGCGTATTGAAGAGATCACGCCTGTTCCCCATGATGGAACCCGAAGACCAGGCGGCAGAAGAGGAAGAAGAGTTTAGCCAGTTCATATTGTTCTTCGGCTGATAGAAAAATTGAAATAATGCACCAGTATTCTATTGAACGGCACAGCAGCTATCATAGGTCATTGCGGAGTGTCAGACTGAGTGGAAATAAAAGTACTTGAAAAAGACGACAGGAATATTCGTTTACTCATTCGAGACGTTGACGTTGCATACATGAACGCTTTGAGAAGAGTGATAATCGCCGAGGTTCCATGTATGGCCATAGATGAAGTAGTGGTTCTTGAGAATTCCTCAGTTATGCAAGACGAAACAATTGCCCATAGGCTTGGGCTTGTTCCTCTCAAGACTGATTTGGAAAGCTACGATCTGCCTGAAGACTGCTCGTGCAAGAGTGAATTCGGATGCAATCTCTGTAGAGTTACACTTACACTTGACGTAGAGGCAAAGGAAGGAACAAGATCAGTCTATTCAGGCGAATTGACTTCAGAAAACAAGGATGTCATACCCGTAAGTGACAAGATTCCTTTAGTGAAACTGGCGAAACAACAAAGACTTAGGCTTGAAGCCTACGCAAGACTTGGCAAAGGAAAAAATCACGCAAAATGGCAGCCAGTCTCAATGTGCGCATACAAGTATTTCCCAAAGATAAATGTCGTCAGCAAACGCTGTGATGCTTGCGGAAAATGCGTGGAGATCTGCCCCAAGAGAGTGCTGGCAAAGACTAATCGCCAGATTGAAGTCAAGAACCTGGTGGCATGCACTCTCTGTCAAGATTGCGTTGAAGCTTGTCCCCAAGACCCTCACA
>CAZDNV010000148.1:0-3713 GCA_964506875.1 uncultured Candidatus Bathyarchaeia archaeon
TCCAGCCCAAGACGGGTAAGGGTTTTCCGCACCTTGGACAACTGAACTGTTTCTCACATCCCTTTAGCCAAGCCTCAATTTCTCCAGCCTTTATTCTTTCTAGGTTAGCCCTCAAATCCACACTATCTACCGCCCACCTTACTGACAATTCGTCATGCTTTCCACATGATTTCTGGGTGTACTCACAGCATTCAAAGCAGTAATCAAATCCTTTAGAGTTCAAGCATTGTACAATTCTGCATTCTGAGCCAAGACAACTTGGAGTTAAGGCGTGGCACCCTTCACAACGGATTTTCTCTACAGGTATTTTCCATTCATCAGACACCCTTTGCATATACTCTCCTTCGTCCTTGTAGGCTCTGAAAAAGCCACACGAGCCACAGTATATTCCACATCTGCCAGCTAGATTTTGATTTACCAAGGTACAATCTCTTCGCTAGCTGTGAGATGTTTTCTGTCAGCTATAACTTTTCCGCAAAACCAAAAGTCATTAGGTGTTTGACACTCTGTGCTTCTGAGTCTTGTAAGAACTTTGAACTCATCCTTTTCTCCTATATGGAAATCCAACGCACTTAGTATAGTGCCTCTTTTCTAATCTCTCTGTTCATATCATGATTGAGAGTGTTTGACCTTCGGTCTTTTTCTTTCTGTACTGTTCGGTTGATTATCCCTTTATGATGATTAACCTATGTTCTTTCATGGCTTGTGCTATCTTACTTTCTTTCCATGATAAATCTCAGCAAATCTAATACAATATGCTACATGCCTAAGACCATCAACTTGCATGGAGCCATGTGTCTGGGGACATTCCAAAAACTTTGAAAAATCTTTACCACTATGATTCTTGGTTTTGTTCCTTCTATACACTCTGTTTCATATCTGACTTTTCTTTTGGTTCTTATACCTTAGTTGCTTTGTTTCATCAAGCCTAGTATCCACTGATTTCAATTGGAAATGTGAGGTTTGCAAAGACAGATAAAGCAGGCTCTCACACAATTATTTAGAGATGACATCAAGGATGCCTTATTGTCCCATTTGTAAAAGGGCTTACAATGGTACGACTTGTCCTTTTTGCCACAAATATCGAGATAGAAGCAGACAGGGTTATCATTAGGGCTAGGCTTTGTCTTCTCTCGCTCTCTACCTCAGATATCCAATGGTTTTGTTCTGCTATAGTTTTGATATTTTTGCCCATATTCCTTCTTGTTATCCTTCCTATACTTCTCTCCATAATCTAGCGAGTGCCCCATTCTAAGAAACTTTTTCAGAGTTCCTTTTCTATTCTTGCTCTTAGATTCTTGAGTTTTATCATACGTTCTGGAGTTTGGAGAGGCTCATAGATATGCGAACTCTCAATTTCAGACATTACTTGAAATAGAAAGTCTTTTTTCACTTTGCTAAACTTCATCACAAACTTGAGGTGTCCTATTACCCAATTCTCAGAAATACGCCTTACACCTCTGATATATTGTTCGATATCTCCTCTTGCTGTTGCCTTACCCCACTCAATACCAAATATCGACATCATTTCTTACCCTTCTTTCTCTTCTGTTGTGACGCTGATTTAAGATTTCTGAAGATTCCATGAACGAAAGTCTTTTATCATGAGATTCTTAACTTGTCGTTGTGCGACCAGAAAGAGAAATCGAGAAAAGACTTGTTAAACTCGAAATTGAAGCAAAAGAAACAAGAAATAGAACTACACGAAATATTATTATTGTGTTCTTCCTTGTAGCTGTTTTCTCCCTGCTTTCTTATTCTTACCCGCAAAATGGCATTCTCATTGTTATTGACATATTGATAATGGTAATCGGTGTTTTCATCGGTATTGTAGTCGTTGGTCTTCCGATTTTGGCTCGTCCTCTCAGAACGGAATACCGAGCATTTCAAAGAATTGCTCATGCGATACAAGTGCTGGAGAAGTCGCAAGAACCTGTAGCTTACAGGGAAGTTCTACGAGATGTGACATACGCCTACAACGCTCTGAGTGGCATAAGTTTGACAAAAGGTGTCGGGTGGTATAAAGAAACAAACGAAATTCTCGATAAATTCCTTGGAAATTTGGAAACGATTGTTCTTCCAGCGATACAAGATTCTGCCATAAGGATAGACCATTTGGAAGAAATCGCTCTTGCAGTTTACAGTTTAGACACTGCAAAGATAGATGCTGTAAACAAAACGCTGGAGGCAGAATCAAGCTACAAGGATATCAAAACCCTCGGTCATTTGGGAATACGTGACCAAGTCCGTGATTTCATTAGAAGTCACAATACTCTGAAAGCCATACTGGTTGGTTCTTCGTTTATTATTGGCTGTTTTGTTTTTTACTTTGCTGTGGTCAGTTATTCCGACATTCCAAAAGGATACATCTTGGGAGCAAGCGTTGCCCTATTCATTGGGTTGTTGGGGATATATTTCAGAGGAAAACAGAAGGGTATTACCCACCGACTTTGAAATCGCAAGTTTTGTCTTTCTGTTTCTACACTTTTATTAGTCTTTGTTTGCCATTAGTTAGTGATTTCTCCAACTTCATGGAGCCTTCCAATGACCTCTTTTGCTGTTCTTCTAAGGGTCTATTTCTTTTCCACCTTTGCATCTGATATTCGTCATTGTGAAGCAATGCAAGACCTCTTGAAAACACTTTTCAATTATGTGAACTTCTGGTTCCAAACGAATCCCTCAGACAAGCTAGAACATGAAAAGGCTTAAGGGTTCAGTTACTTATAAGAGAGTCTGTGATTTCATGAGCGAACACAAAATATACCGACCAAAATGGCTAGAAGACCTAGAAGGTGAAATCAACAAGAGATTGAAAGAACAATTTCAGAAAAAGAATTTCAGTATTAGAAAACTCAGCTTAGAATTCGATATCATAAAACCGTTGGATATGGTTAAAGACAAAGAATTAGTGCCAACAGGTCCAAAAAAATTAGTGCTCACAGGTCCAATAAGTGCAACCTATGACCCGAACTTTACGCTTTCTACTGAAGAGGGAAAACAAGCACAGAATCTCATTGGTGAAAAACTCTCCGAAAGACTTAGAGCAAAAGGAATATGGTAACGAGTCAAGAGCAAGCCTATCCCAATCATAATAAGAGGTAGGTAGACTGATGAGTAAACAGACAGATACGCAAGGAGAAACAACTTTTAACCAGCATGACAAACATCCACATAGAAAAAAAGTGCAACGTGCAAAAGAGAAAGTCCCCATACCTACTAAGACAATGACTATAACAATAGCACCTAAAGGTCGGAAGTATGTATATTCTTTTGAGAGAAGGTATCCAAGAAAAAATCTTCCATTAAGTGAAAGAAGCCAAGTGACCAAAGGTGAATTTGTTTATAAAAAAAGTAAGTCACAATACCCTCCGCTATACGGTAAATGGCATAAGTATCGTAAGGGTGATAACAGAATATTAGATACTGTGGATTCGCTTCCGACGGAAGTTACTTAATTTTTCTGTCTAAAATGGTTAAACTAATTCACCGTTTTGCCTTATATTTCTGTGTAAAAATGGTTTTTATTCTTCTTTTTGGGTTTTGGGACAGTTTCTGGTTTCCAGCGTGACCATGCCTTCTATGGTAGGTAGCTCTTTCCAGGAATATGAAAGCGGAATTAAGACCATTTTGGACCATTTTCGGAACAGGCATGCGCGCCCTTTCTGGTGCTATTTGGATTTCGAAACAAACCTATTGTTTTTAATGTAGAATCT
>CAZDNV010000149.1:0-3571 GCA_964506875.1 uncultured Candidatus Bathyarchaeia archaeon
AACCTAGCGGCACGCCTTTCCTGCAATACATATTGTCAGCATACCTTATAAAGAGGGGCCTCCCAAGGTTGCGTTTCTACCTTCTCTTCTGTTTCTTTCCCCCACGAGCTCTTCTCGTTTGATGACCCTTCGCTTTGTCACGGCGAGCGCTAGTGATAGTTTTTCTACGTGAATTCTGCTCTCTACTCATATTCTGTCACCTCCATCTGGGCCCGCACTCCGTCCTAGACAGCTTCCTTTTTCTCCAATCCCCACTTCAATTGACAAGAGACAGACTTATGGATAGCACATACTCAAAGCTCATTCAACTCCTCTCGGATGTTTATCCATCCAATCCACTGCAAATGATTCCGCTTTGGACTCAGTTGAGAACTCCGGTGATATTTTCCTTCCTTCATCATCATCTATTTTTACTTCAGGCAGAACCACCACTAAGTAGTGTTCCCCATACTGTTTCTTTGTAACAACAAGACTTTGTCCTGTCGTCGCATTTATGTATCCTCTCTGATTATCTATTCTTCTCCAGCCTTTTACTATTTTCATGAATCATTCCTCACGCACTAATCTCAAGCTCCAGTGCACGTCAACTAGCGCACAGTCCCTTTTTCCGAACTGCTCTCTCTCAGCAACTTGCCTTCTACTTGAATACTGCCTCTTGTCTGACGCGCGCTAGGACTGCTGGAAAACGCCAGTGGGCTTTTCCTCTTTTCTTCCTTGCCAGTTATCTCCTCGTCGTGCCCATGCTTGTTTAGGGTCAAAACTGAAGTTCGTCCCCAAACTTTCTGGTCGCCTAGACATTTGTTTCGAGAAGCACATCTTACAGTAAACTGGCTTGCCTGCTGTAGGCTTGAAAGGCACCATGGCAGTCTGGCCGCAGGTAGTGCATTTGATTTCGAACATCCTTTTTTGGAACGTGTAGAATCACCTCTGTTGGCCTTGAGCCATAATTGAGAAATGCTAATTTCCAATTATCATTAGTTATGGAGCCCGCGACAGACTTAAAGGTTTCCATGAGCGCGTGCAGACTTCGACAAGTCACTGACAGCTTGGATTCCAAGCAGAGGGAAGTAGAACAGCTCAGAATGACATAGCGCAAATATGGCAAGACCGATGCTACGAATGCAGCACGTAAGAAAAAAAAAGAGTGGATCAGGAAAACCTCCTCGCGCGCACCATTGATTTGCTTGGAATGTAAGCTTATCCAAACTTGTTGAAGCTTACTATTTCCTCAAGGGGCTTCCTCTATCTAGGCGGTGGTTTCTCAGCGGGATATCCAAATGAAACGAATGCTACAACATTCCACCTTTCTGGAATACCCAGCGATTTCTTGACTTTTTCCTCATCGAAATCCCCTATCCAGCACGAACCTACTCCCATGGCCCAAGCAGCAATAACCATGTTCTGTAATGCGATGGTAGTGCTGACAATCGAATATTTTCCAGCAACAAAATCCTTGTTGGCACATCCAACGATCGTAACTAGCGAGTCCTTGATAAATCTGCTGAACAGCCCTTTAGAAGACTCCTTCTTAATCTCCGGATCATTCAATACGATGAAGTGCCACGGTTGCCTATTTGCCACTGATGGAGCTTGTCTACCAGCCTCAAGAATTTTTTCCAGAACATCCTTGGGAATCTCCTTTTGCTCATAACGTCTGACGCTTCTTCTGCTGAGAAAAACATCAACAAGACACAAACATCATCCAACCAGTCGTTGCTCCTAGTTCTAGTTAAGTGTTCCCCAGCGTCTAGGAAATCTACTTGCACGTGCAAATGGGAATTCACTGCTAGTTTTGGCAGTCTACACTTTATTGTCTCCTGAGCTGGCGCGCTATTTCTGCTCAGTCAAATCCTAATTTGCGCTAGTGCCAATGACCTGCATTCTGTTCATGATCGTGGAAAAAGGCACATCTAACGTGTCGATATAGCTCTTACAAATTCAGTCACGAGCCTTGTGGTGTTCCTTAGATCATCCTTATGCACGATCGAGACAGGACCGTGGATGTATCTGCACGGCACAGCTACGGTTCCGCTTGGCACGCCTGCCTTCGTCAGGTGGATTGCACCTGCATCTGTTCCGCCCGCTGGAACCTTCTTGAATTGAAAAGGTATTGATTTCTCTCTTCCTATCTTAATCAGCGTTCTAAGGATCGTGGGATGCGTGAAGACGGAGCTGTCCAATATCGTTAGTACTGGGCCTCCTTTGATCTTGGATGAAACTCTATCAGGTCGCGTGTTGGGAACATCCGCAACGAAGGTTCCTTCCAGGGCAAGCCCATAGTCGGGGTCCACTTGCCAGGCTGCGGTTTTCGCTCCTCTTAGCCCAAGCTCTTCTTGGACTGTTCCTACCGCTATAAGATTGTATGGAGAATTCTTCATGGATTTGAATACTTCTGCAAGGACTGTACATCCGGCTCTGTCATCGAAGGCTTTGCCTCTATAATATCCGTCTCCTATGTCTGCAAATTCAACTTCAAAGACGCCTAATGTGCCGACATCTGCGCCCTTCTTCTGTGCTTGTTCTATGCTGTCGGCCCCTATGTCAATGAAGAGGTCCTCTTTGGGTATGATCTTGTTCTGTTCCTCTGCTGTCATAATGTGTGGCGGCTTTGTGCCAATTATTCCCTTAAGGTACCCTTTGTCTCCGCGGAGGAGTAGTCTCTGTCCAGGCATGATGTTGTTGGTTATACCTCCCAGTGTGTCGAACCGAAGGAATCCTGTTTCCTCCACAAAAGTGACTATGAACCCGATTTCATCCATGTGGGCTGAAATCATGACCTTCGGGCAATCATTTTTTCCATTATGATAGAAGAGTATGTTTCCAAGCTTGTCGACTCGTGTCTCATCGGCGCACTCTTTGAGCTCTTCTCTGAGAATCTCAGCTACGTTTTCCTCGTTGCCAGAGGGTCCGAAGGCATTCGACAGTTTTTCAAGAAGCTCGATTTCTTTGATCAAGGCTGTTACCGATCATTTTCTCAGGCTCTCTCCAGAGTTAAGCTTTGCGAGCGCGAAGAAGGAACTCGTACGTGGCGACTGCAGGATGGTGATCTGCTGTTCAGATCGTTGTGCGCCGAGGAGCCAAGCTTTGTTCAGACTCCTCGGCAACGTTGTGACTGGACCGCCGATGCGGTAGTCAAGCCTTTACTTTTCTGAAGGCTATGGTGGCGATTGCAAACATGATGAGGCTTTCAAGCAGGAGTGTGGTTATTTCGATGGGCAACGTTGGAACGTATACTTCAAGTAGCCCTGCTCTTAGCATGTCGGTGGCGTAGGTTAGCGGGTTGGCTAAGGAAACAGCCTGAATGATTAGAGGAGCGTTTCCAAGGGGATAGTATACTGAGCTGAGAAACATAAGTGGCGTGAATAACACGTTGAGAAATGCGTTGAATGTCTCATTGGATTTGATGAATACAGAGATTGCGAGCGTCAATGAACCAAAGAACAGGGAGCCAAGGATAAGTGATGCAGCAATGTAGGTCGCACCTAAGATGGTAACTTTCAGTCCTACGAGCAGTGGAGATGCAATAAGGAAAACTAGGAATGCATTAAGCAGCCCCTGTAGCATGATTGAG
>CAZDNV010000150.1:0-3569 GCA_964506875.1 uncultured Candidatus Bathyarchaeia archaeon
TGTCTAGTGTTCTGTTCTAAATGTAAGAGATACTTGACCAGAGATAATTTCTATGAAGCTAACCTAGCAAAGAGTGACTATACTTGTAAAGAATGTCACAGGAAGTATGCTGTAGAATATAGAATGCGGAAAGGATTGAACCAAGGTCTGAGGAGAACAAAAGAAGAGATTGAAAAAGAGACGGTAGAGAAAAAGTTTCTCACCGAGCCTTATGAAGAAATCAATACAATGGTTGAAAAGATCCTCAGAGAGTTAGGAGAATACAGAGACAAGGGAGAAAGAGTCTGTGGTTACTGTGACCTTCAAGCTATAGTAGGACTTAACGGAAAAGAGTATTGCAGAAAGCATTTCTTAATTTATTGTTTGGCTCTTGGAAAGCCTCTAGGAAAGAATTCTAATCTTGGCTCTTCAGAGCTTCAGAGAAAGCTCAAGATTCTGGAAGAACTTGAGAAACTAGGTGTGAATATTTGAAAACTTGTGATCTTTGCAATAAATCTCCAAAGCTTGTGACATGTCAAGAATACAAGATTTATGATCATGAAGGAATGTACTGTATCCGCAATCTCTGTTACTTCTGTTTCAAGGGTTTGGAAGAGAAAGGGATACAACTAGAAAGGATTGATTGAAAATGAATAGACTTGGTTGGGTGTATATTGATGATCAGAGTTGGGAAGCATTCTGCAAGAAGTATCCAGATGTATCCAAGAGATTGAGAGAACTTATTCAGATGGACTTAGAAGGAAAACTTCCAGAGGGAGAAGGAGTTCTGATATCATGGAAAAAGAATCACAAAGATGCCCATACTGCAAGCAATTGAATACAAGATTGGGACATAGAATCTTCGATAGAGAAATCTGGTTCTGTGATGATTGTCTCAAATCCTTCTGCATTGAATATAATGTTCTAGAGAATTCTTTTCCAAAACCGAGGAAGGCATAGAGCATGAGAACTAAGAGAGAAAAGATTGTTCGAGATCTTGAAGCTGGAAAAGAGTATGTTGAAGATTCTAGTAAAATTTATTTCAAGACTCTGAATGGTTACATAGTATCTCTTGATAAGACCTATTATTTCCAGAGATTACACAAGCTTCAAGATTATTTCAGAGATCGAGAACCTAGTCAAGTACAGAGATTGATAAGAGAGAATCTCTCTATTGGTGCTATTTCTCTTGAAGATGATTTTGGTCAGATGAAAGCTGAGAAGGTCTATGAAAGCTGTTTTTGTGAGGTCTGGAAGTTTAGTAATTATCCACCTTCATGGGATGGAAAGGATGTAGACCCCAGAAGAACTAGATCTCCAAGTGTGAGAGAATCAGATGATTGGAATATTGATCCTTGGAGAACAGAAAGAAATGATTGGGTAACTCATTTTGCATTGAAGATCAGGGATAAGTTGAGAGAGTGATTAAGAATGAAATGTGAGAGATTCTAATGATAGAAGAAGATGCAGAAGAGAGATTGAAGAAAGACCCAGTTAGAAAGAAGATAGAGAGGTATCTCGAAGACCATCCTGACGAACACGTTAGGCTATTCTTAGAGAAATTAGACAAATCTGATGAAGAATGGAAAGCTTCAGAGAAAAAGAAGAGAAAAGAACAAGGAGACAGAGAAGACCCTCTAAATGGACTTGATCATATAACAAGAGACTGGATCAAGAGATTTCTAAGTTTGTCTGGAATCATAAGGAATGAATACAAACAAATCACAGACATTTACAAAAGACCTTCAGAGAGACAGATTAGAGGAATATTGAAGGAATTGCTAGATATTGAGATATCAGAACGAAAGATAAGACAATACAAGAGATACTTGATAGAAAAGAAGGAACTGTTATCTGATGAGGAATTCAGAGAACAACAACCAACAAGGGAGGGACTCAGACAAATCAAGAAGACTGGTGCTAGAGCTATGGCAATACAAAGATCAAAAGAAAAATCTCATTTGTCTCCTCAAGAACTAGAACAGATCTTAGAACGTCAGAAGAAAGAGAAACCTGAAGAGGACAATCGATTAAAGATGAAAGAACTCAGAAGAAGAATAGACGATGAGGGATACTGTCCTACTTGTGAGGAAGAAGAACAACTGGAAGAGTATGAAGAAAAAGAATAAGCTATAGGATTGGATATCATCATTTGGTGACTATAAATGGCTGATGTTTTAGAAGAGTTCAACAGGCTTCACAAGGCGGTTGTAGAATTAGATAAAATAGTCCTAGAGAAGAATACCCGAAAGGTTGATGCCCAACTCACGACAATCAAGTCCTCACTTGTAGTTATCAAGTCATCACTGGTAGATATCAAGCCTTTTGCCTCTGGGAACATGTATAGACTGCTGTGTGGATATCTTGACGAAGTCTTAACATGGATGGAGTTTCAATTGCGAGGTAGGGAATGGGTCCCACTTCAATCCAATGCTTCATCCTTGACAAAGTTTCTATCATATATAGGGACAAAGCTTCTTGCACCAGATAATCTTGGAGTTTCTAGCAAGAATGTGTTTATAGTTCACGGCAGAGACCTTGACCCAATGAACGAACTGAGAGCAATGCTTCTTGGATTTGGTCTCAAGCCAATAGTTCTACATGAGCAACCCAGTGGAAGCAGAACAATAGTTGAGAAACTTGAGAGGTATTCCGATGTCGGCTATACCTTTGTCGTATTGACTCCAGATGACATACGAGTTACAAGTAACAAGGAAGAAGAGGAATATGCTCATTCGATATCGGCTAAGATGACCGACTGCACTGTGAGGGTATTCAAAGCAAGAGAAAAAGGAGACATGAGAAAAGTGGAAGAAATCCGTGATGAATTCATAAAACATGCCATTGATTTCCAAGGTCACGTAGAGAACCTACTCGGTTCATTTGAATTGAGGGCAAGACAAAATGTCATTCTAGAATTTGGGTATTTCATCGGTTTGCTGAACCGAGATAGAGTCTGTTGCTTACTAAAAGGGAATGTCGAAAGACCTTCCGACATGCATGGAATAGTCTACGTAGCATTCAAACGATCAATTAATGAAGTCAGGAACATGATAATAAAGGAACTCAAAGAAGCTGGTTACGAAATAAAACTGTAAGAAACGAATCAATCAGTATATCAAGAGTAGGGAACCAAGAATCTTATTGTCATCTTGTGCTCTGTTTTGTTTGGTATCCTCCCCTTGGTCTTGGTTTGGATTCTGTGGCTAGTATGGGCTTCTATTGCCAATTGCTAAGTTCTGCTGCCATGGTTATCCATACTGTGGCTGTGTCTAAGTTCTAACTTGCAGAGAGACTTCAGAGAGACAACAATCCAAGTTCCAAGCACAGATCAATCTTATAGACCTAGAACAGAGAGCAAGCCATTCTATACTAATGTCCGCACTACAATGGATATCTCTGAGTTGAATTGGTGTTCGGAAGAGGACGACAAAATTTTATCATTGGTATGCAGTTCTAGGACTTAGATAACAGTCCAAATTGGAGAAGAACTTCAAAATGAAGAGTTCGGTTCCTGTTGTCACCTTTAAAATACACTTCATACACATTCTTTTGAAAGCATGGAAAAGTCCATGAGATACTGTATTTAA
>CAZDNV010000151.1:0-3505 GCA_964506875.1 uncultured Candidatus Bathyarchaeia archaeon
TTTCTGATCTTTAGCTTCAGCGATCTCCTTTCTGAAAATAATGTTGATGGCTCCGTGAGGCCCCATTACAGCTATTTCGGCAGTCGGCCAGGCATAGTTGATGTCAGCGCCACTGTGTTTGCTTCCCATGACATCGTATGCTCCTCCGTAATCCTTTCTTAGAATGACTGTGACTTTCGGCACAGTTGCCTCGCAATACGCATATAGTAGCTTTGAACCGTGCTTGATGATTCCTCCGTGCTCTTGCTCCGTGCCAGGCAAGAAGCCCGGTACGTCGACAAATGTCACTATCGGAATGTTGAAGGCATCGCAAAAGCGCACGAACCTGCCAGCTTTCATTGAGCTGTTTATGTCAAGAGCCCCCGCGCAGTGCGCAGGTTGATTGGCCACTATGCCAACGGTCTTACCACTTAGACGCGCGAAGCCGATTACTATATTCTGTGCCCACAGGGGTTGGATTTCAAAGAATTCGGCATCATCGACCACTCGATATATGACTTCCTTGACATCATAGGGTTTATCGGGATCATCTGGAAGCACATGGGCCAGACTCTCGTCACTGCGGTTGGAATCATCGCCAGTCTCGATTATTGGTGGATCTTCTAGGTAGTTGCTAGGCAAGTAGCTCAGCAGCTTCTTGATGATCTGCAAGCAGTGCTCCTCATCCTTTGCTATGAAGTGGGCCACCCCACTAGCTTGGCTGTGCACTAAGGCTCCCCCAAGCTCCTCAAAGGTTACTTCCTGCCCCAGTACCGTTCTGACGACGTCAGGACCCGTTATGAACATGTGGCTCGTCTTGTCAACCATAATGATGAAGTCGGTCAGTGCTGGAGAGTACACGGCGCCCCCTGCACATGGTCCCATGATAGCAGATATTTGGGGTACGACACCTGAGCTTGTGACATTTCTGAAGAATATGTCACCGTAGCCTGCAAGGCTAGCTACACCTTCCTGTATGCGTGCTCCTCCACTGTCGTTCAACCCGATTACGGGCGCGCCAGTCTTCAAGGCTAGATCCATCAGCTTACAGACCTTTTTTGCAAACATCTCACCTAGAGAACCGCCGAAAACTGTGAAGTCTTGGGAGAAAACGTAAACAAGTCTACCGTTTACGGTCCCGTAGCCTGTTACGACACCGTCGCCTGCAATTCTCTTTTCAGCCATGCCGAATTCTGTACATTGGTGAACCACAAATTGATCAATCTCGTTAAAACTGTCTGGATCAAGCAAGAGATCGATGCGTTCTCTTGCTGTGAGTTTGCCTTTGGCGTGCTGCTCTTCGATGCGTTTCTGTCCCCCGCCAAGCTTAGCTTGCTCTCGCATCTCTCTCAGGCGCTTTGTCTTTTCGTCAACAGAAGGACCTTTTATGCGAACCACCCTCACTACCTCGGTCTGAGTAGTCATCGTCTTGCTGAATATTTAGAACATATGAGGAGCTATAGGAGATTATAATCTTACGCTCAGAAAGAAAAAAAGGAGGATCACTTAGTGCTGTTCCTGGCACCCTTCACGTTCTTTTCACGCTCGGACCTTGAGGAAAGATCAATCCTCTTGTACGGTAACGTCTCCCACAAGAATACGCTTCACAATTCCATCTTCGAGCTTGAGAATGAAGGCCCCATCATAATCAACATCTAGTGCAACGCCTCTCAGGTTCCCATTTTCGCACGCAACGTTGATCTTTCGACCTAGGAAAGCAGCATAAGCCTTCCACTCATCTATGATGCGACGGCTATCCCCGCTCACAAAGAGGTGGTATTTGATTTCAAGTCTTTCAAGCAGCAAACCTAGCAACTCCCCCAACCGGATACTGTTGCCAAGCTCGCTCTTCAGCGAGGTTGCAGGGGTCCTCAGCGATTCCGGAAAAGCCTTAGCTGCATCAAAATTCGCGTTAATTCCCACGCCTACTATGACATGATTGACAGCTTCGCCAATTGTGTTCATCTCAGCAAGTATTCCACATATCTTGCGACCATTCACAACTACGTCATTGGGCCACCTTGTTTCCACCTTCAAGCCGTACCTCTTGCTCAGAGTCTCAGCTACGGCTAGACATGCCACAAAGACAAGCCTTGTGGCTTCTGTTGGGTGACACTTAGGACGAAGAATCAACGAAAACCACAGCCCACCTTTTGGAGAAACCCAGTTACGATTAAGCCTTCCTCGACCAGCATCTTGAGTATCTGCGACTACAACTGTTCCTTCAACCGCCCCATAAGTAGCGAGCTTCTTAGCCAAGTCGTTGGTCGAACCGATTCGACGCGAGAAAATGATCTTTCTGCCCAACTTTTCAGTACGTAGATTTTCCTGGACTCTGCTTACGTTCATAGCCTATTGCTCTTTATCTGCCGCTATGGTTTCTCAACCAGCTCTAGAAGAACCCCACGAGTGCTTTTCGGGTGAACAAAAGCGATTCTCGCCCCTTCGACGCCAGTTCTTGGTTTCTCGTCCACCAAAGCCGCTCCCGCCTTTCTAAGGTCGTCAAGTGTAGTCTCAATACTCTTGACTCTCATGGCAAGATGATGGATTCCTTCGCCACGTCCTTCGAGGAACTTTCCAATAGTGCTTTCTCTTTCAAGAGGTTCTATGAGCTCGATGCGAGACTCTCCGCCTGTTGCTACAAAAGCAACTTTGACCTTCCTTTCGGCTAAGACATGAATACCTTCAACCCTGAAACCCAAAATATCGCGATAAACCTTGATGGCGTCATCTAGGCTGTTTACGGCTACACCAACGTGATCTATTCCGACAAACATTCAGACTTCAACCTCGCTGCAAAACGTTAGATGCCATATCGGACACGTTATAAAAGAGTTTCTAGGCTGACTCGATAAACGCGAAGAAGGCTTCGTGTTCTACGCCAAGATCTAGGCATATTAGAGCGCGCACTGTAGTAACCTTGCCTGATCTCAAAACAGGATAATGATCCTGCTAAGCCTTGTTGTCCTTTCTCTATCATCTGTTACTCGACATCACAGCAAAGTTCTTCAGGATCTCAGCGCCGTGTTCAGTGTCATTCACTTCCGGATGGAATTGGACACCATATAATGGCTTCATGTTATGTTTCATGGCCTGCATCTTGCAGTTCTCTGACTTTGCAAGCACAGTAAAACTAGGTGCAGCCTTCACTTCATCGTTATGTGACTCCCAGACGAGGAATCCTTTCGGAAGTCCTTTGAACAGATCATCTTCTTCGACGACACTTATTCTGGATAAACCGTACTCGGGGTTTTCTGAAGGCCCTGCTTTGCCGCCGAAATGAACTGCCATGAGCTGAAGCCCCACGCAGATTCCGAGTATAGGACCATTGAAGTGGTCCAGGTAGTCAGTGCAGTTACCCAGTCTAGGTGATTCCCAAGCGATTCTTGGGGCTCCTCCGCTAAGAATCAGGGCATCAGCATCTATCTCACTTGCAGGTGTGGTATTAGGAATGATCTTGGAGTCATAGTCGAGTTCTCTCATAACCCTCCAGATCCTGTGAGTCCACTGGCCCCCATTGTCGACA
>CAZDNV010000152.1:0-3483 GCA_964506875.1 uncultured Candidatus Bathyarchaeia archaeon
AAACTCTTCAGGCGTGATGGATCTACAACTTGCGCCTTAGCCGGAGGCTGCCCAGGAAGGAGGTGAAACCCCCCCAAACCATCGATCTGATAGCTAAGACCCGTCTTGTCTAACCCTGCAATTTTTATCTCTTCAGGGGTTGGCTTCCTGCGCATCGCCGCTAACGCGTCTCTTTTGTCCTTATTTCGTGTTGTCTCAGCAGATGCCATCGAAGACGCCGCAGACGCACCGCTCTGGGTGATGCCAGATTCTTTTTCGCGCACAGTCAGCGTGGGAGTCGCGGGCCTTGCAGGCGTTGTGGGCTTGTCATAACGGTCGAAATAATTGCCATCCATCACTGGCCTCCCAACACGAGCGCAGCAGCGCCGGGGCGCTTATACTTGAGATCAAACTCTGCTGCCAACGCCGGGTTTGCCCTTAAATCAGCAATGGCTTGAGGGGGAATTGCCAACGCATCAAGGCTAGGCGTAGCCCCAGGCATATTGGGACCAAGGGGCATAAGACTCAAAGTTCCAGTAGCAGGATCTTGAAATAAAGCGGCATTGGTGCCGTCATCATTTTTGACAACACTCAGGAACTTAGGCTTTCCAGCCTTCGCCTTCGCCGCCTCGGCAGCGGTAACCGCCTGAAACATCTTCTGCGATCCGCCAAGCTGGGCCTTCAGGGCCTCCAGGCTCGCGCTGGACTGCGCGAGGCCATACTTCTCCAGCATGGCGTCACGCGCCGCCACCGCCTCGCGCTTGGCCTTCTCCGCCTCGCTCATGGCGCCGCCGACATTGCCGAACGCCTCAAAGAACGAGCCAGTCCGCGTGGGCTTCTGCAACGCTGCCGCTATGGCAAAGAGTTGCTCGGCGCTGCTGGGTCCAACGCGCTGGGCTTGGAGCCTCTCCATGGCCGCCTGAAACAAGTCTTGGTTTGAGGTGGTTGCTTTGTCAAACGCCCTCTGCCTTGTCCGGTAATCGGCCAAAGCCTGCGCCTCGCTCAAGCCGCCAACATCAACAGCCACACCCGCGTCCTCATCCGCAGCCGGCGTCAGGGAAACTTCATCTTCATCCATATCAATTTCCCTACGGCTTTATCAGTGGCTTGAGAATGCCCAATCTCTCTAGAATCCCGGTGGTAGTTGGCAGAGTAGATAGAGCATTGGCACCACTTGAAGGCCCAAACTCCTGCTGCTGGGCGGGAGATCCGAAGCCTTGCGTCAGTTCAGACTTCGGAATGGCGCCCGCCACACCTTGCAGCGTCTGCGTCAGTGCGCCGATCTGCTGCTGCGGATACGCCTGCTGCCGCTCGAAGTCCTGATTGGCCAAGTCGAGGTTGCGCTGCGTCAACGCCTGCTGCGCCGCACCAACGCCCTGCAACGCACCCGCGCCGACAAGCTCCTGCTGCTGGCGCTGCTCTGCCAGTCGTGCCATCCGATCAGACACGCCAAGTTCTGTCGCCGTGTCTGCGCCGTAGAGGGTACCCGTGCGCCCAGCGATGTCAGACAGCACCTGCTGCTGCTGTTGCGTGAGACCGCCCGCAGTCACGGCAAGCTGACCCTGCCGCGCCAAGTCGGCCTGTGCCGCCGTCTGCGCCTGCCCAAAGCCCGACGCCAGTGCCTGCGACTGCTGTGCGCTGATGCCCTCAATGGCGTCGCGGATGGCGCGTCCGGTGATCTCAGCCTGCCGCGTGCCGCCAAACTGGCCCGCGCGGATCATCTCGCCCTCGATACCCGGCAGCACCTGCTCCTTCAGCGCGCGCGTGCCAAGCTCGCCAATGCGACCGACAACGTTCTCCATGTACGGGTTCATGTACTGGCCAACCACGTCCGGCGCGATCTGGCCGGCGGCACCCAGGTACGGCTGCGCGGCCTCGACACCCGACATACCCGCCGCCTGCCCCAACAGCGGCTGCGCTGCGCCCAAGCTGGAGCGGCTCAAGGCACCCTGCGCGCCTGCCGATGCGGCACCCAGTTCTGGCTGGAAGGATGTCGCCCCCTGCCGCGAGGCTTCGAACGCGGCCTGCTGGTCTGCCGTGAAGTCGGCAATGCGTGGCCCCTGAAACAGCGCCAAGGGGCGCGCAGACGCGGCCTGCTGACTGGACAGGATGTCCATCGCGTAGTTGGTGTACCAGTCAGGCAATATCGCCTGCTTGGTGCTGGCATACGGCTGCGCCTGTATCGGCTGGCCATCTTACAGGAAATCGAGAATACCCATTATGCGCGGCCTCCGGAGAGATATTTCTCTGGTCGTTTAGCGTTATCACTAAAACGACCCTTGGCCAAGTTGCGGCCCTTGTGTTTGCGTATTTTCACTCTGAGATCGTCAAGGCGCTTGGCACCAGCGGCGCTCGACCCATCACCCAGCATGGCGACGGTCTCCGCATCGATGACATACTCGCCATCGCTCAACAGCGCCGGTATCTCGTCACTGCGCCCGGTGCCTGGGCCGTTCACGGCGTAGCTGTCACGCGAGGGGCGACCCTTACCCTTGACGGCCATCGCACCACCACGCGCCAAACCCTGCGGCGATTCCGATTCACGGACTGCCGCGATGAAGTCAATGCCCGCCGGGCTGGTGAGGAAGGCATTGACCTGCTCGTCGGTGGCGTTAGGTGCAAAGCGGCGAACCGAATTAGCGCCAAACTGGTCAAGGATGTTCAGGTTCGGATTGAAGCCACCCGGTGCCTGCGGCGTCATTGGGCGTGGCGCGGCTGCGGCCAGTGCCGTCCGATACTGTTCGGGCGTGTCGGGGACATTCTCGAAGAACGAGCGCGCCGGGCCATAGCCGTAGCGGGCGTAGTCGATGTTGCCCATGTTGCGGGGTGCCATAGCCTGTGCCGCGAACAGGCCACCGGGTGCCGGCAGCCGCGCACTGAACGTCGGGTCAAGCGATGCGCGCGTGCCAATGGCAGCCGCACCGGGACCGAGCGTGGAGAGACCCTGGCCCTGCTTGCCGCCAGTGCCGGCCAGCAGCGGGCCGAGGACAGCCAGCCCCTGCAAGACGCGCCCGCCGATCCGCTTCGCCTTATCCAAGGGTGTCTCTGGTTTTGCGGCGGCGGTCCCCGGAATGTCCGGCCCGAGAGAACCGGACAGAGGGGGGAGGGCGCCAGTAAGGAGGGCACTGGGATCAAATGTTGTCGGGACGTATTTGTCTTTCGTGACGATGATCCCTTCTTCGTCACCGGGCTGAACGTCAGACTGCGGCTCTGCGGGCACAGACGGCGTCGGCTGCGGTATCAGGTTGGCGATAATCGGAGAAAGATAGTCCAGACCGCCAGTAGGCACTGACGGGACGTATTTGTCTTTCGTGACGGTGATACCCTCCGAGTCACCGGGCTGAACGTCAGACTGCGGTTGACCGGCAGCAATTGACTTTGCCGCTTCTGCCAATGCTACTGGGGCGATGCCGCTCAACCCTGCCGCGAGCGACGGAAATGCATTTGATGCCGGCACACTACCGGGAACCGTAATCAGCGGCGAGTCGCCCGGCAAAGCGGCAA
>CAZDNV010000153.1:0-3436 GCA_964506875.1 uncultured Candidatus Bathyarchaeia archaeon
AGTTTTCGGGTCGCAAGTTCTGGGATCGTCTGAACTTGTTCCACAAGAACGAGACGGCGGTCAAGATTGCTCGCAAGCAGTTGGCGTCGATCTGCTCGGCTTTGAACTTTGCATCGTTGCCGAATGATTCGGTGCAGTTGCACAACAAGCCTATGAAGGTCGTGATTACCCATAAGGAAAACAAGCAGGGCAACCTCGAAACCCGCGCTGGTTACTACGGCTTGAACGCGCCTGTGGCTGCGGAAGCGGTTCCGGCTGCGGCTCCTGCTGCTGCTTCAAGTGCGAAGCCTTGGGAACGTCATAAGAAGTAAGTAAAGGAGCGCGGCATTCGGAGGCGTGATACCCGCCTTACCCCGATACAACCGAGTGTCGCGCTCCCCTTTGGGGGAATCATGGTCAAGTTGCCAGAGATTGAAGATCGAACCTTAAAAGCCGTAGACGCTGCCTTAGAGGCCGAGCAGGAAAGTCGCCCGAGAAACTACTTAGGTGCTTCTGCTATTGGAGACGTATGCGACCGTAAGCTGTGGCTCAATTTTCGTTGGGTCAAGCGTGGGTTTATTGAAGCCGCTGGGCTGCGCCGCATTAACGACGGGCACCGAGGCGAGCTGGTTCTTGCGGACATGCTCCGTAAGGTTGTGGGGCTTGATCTTTCTACGGAGAAGGAACCCGGTGTTCAGCATTCGTTCGAGGCACTGGGCGGACACTTCCGTGGTAACTGTGACGGGTTACTGACAGGGCTAATCCAAGATCCCGACACGCTCTATGTGTGGGAATGCAAAGTCATCAATGACATCAAGTACAAGAAACTGGTGTCGCTAAAGATTAAGAGCGAGAAGGATGCGCTCAAGAACTGGGACTATGTGTACTACGCGCAAGCTCAGATCTATATGCACTTCTTCAACGCGCCAAAGCATTACCTGACCGCTGCCTCAGCCGGTGTGCGCGACATCACAAGCGTCGTGACCGAATACGATCAGGCCGAGGCCGAAAAGTTTATTGAGAAAGCCAAGCGCATCATCTTTGCGCCAAGACCGGCTGGCAAGATTTCGTCTGATCCGGCATGGCACGAGTGCAAGTACTGCACCTTCCACAGCATGTGTCACGAAGACGATATGCCGCGCAACAAATCGTGCCGGACTTGTCTGCATAGTTCCCCGCTCAAGACAGGCGGTTGGAAGTGCGAGCTGCACAAGAAAGATCTGAACATGGAAGACCAACAGAAGGGCTGCGAGCATCACTTGTTTGTGCCTGACCTCATCCCCGGTGAGCAGATAAACTCGGGTCCTAACTGGGTCGAGTATTCGCTAAAGGGGGGAGCGGTATGGATAGACAAATCGAAATAGAGGAAGACGAGCCAGACACACTTCTCCTGACGGGAGACGATATTGAAACCATTCTGAGGGCGTTAGACGCCTACGGCTACGCAATGGTCATGTCTCAGTCCATAGGAGAGTTGGAGAAGATCAAACGCGCAGCCGAAGCCCTGATGAAACAACTGCCGCGAACGGAGTTTGATTCGTGATTACGCTTAGACCATATCAAGAAGAAGCGATAGATAGCACGCTGCGATACTTTCAGGACAACGACGGCAATCCGCTCATTGTTTTGCCAACCGGCACGGGTAAGAGCGTTGTCATCTCGGAGTTTTGTAAGCGCGTACTAGCCCAATGGCCGGACACTAAGATTCTGGTCGTTACCCATGTGCGTGAGTTGATTAAGCAGAACTACGATGAGCTGAAGGGTATGTGGCCCGAAGCCCCTGCTGGCATCAACTCGGCGGGACTTAAGAAGCGTGACTATGAGCCGTCTATCGTATTCTGTGGGATACAGTCGGTGCACAAAAAGGCATCGAAGTTTGTGAAGGTTGATCTGGTACTGGTTGATGAAGCGCATCTGATCCCGCGCAAGACCAACACGATGTATCAGAAGTTCTTGGGCAACCTCAAGATTATGAATCCCCATGTGCGGGTGGTTGGCCTAACGGCAACGCCGTACCGACTAGACTCGGGATTGCTTCACCAAGGCGACAATAACCTCTTTGATGGCATCTCGTATGAAGCCGACCTGAAGGACATGGTGGAGAGCGGCTATCTCACCAAGTTGGTATCTAAGCAGCCCAAGACTCGGCTAGATGTTTCCGGGGTTAGCATCCGGGGCGGAGAGTTCGTAGCCGGGGAGTTGGAGCGTGCGGTTAATCGTACTGATGTGAATGAATCTATCGTGCGGGAAATCGTACTGTTTGGAGCAGAGCGCAAGTCTTGGCTCATCTTCTGCGCCGGAGTCCAGCACGCAACCGACGTTTCTGCCATCGTTAAACGCTATGGGATTACCTGTGAGACGATCTTTGGGGACACCCCTAGCCATGAGCGGGATCGGATCGTGCGTGACTTTAAGGCCGGTCAGATTCGCTGCCTTGCTTCCATGGGCGTACTGACGACGGGGTTTAACGCGCCGGGGGTCGATCTGCTGGCCATCCTGCGCCCCACTCAGTCAACCGGCTTGTATATACAAATCATGGGACGGGGGATGCGTAACGCTCCCGGTAAGGACGACTGTCTGGTTTTGGACTTTGCAGGCAACATCGCTCGGCACGGCCCGGTAGATCGGGTCAACCCCAAGAAGCCCCGCAAAGGCGACGGAGAGGGCGTAGCACCGGTTAAGACTTGCCCCAAGTGCGAGAGCATCGTGTTTGCCGGAACGTCTGAATGCCCTGACTGTGGCTACGTCTGGCCCCCTAAACCGCCAGAAATTGAAAAGACCGCCACCACCCTGCCGGTAATGAGCATGAACGCTCCGGCCACTTGGTTGAAGGTCAACGCCGTATCTTATCGTATGCACAAAAAGCCCGGTAAGCCTGACTCCATGCGGGTTGAATACCGCTGCGGGTTAGCCGTCTATAGCGAGTGGGTGTTCTTCGACCACAAGGGCTACGCTCGGGATAAGTCACTCAAGTGGTGGCGTCAGCGCATGTCTGGGCCGGGAATCTTGCCGACAGGAACAGTCGATGCCTTGGCTAAAGCAGACGCGCTAATGAAACCTACAGAGATTCAAGTTCGCAAAAATGGCAAGTACACAGAGATCGTCGAGTTTCGGTTTGTGCCCCATGTGCAAGCTGGAGGCTCGGGGGTTCCTGTATCTCCCACCTCCGGGGGTACTGCGCCGCAAAGCCCGTCTCTGTTCAATGCGCTGCATGGATGACTATATGATCGACAAATCACCCAACGAAAAGATTGCCCTTAACGATGCCTCTGCGGCTGCGGGGCACTTCATCGAAGCTTGCGGGGTCTACAACTTTCTGGAGTTCAAACCAGATCAGTTCGATGAGTTTATCGAAGCCATCGTGACGGCCTACGTCGAGTCATTGCAGAGCCAGAAAGTCGGGACAGAGGGTGTAAGATTCCCCTAGACCGCCTTACCACGGAACCATGCTTTGCCA
>CAZDNV010000154.1:0-3413 GCA_964506875.1 uncultured Candidatus Bathyarchaeia archaeon
CACCATAGGATCCTGCACCATGACAATTCCAAAGCAGCTTTTGTATGGAGAACCTTGGATAGTGCTAATGGATAGTAAATCAACGCCTCCAACAGTAACAGAAAATGCAACACATAGCATGTTATACTTTACATACAGCCACAGCACCCACAGAGTCCAAATAATAGGCACTCATGTAATCCCACCACCTCCGCCTCCGCTTTCAGTATCTGTAAGCCCTCTTTCAGCCTCAATCCTCGTAGGTCAATCGGTAACCTTCACGTCAACAGTTTCAGGCGGATACACTCCATACAGCTTCCAATGGTATCTTAATGGCAATCCAGTTCCAGGTGCCACACTTAGCAACTGGACTTTTACACCAACAACAAGCGGAATCTACTACGTTTACCTTGAAGTCGCAGACTCTCTGCAACCCATCGGCAATGTGACCCGATCTGGAACTGCACGCATAACTGTGACTATCATGCCTGTTGGTGGATATAGCTACTCTATGGAAGAACATGCAATAGCAAAGCCCTTGATACTATACTTGGCTCTAGTAGCAATCTTGATGACTATTCTCACATCAATCAAAGGCAAAACAAACAGAAAAACAAAATGGCCATCTCTTTTTTCTGATTTTTTTTCCAATGATAAGCCAAGCGGAAGATGGATTCTGAAAAAGCCAAGGTGATATTCAAATCCACTTGTGGACTGTGTTGGTTTCCACCGTACGCTCTGGCCGGCTATTCATGGTCCCTTGATACCAATAGTGGTATGTGGCTAATCAGGACAGATTCTGAAGGAAATGAGTTGTGGAATAAGACGTTTGCAGAATCTGGTCATGAAGAGGTTCTCTCTTTGGTTCAGAGTCGTGACAATGGATATGCTTTAGCTGGATACACATCGTCATATGGCGCTGGTGACCTTGATTTCTGGTTAGTCAAAACCGGTGATGGACTATTCGTTGGCGGACAAGGCGGACTGTCCTGCTTTAACGGAACAAGCTTCAGCCAAGTTCTTTCAGTGCCCACCTACATTAGAGTTCTCGGGATCTATGAAAGCACCTTGTACGCTGGAACAATGCTTGACAACCCCCCCAAGGCTCTATTATTGTAATGGTCTAGCTGACAATCCCGACGACTGGTATATTGACACTGGCTTTTCATCTGTGCTAGGTTTCTCTGGTGCTTTTGGCAGCATAGATTCCTTTGCTGTACATGATAACGTGATGTATGTAGGCTCAAGCGGGAAACTGTACTCCTATGACGGGATAGACTGGTGCATAACAGCAAGCTATGATGATGTCTGTGCCTTTTCGGACATGCAGGTCTACGATGGCAAGCTGTACTTGGCAGCCATAGACCAAGGTTGGAGAAAGCCAATATATCAAGGCAGAACAGGTTTCAGTGGACGAGTGATCGAGTTTGACGGAGAAAATCGGACAACCGTGCTTGACCATGACTACTGGATCTATTCACTCGGAGTCTATGACGGCAAGCTCTACGCCGGAACCGCAAACAAGATCTACACTTACAACGGTACAGATTGGGAAGTCTCGTTCAACGCCACTGAAGGCGTGTACTATGCTTTGTGCTTCGAAAATTATGATGGTAAGATCTACGTTGGAATGGGCAATGGCTACATATTCGTTGACCCAGCACCAACCAGAGCAGCACAGGAGACAATCGCGGTTCCAGAGTTTCCATCAGCAGCCATCCTTGCAGTCTTCACGGCCTTGACAACACCAGCAGTTGTATTAACCAGGAGGAAGCGTCCTAAAAAACTCAACTAGACCATTTATCCATCTTTTTTCTTCCAGAAGAGGTAGGCTTTTGATTGCATCAAGAAACCGCAACTAGGGGATCCTTGTGATTATTCTGTCCACAGCATTAGCACCCCATAATGCCTCTAGTCAAATGATACAGACATGTGCTTGACGTTTATGAATGCCATCCAAGACTCAAGCGAGTTTGCTCTCGCCTCTTGAATGTCGTGTTGCATATGATACTTTTCGACGCCAGGAGGATTGGTTACGATGCTCTAGAAGACGTTTCCACAAAACCTAAATCGAGCGGAGTCTAATATGTGGTTGCGCATGAGAAGGGAGAACACTGCTTATAGAGAAGACAATTTCAGCACTAATCCTCACACTATTAGTAACCAGCATGTTGACGATGGCGTTTAACGTTCAACCTGCCAAGCCCGATTATGCTTGGAGCGAAACCATATACATTCAGGCTGACGGAAGCATACAACCCCCAACAGCACCGATCAACAGCCTTGACAACATCACCTACACATTAACAGATAACATCACGGGAAACATACCAGCTGATTCCAGCGCAATCATCATACAAAGAGACAGCATCACAATAGACGGAGCAGGCTACACGCTACAAGGCACAGAAGCTTCAGGCTCTAAAGGAATGGAGTTGACGGGAAGAAGCAACGTAACAATCAAGAACATGAAGATCACGGCATTCTGGTATGGCATCAGGCTTTCTTATTCTAATAGTAGCAGTGTGAACGGAAACACTGTAGCAGGCAATGGTTATGGCATCTATTTCCAACTTTCTCCTAATAACAGTGTGAGCGGAAATACTGTAGCATACAACGAGGTTGGCATTGTGCTCGATGTTTCTAATAGTAGTAGCGTGAGCGGAAACAACATAACAGTAAACAACGGGTATGGCATCAGGCTCTATTCTTCTTCTAATAGTACAATCTACCATAATAACATCGTAAACAACACCCACCAAGTTTTTTCTTTTCACTCAACTAACGTCTGGGATGACGGCTATCCTTCTGGAGGTAACTATTGGAGCGACTACGCGGGAGTTGACGAGAAAAGTGGGCTCAATCAGAATCAGTTGGGAAGTGACGGAATAGGAGATACACCCTACGTCGTCGACGGTAACAATCGAGACAACTATCCACTCATGAAGCCATATCCCTGGAATCCTCATGATATTGGAGTAACTAGTGCGAAGGCTTCCAAGACCCTTGTCGGGAAGGGATATGGCTTGTCCATCGACTCAACGATGTTCAACTATGGCGACTGCACAGAAATTTTCAACGTAACGCGCGCGCGTGCGCTATACGCCAACGAAACCGACTTGTTGAGACTCTGCGCACCTGTGGAGATCACGCTGACAAGCAGGAACTCCACAACCCTCACCTTCACGTGGAACACTACGGGCTTCCCCTATGGCAACTACACCATAAGCGTCGCAGCAGACAATGTCCCTGGGGAAACCGACTTTTCAGACAACACTCGCATTGCGGGAACAGTTCACGTTGGATTTCCTGGCGATGTTACTGGAGACCATTACGTGGGCATAGATGACATTTTTGATATAGCTTCGCACTTTGGTGGAGATCCTGGATCTCCAGGCTGGGACGGCAAATACGACATAACCAATGACGCATAC
>CAZDNV010000155.1:0-3403 GCA_964506875.1 uncultured Candidatus Bathyarchaeia archaeon
TTTTGGTTTATAAGCGTCTTTCTCCACGTTTCTGATTGGAGATATCTATGTCAATCGGGAATACGGGAGATGTCTCCATTAGCCTATAATCCAAGTCCTGCACTGGTATGTTACACACACTTGTTTTGCGCTTGTTGTTACTGGACTTTATATTTTAATACCTTTCATATATAGTCTGAAGAATATGTTTCGTTTCTTCGCCAGCAAACTCTCAAAAGAAGACGTTTTTGAGATGTACAGAAAAAAGGATTTGAGAGCACTTCTAAAAGCCCTGAAAGACAAGGACCCAGAAATACGACTTGAAGCAGTTCATCGCCTCGAATCGCTCGCAAAAGATGAATCGCTTCTCTCTGTTAGAGAAATAGTTGAACACGATGTCCTCAGGACAGTTATGCCACTGGTGGATGACGAAAACAAATCCGTAAGCGCAGCAGCGTCCTGCTTCTATTCTCCCGTTTCTGGTGCTCTTCAGCGCTTAAGCGAGACTGACCAAATAGCCATACCCCAATATCTCACACGTATAGCACAAGAAATGAAGCCCAACGAATCTTCTCACGTTCGCCTAGCACGTCTCGATTGCGCAGTCGCTGCAGAGTTAGCTTATGATAATATTAGGCGTTATTCCTGCGCAACTTGCGGTGTGAAATGGGATCGACAAACGATTGACATACTCTTTCCACGTCACGCCCTCGTTATCACTACTCTTCCCGCACGAGAAAAAGGTAGCAAACAGCCCGCCGGAAGATGCTCAACATGCAAGAACTACTACTGCGCTCAATGTGCCGATATGAAATCTCCTGGAGTTTTGTGCCCAAAATGTGGCCAAAACCTAAGTTGGGAAGCAGAAACTAGAGATGAAATTGAGGAAAGGCTACGAGACAAGTTCAGGTGACATTATCATCACCTGATTATTCTTGGCTGAATTTGCTCCACGCATGCGTGCGCACTTGATTCGAAGCTGTCAGTACGCTTCTATCTGTCATGTTGACGGAAGATCGATCGATGGGAAAAAAGGAGGATTTGCGGGATCTGAAGTGCTCTCAGCACGAAAATCGATAATAGCAGTTACGGCACAGACAGCGCTGCACCTGCCCGAAACGTGTGTAACGGATTCCGTCCTTGTATACCCGCTGACTTCTACACTGAGGGCACTTGGCAATTTCTCGCGTTTCCATCATGATTCACTTCCAAAACATGGATTCCTGCAAAGACAATCAAACTCCCGAAAAAAGGGGGAATTTGCGGGAGACATCTCCATAGAAATGTTGGTCCAAGCTATACGACGACCCCACAGGAATAGACGAGGACCCCAGGGAGACATTACTTTCTCTTTCGGAAGAGTTTAACGTTTTCCATCTCCGTGACGTACTCGAATCCTGCTTCTACGAGTTGTTTGGCTTCGGTTAAGGTTTTTGCTGCCCTGCAAATGCAGTCGGCGCTCTGAAAGCGCGCGTCATTCATGAAAAGCTTCTCCCATCATCTGCCATTCGGCACAAGGACGCCTACGTAAGAGAGATTATGGCTGCGGACCTGGACACACTTGCACATTTGATCAGAATCTGCGGTTTTCTGATGCAGACGAAGGACCACATGTTTTGGCTTATTCTAGGCAACTGAAAAAAGAAAAAAGAAAGAGGCTGTGTTGTTTATGGTGCACCTCGTGGTTTCCAGATGCGTACTCGAACGAAGTTCCAGCAAACGTCTGTCAGTCCCCTGTGAAGCGTTATCGAGTTGGCGTCAGAGTCAACCCAAGCCAGCCCGCTCCCAACGTCCGTTTTGACCAACCAAAAATCATAGGGACCAGCACCATAAGAACCTGTGGAGCCTGCCAGCGCATAACCCCCATCAGCCGTCCGAACCAAAGCATATGCATAATCAACGTTTGTTCCTCCGTAGGTTTTGTTCCACTGAGCATTACCGTTCACATCAGTTCTGACCAACCAAAAATCCAAGTTGCCAGCACCATAAGAGCTTGTGGGGCCTGCTAAGGCATATCCGCCGTCAGCCGCCTGCACCAAAGCCTGTGCAGAGTCATAGCTTGTTCCTCCGTAGGTTCTGTTCCACTGAGCATTGCCAGACAAATCAGTTTTAACCAGCCAAAAATCTTGGTTGCCAGCACCGTAAGAGGTTGTGCAGCCTGCTAAGGCATATCCGCCGTCAGCCGCCTGCACCAAAGCATAAGCCCTATCCAAGTATGTTCCCCCGTAGGTTTGGTTCCACTGAACATTGCCAGACAAATCAGTTTTAACCAGCCAAGAATCATCGTAGCCAGCACCATAAGAAAATTTGTTGCCTGCTAGCACGTACCCGTCGTCAGCCGCCTGCACCAAAGCAAAAGCACGTTCTTCGTTTGTTCCTCCGTATGTCTGGTTCCACTGAGCATTGCCAGACGAATCAGTCTTAACCAGCCAAAAATCATCGCCGCCAGCACCAGAAGAGTTTGTCCATCCTGCCAGTGCATAGCCGCCGTCAGCAGTCTGCACCAAAGCACGAGCATAATCACCACCTATCCCTCCGTATGTCTGGTTCCACTGAGCATTGCCAGACAAATCAGTCTTAACCAGCCAAAAATCACTTTTGCCAGCACCAGAAGAATTCGTTTGGCCTGCCAGCGCATATCCACCGTCAACCGTCCGAACCAAAGCAAAAGCATAATCACCGCCTGTCCCCCCGTAGGTTTGGTTCCACTGAACATTGCCAGACGAATCAGTCTTAACCAGCCAAGAATCAACGTAGCCAGCACCATAAGAGTAAGTGTAGCCTGCTAGCGCATATCCACCGTCAACCGTCCGAACCAAAACAAGAGCCCTATCATCGTCTGTTCCTCCGTAGGTTTGGTTCCATCCTTGTGCATTTCCAGTTAGGCCTAGGTATCTTTGTATTTTCTGGTCGTCCAGCGAAGTCTTTCCAGTTATGTCGAAGCCTAGGTTGGCATCATTCATGTTGAGGTTTAAGCCGTTCACGATCGTTACGTTCTGTCCTGCCTTGTCGGTAATGTTGATCCAACCGCTGTCATACTCTATCGAGCCCTTTGCTACGGGTGTGCCTTCAAAGCCAAAGTGTGTTGCCACAGCGTAAATGTCATCTACGCCAATGTATCCGTCGTCGGTGACGTCAAGCCAAGGATCATATCCACCTCCCAGGCCCCTCGTCATGGTGATCGTGAATAGACTTGCGGTCACACAGAAAGCCAAGAGCACGGCAACAACCAAATCCCTTCTACTTACCATTGCATGTTTCACCTCCCCTTTCAACAAACAGAACACACCAGAAGATACGACGCTACCACGTTTAATTGCTTTGTGGAATCATCCTCTAGAACGCGCACAGGCTACTAGATCCTAGCACCTATGGCACGTTTTTCTATCAAAAAAAAAAAGGAGAGAGGCTGTCCAAGATATCA
>CAZDNV010000156.1:0-3348 GCA_964506875.1 uncultured Candidatus Bathyarchaeia archaeon
AATAATCGATAATCCATTGGAAGTCGTCGGCGGCACAGACCATTATCCCTTAGCCGGAACCTTTCATGACTTCAACACTTCTGTAGGGTATCATGTAAACGTCTTATCCAACTCTACAGTTGAAGATTTCGAGTATTTTGATTTCAACAGAACGATCAGATTCCAGATCTCCAATACCACCGTAGCTCAGACATCTGGCTTCTGCAGAATCTGTATTCCACATATTCTGATCAGCCCTGATAAGATCTCAGTGACTATCGACAATGAAGAAACGCCAATTCTTTACGAAAACCACACGTTGTATGACAATGGAACCCACAGATGGATATACTTCGCCTATGAACACTCAACCCATGAAGTCATAATCCTTCCAGAGCATCTTTCACAGACAATTTTGCCTTTATTCATGATAGCAGCACTACTAGCGGTCATAGTCTACAGAAGAAAGCACGCATTAACGGTGAATAGAGGATAGTTCCGTACTGTCTACTGGGCTCAAGAAGGTCTTGACAATATCGGAAGTCACTCCTTAGAGCTAGCTATCTGTAAGGACTTCGGGTGACGTTTCCACTGTGGTGGGGGTTCGAATCTCAACCTTCGCGCTCCATGGAAGACGGGTTATGGGTTTTCCTCTTGTCCGAAGTTTGAGGCTGCGATGAAGATGTCGTCCACGCCTACGTATGCGTCATTGGTTATATCGTATTTGCCATCCCAGCCTAGAGATTCAGGATCTTCACCAAAGTGCGAAGCTACCTCAAAAATGTCATCTATGCCCACATAATGGTCTCCAGTAACATCACCAGGTATTCCAATCCGAACCTTTCCGCCTATGCATGCAATGTGTTCTATGTCTACGGGGCCTGATACTCTGTCTCCTACGACTTGTATGGTGTAGTTGCCTCTAGGCCATCCAGTCGTGTCCCAAACGATCGTGATATTCGTAGAGCTACCTCCTGGCAAGACTATTTCCGTATTGTTTATGGGTTCGCTTCCAGCATAGGTGGTGACGTTAAATGTTGCAGTCTCGTTTCCGTTGTTCTCGAAGTCTAGGTCTATAGAAAGTGGATAATCCTGTCCAACAATGTCCTTGTTTGGCTTGGCACTTACCAGTATTGGGGGGGTAAACTCTACTGTTATCTGGTCTATGGGTTCGTTCCATGTGATGATGTTGTCCCGTATGATGTAGCTTCCTGGAGATAAGACGGAAATGTTCGTTGACCCGAGAGGTAATGTCACTTGGATGGTATGAGATAGGTTCTTCCCAAAGGGGTAAAGAAGTGAGACATTCAGCAATGCTTTTGTACCTGTGGGAATGGCATCTGCTGACATTTCGAAGGCACCTTGGATCCAAGTGCTGTTTAGTGATAGACTAGATTTTTGCAGTCCTTCGTACATTGCACCGCTGGCTTGCAGCAGGAATGAATTTGATCCTTCCAGCCATGAAACGTTGCTGCTTGTTGCGTTTAGGCCGAACGATTTGAAGAGGTTCCGTTGGAATGTGGTTTGTGAGATCAATGAAAGGTATGTTGCAGTCATGTTTGGATCTACGACGTAGTTGATTGTCCCTGCTGCACTCAGCGACTGTAGACGGGTTATGTTTGCTGTTAATGAGTATACATCGCCAAAGTAGTCCATCGTTGTGTTCGATGTTGATCCTCTAAATGAGAGCGAAATAGTGGGGTCGAATGGTTCTATTGGGGGACTTGTGCCAAGTGTCGAGCTTGAGATTTTTCCTTCTTCAGGAGGCATTGTCAAGAGATCCCAAACAACTTTTAATAATCTCAGAATGGAGAGAATGACGCCCAATTTGCTAATGAACGAGTCTGCCCGAGCATTTTCCCATGATGTGGTCAAAGGCTGGATATAACGCAAGCGTGCCTTTTCAAATGATATTTCAATGACCTTATACCAATTTGTGGCTGAACGATAAGCAAACCACATGAGTAATCGAATGAACGCCTCGGCACATCCGAGCGCATCGATTTTCCCGTTGACTACTGCATCCCATACAGCATTTGCGACCGCAAACCAAGGATTTCTGCCGTTTCGACCCCATATACTGTCCGCCATGCTAATAAGATCTGAAACCAACTCTGAACTCAGGTGCAGGCTTTCGAAGAAGGTCGGTATATCCTCTCGCACCATGTATCCTTTTTCTGTTTCAGTGCAAGTCTTTAGGAAGTTGAGAGACATGAGCTTGACTATGTCGCCGAAAAAGATCATGAGATCACCAGTCCAACCAGACGTGTACGCAGAGACAAGAGTCTCAAAAACTGCTTCGCCGAGCAATATTGCCTCTGCAATCATGGACATTTTGAATCTGATCCTAAAGTCAAGTTCTCTGTTCGAATCGACTGAGAGAACAGCTCTGAAGGTCTCCTCCGATTCTCCAGCTAGAAGAAGACCCATTTGAAATTCTGGAAGGGCGTGTTCATCCTCGACATATAGATCATAATGTGGCCCATCACCAAAGTGGAGAAAACTTCCCGCCTTGTTGCGTGCCTTGAATTCAACCGTGGCACTTATGGGTCGGTTGCTCTGATCGACATTAACATCAATGATGTGTATGCCTGTAACGCTTAGTACGCTCAGTTTGTTGGGGTCGCTGTAGTATTTTGGACTGCGGGCGCCTAGCAGCCATTCCCAGACAGCTGGAGTCTGGTAATATTGCACTTCGTTTAGAATCGTGATGCCGTACTCGTTTGTCTTTACTTCCAAAGGCAATAAGCATTCCGTCGAAATACCTGCTATCTTGAGCGTGGCTCGAAATGTCACGGTGTAATTTTCTGGAGTCGCTGGCGCATTTACTGTTAAGTAGACGCCTTGTTGATTTTGATAAAGCACTAGTGCCTCGCATTCTTTGCTGTCTGAGAAAGCATCTTCCAAGTAAGCTGAAACATTCAAAACGTCGTTTGTTGATATATGCCATTTCACGTAAACGTGATAGCTTATGGCACCACTTGGGGTTGCTGATTCACTTGTTTTCTCAACGTTCGTGATCGTGACTTCTGGACTTGTGATTGCGTCCGTTGATTGAAGAGAAATGCTGGATAGAAGCGCTGTGTCACTAAGTATAGTCGTTTTGATATCGTATTCGCCGGCTGGGAGATTGTAGATTTTCCACGTATATACTGAATCGAGTTCGGTTTGTATCTCATGGTCGCTTGTGTTTATTGAGACCTGGAATTTTGAGGGTTTTGCTGAGCCAAGGTTTAGTGTAAGTGACGTGATTGATTGTGTGAGAGTTACTGTGAATTCGGCCGATTCAAACCTCTTGAACGTGAGCGTGAGAGATGTCGAGATTGTTGAGCTAGGCGGAAGAGACCCGAGATTTTGCGTGTGCTTTGG
>CAZDNV010000157.1:0-3316 GCA_964506875.1 uncultured Candidatus Bathyarchaeia archaeon
TCCTTGACTCTCTCTCAAGTACATTTCTGCTTTCTTGCTTTCACTCTTTTCTCTTATGTTCACTTGCACTCGATTTGCATTTCTTTCCTTTACTATGGCACGTGCGTGGTATTCCCCGAGGATCTTTCCTGTAGGGGCGACTAGTTCGATTTCATTCTTGGCAGGCTCTCCTTGAGTCACCTTTGAGAAGTCCCTCATGACTGCTGGCCAGTATTCTTTGGAAACGAAGTTGAGAATGTTTTTTCCGACCAGGTCTTCCTTCTTGTAGCCAAAACGCAATATGGAATTGTTTACTGCGGTAATGCTTCCGTTCAAGTCCAATATAATCATCGCATCCATAGCGTTTTCAAACAGGTCCTTGTATTTCTCCTCGGATTCTTTAAGAGATGCTTCTGCTTTCTTGCGTTCAGTTAGGTCTCTATGTATGACTTCTATGCCAATGACCTTGCCTTCCCGTTTGTATGGGCTAACGCTGAGCTCAAGCGGAATGCATTCGCCTTTCTTGTTCACTCCCCTTATTTCGTATATTAGAGGAAACTTGTCCTCTGAATATTCTGTTCGATATTTCTCCAGAACCATGGCGCGATCGTCAGGGTGGACGAAATCCAAGAACACTTTGCCTTTTAGTTCTTCATCGGTGTATCCCGATGACTTCTTGAATGCTGCGTTGCAGTCTATGAGATGACCTTCTCTTCCAACGAATATGCCTACAGGGTCCTGAATGCTTTCAAACAAGCCTCTAAACCTTTCCTCGGATTCTTTCGACGCTGCTTGAGCACTTTTGCGTTCGGTAATGTCGATTCCTATTCCAGTTACGATTGGATTTCCGTCTGAGTCAGTCAAAAGGGCTGAGTTAAACATGATGGTTCTTCTTTGGCCATTTCTAGTCAAGATAGTGATCTCATAGTTTCTTACATGTTTTCCTTCAAATGCCTTTTTGAAGGTGATGGTGTGTTTTTCATGTTCTTCCTTTGGCATCAAGATTGTAAAAGGCTTGCCTAGAACTTCCTCTCTGCTGTAACCAGTTAACTCCTCGAATTCTTTGTTGAATATCGTCAATTGGCCTTTTGCGTTTCCTGCCATGAAAAGGGCATTTGCATTCTCAATTACCGTATCGATTTTCTCCTCGCTTATCCTCAATGCTTCCTCAGATTTCTTGCGTTCCGTGACGTCTATGCTGATTGCTTGAAAACCAATTGCTTTGCCACCGGCTACAAGCTTTGTGGGCTTTGACATCATGTTGAGAGCATGTCCATCCTTGTGCACTAGTCGGAAGTCCAGAATTCGGGGGCGCATCCGCAAAAGAATCGCCTTTAGGAACACCCGCATGACTTTGCCTTTGTCGTCAGGGTGCAGAAAATTCACGAATGGTTTCCCAACCATTTCTGATATGGAGTATCCCAACATATCAGCCGTGGCCTTGTTTACATATGTTAGCCACCCCTTCGCGTCGGTTATGGCTATACTTGCAAGAGCATCTTCAACGAGACAACGGAACTTCAACTCGGACTCTCTTAACGCCTCTTCCGCTTTCTTACGTTCAGTAATGTCTTTAACGAAAACAGAAAGACCCTCTTTTGTGGGGTATGCGTTCAACTCAAAGATGAAGTCCTTACCTTCCATCTGATACTCGTTTACAAAAGTCTGATGTCGTTTTGTCTTCATAGTGCTTTGGTAGAACTGTTCAACCTTCGTGCCTTTGACACTTGGGAAAACCTCGGTGAGGGATTTTCCAATTGCATCTTTTGCTGAAATGCCCGTTAGCTTTTCGGATGCTTTGTTCCAGTAGGTATATCTAAAATCCTTGTCCATTGCGAAGAAAACATCCGCGATGCTCTCAGTGAGTTCCCTACATCTTTCCTCAGATTCTTTAAGGGATGCTTCTGCTTTCTCGCGTTCGGTGGTGTCTTCTAGAATGGTTTGTATCCCAACAACTCGGCTGTCAGAGAATATCGGGTTGCTTCTATACTCTGCCACTCTGTCTCCTTTCGACGTGTGTATTTCGACTATTCCTTTCGCTGTTTTTCCCAAAGCTATTTGGGCAACGTCCTTGAGCAGCTTTGGCCAATGTCTCTTGGGGATGAACTTGAGCATATTCTTTCCAAGCATCTCACTCTCGTTGAAACCATACTCTTCTGTCCTCTTGTTTATGGAGGTCACGTTTCCTTTCAGATCTAACAACACGATGACATCTCTTGCGTTTTCGAAAAGTCCTTTGTACTTCTCTTCAGATTCCTTGAGCTGCTTTTCCATTTGTTTGCGTTCAGTTATGTCTGCCGCGTAAACGTTAGCGTAGCTTTCTGTGGCTATTGGCGCTATCCTAAATCGGAACGTTCTGCCATCGTGTTCTTCTTCGAAATGTGCGAGTTCATTTGACGACAAGGCGTCGACTACATGCCTGTGCAACACCTCTAATAATGCACGATCCTTCTTAGACCGACTTTCTTCTAGTAAATTTCGGCCTGCTTGGTTAGCGTAGAGGAGCATGCCATCCCTGCCTATTCTGAGCACTGGTTCCGGATCTTGCGCTGGGAATTTCGCCATGCTCTCTATTTCTCTCTCTGCTTTCTTACGTTCCGTTACGTCCCAGAAAATGCCTAATATACCAACGATCTTGCCGTTTTCGTCCTTGACAGGCGTCTTGACCGTATGCACGAACGCTTTTTGTCCATTCTTGACATATTCCTCTTCCATATCCTCGGCCTTTCCTGACTCCATAATCCTTCTGTCGTCCGCTCTGTATTTTTCAGCCAATTCCTTAGGATAAAAATCAGAATCTGCCTTGCCTTCAACCTCGTCGACCTTGACGTTTAAATCTCTAGCGTAGTTTTCGTTGCAGGATATATAGATAGAATTCCGATCCTTGAAGAAGATTTTCTGGGGTAAGCTTTCGAGCAGTGTTTTGGCCTTGCTCTCGCTTTCTCGCAGTGCACCATCGGCTTCTTTCTTTTGCACTGCCTGGAGTATGCCGTGTGCTAGTTCACCATAGACTGTTTCTGGCGAGCCTATCTTGCTGAAGTATCCATCGGCACCAAGATTCAATGCTTTGATGGCTATTTCTTCCCTGCCCTTTCCAGTGAGAATAGCAAAAGGAACACTGTTTCCTTTCTCTCTTAGTTCCTTGAGAAACTGTAAACCGTCTTTTTCGGGCATCTTGTAGTCTGAGACGACTACGTTATAATGCTTCTTCTCAAGCTTTGCTAACGCTTCTTCAACGGAGCCGGCAGTGTCCACTTCGAAGCGCGCGCGCTGCATCTCCAGACACTGCTTTGCCACCTTTAGGAAGCCAAGCTCGTCGTCAACGTGCAAAACCCGA
>CAZDNV010000158.1:0-3312 GCA_964506875.1 uncultured Candidatus Bathyarchaeia archaeon
AGATTTATGTTTCAGAATCTCAGGAAAGAATGCTTCTAATAGTGCCCGCTGAGAACCTTGAAAGAGTGTTGGAGATTTCTTCGAAAGAAGATGTGGAAGCTACGCCAATAGGAGAATTCACGCCTAGCCCAACCCTACGCATCTACTATTATGGAGAGAAGATTGCAGAACTAGACATACCATTTCTCTTCGAACCCCCAAGAATGGTTAAGGAAGCAAAATACGAACCCACTTGCGTTGAGGAACCGGAGTTCCCGGAGCCAGCAAACCTGACCGAAGTGCTTCTACGGCTCTTGTCCTCGCCAAACATAGCGAGCAAGGAAAGCGTTGTACGAACCTATGATCATGAGGTAAAGGGAAAGACTGCACTTAAGCCATTGCAAGGCAGATCAGGCGGCCCAAATGACGCTGCGATTCTACGACCACTCGATGATAGCTGGAGAGGCTTAGTAGTCTCATGTGGAATGAATCCCAACTATGGCAAGATCGACGCCTATTGGATGGCTGCTTCTGCAATTGACGAAGCAGTAAGAAACAACACTGCCGTGGGCGGTAGAAGGATAGCCTTACTGGACAATTTCACGTGGGGAAACCCAGAGAAAACTGGAAGACTAGGCAGCCTTGTAAGAGCCTGCATGGCTTGCTATGACATAGCAAAGGCATTTGGAACTCCCTTCATTTCTGGTAAGGACAGCCTCTATAATGAATCGCCACTTGGTCCAGTCACCCCAACTTTGCTCATCACGGGGATAGGAATAATCCCTGACATTCGCTCCGCAGTTTCAATGGATGCTAAAGCGCCAAAAGACCTGATCTACATCGTTGGGCAAACATTCAAAGAGCTCGGAGGCTCGGAATATTACAGGGCAAGAGGGGTTCTCGGCTCAACAGTACCCAAAGTAAGAGCGGTTCAAGCCAAGAAATCGATTCAGGCGATTACCAAAGCGATTGATTTGGGGCTTGTTAAAGCATGCCATGACTTGTCCGAAGGCGGTTTGGCTGTTGCCGTAGCGGAGATGACTCTTGCTGGTGGCTGTGGCATGGAGTTAGACCTTCGGAAGGTACCGACTCAAGCTCTGAATCGAAACGATTTCACCCTTTTCTCTGAATCCAACAGTCGCTTCTTGGTCGAAGTCTCGGAGAAGACAAGAGAGGATTTTGAGTTGTTAATGTATGGAAAAACATGTGTTGAGATCGGCAGAATCACGAAAACTCCTCAGCTATGCATACTCGGCCTGAAGGGTGAAGTTGCCGTGATCTCCTCCACAAGTGACCTGCTGGCAAATTGGAGGAAAGCATTGAGTAGCGAGGCTTGAGCAATGAAACGTGGAGAGATCAAAGCATGCATTTTGAGGGTCGGTGGAACCAACTGTGATGCCGAAACAAAACGAGCATTCACAGAATTAGGTGCCCAAGCCGAGATTGTTCATGCGAACGACATTGTCAAGAGGCGCAATCTTCTTGAGTACCAGATCTTGGTCTTTCCAGGTGGCTTCTCTTACGGCGACTACGTTCGGGCTGGAGCAATATGGGCTAAGTGGCTCCTAGCAAAGCTTGGCAAGGAACTGAATGCCTTCATAGATGAAGGACGGCTCGTTCTTGGCATCTGCAATGGTTTTCAGGTCCTTGTTGAGGCTGGTTTGCTTCCTAGGTTTGAAGGAACAAGTCCATATCCTGAAGCTGCATTGGCCACCAATTCCCCTCCTGGGTACAATTGTCGATGGATCACGATTAGGCATGAAAGCAACGGGAAATCCGTTCTCACATGCAAGATTCCAAAAGGAAAGGTCTTACGAATGCCAGTAGCACATTCAGAAGGAAGATACCTCTTTGACAAAGAGAAGGAAAGGCAGCTTCTAGAAAAGCTTTACGAAAATGATCAGCTAGTCTTTCGCTACTGCACTGATAACGGAGAGTATGCAAAGGGCAGATTCCCAGCAAATCCAAATGGTTCCTTCCATGACATAGCGGGCATATGCAGCCCAGATGGAACAATATTTGGCCTAATGCCTCACCCTGAAAGAGCATTCTACTGGTGGCAACTCCCTGACTGGACTGATCATGAGCAATTGCCTGAATATGGCGATGGAGAATTGATCTTCGAGAGCCTGATCCAATATTTAACTAAGAAGCTCTAGATCCTTCAACCTCGGTAATCCTGCCCTTGCACCCAATTTCATAACACACCTCGAGGCCACGAAATTCCCTATCACCCCGCACTCGCGAAGGCTCTTACCTCCAATTAGACCGTAAAGAAAACCAGCACAAAAAGCATCACCGGCACCTGTTGTATCCACAACTTTCACCCTGAACGCTTCCAGAAGGTGCCTCTCCTTACCATCGGTCACATAGCAACCTCTGCTCCCCAGTTTGACGGCAACTATTTCGACACCCTTCTTAAGCATAGCTTCTGCACCATTCTTGAAGTCAGCGGCTCCTGTCAAGCGTTGGAGTTCATTGGCATTGGGCAGCAAAACGTACGTCTTATCGATAATCGACTCTAACTCGGCAAGTCCTTTCTCTGCGTACAATGCTCCAGGATCAAAGCTTACCTTTGTAGTTTCAGGAAGCTTTTGCACTAGGCTCTTCTGTGCCTCGAAGGAAGCTCCTCCAGCGAATGAAGTCAGATGTATGAATCCTGCTTTGCAAGCGTACGAGAAGGTCGCATCTTTCAGTTCTAGAGTGTTGTTTACGCCTGGGTCCACGTACAGAGCTCGATCGCCCTTTTCATCCACGAAACCCATGACCACTCCGCTTGTTCCCCGCTTTGCGACTTGTATTCCGTTTGTGTTGACCTTCTCTGTCTGAAAGGCCTCAAGCAGTAGTCGACCTTCTCTATCGTTGGCAACCTTACCGATGAAGCCCACTCTGCATGCGAGTCTTGCGAGGCCAACCATGGTGTTTGCCGCAGATCCCCCACAGGATTCTTCGAAACCTATGACTTGTCTTTCCTCTTCAGCTCCAGCTATTCCATTTACTCTGAAAAGCTTGTCAATGTTTAGAGCACCAAATCCGATCGCATCAAAGACTAGCGTCATGGAAACAACTCGCGCAGGTAGATCTTATACTCACCTAGCTTTCCGCCATAGTTGCCTGCAGAGATTTTCACGACGCCTTCAACGGTCAAGGCGGTTTCTATGCCGGCTTTCATGGCTTCTTTCACGGCCTTCATTGAAATGCCGTTGATAACTATTTCAGGAATGTAATTTACCCCTTCTGGCACCGCTGATGATTTGCCCAATTTCTGCTTCAGAGAAGGGCAGTATGGGTGGTTCGTCGTAGGCCCTACTATCGGAAAATGAGTTTCGGTCT
>CAZDNV010000159.1:0-3310 GCA_964506875.1 uncultured Candidatus Bathyarchaeia archaeon
TTCCCACAATAAGAACAATACTTTAATCCGATTATCTGGAGTTTAGTCCCGATCAAAACCACCACTGAAGCCTGAAGAATATTATCCGCATCGCGAAGAAAAGTTGAATGGTTTTCACGCTCACCGATCTCTTTCATTTTCTGAAGGCGTTCCTTCTTAGCCTCGTTGAACACGTTCGAGTGCTTGCCCTTTTCATCCCAAGTGTCACACGGAAACTCGGTGCATTCGAAACAGAAATCAACTTCCTTGGTGCTGCAGCATTCACGAACTGGGCAACCGGTCCAGCCACTTCCACCTTTGCAGTTGAAGGCGCATGCGCTCTTTGAGAGTATTTCAAGTCCTTTCAGCGTCTCCTTGGAGTTGCCGCCCTTCGCGTTTATCCAGCCTGCAACCTCAAAATTCGCCTTCACCAAGTCTAAGAGTTGCGCAGCAGGCTTTCTTAAGGCGTCGGAATACCAATGGCAAGTTCGGCAGTAACAACCACAATACCCGACCTCGTTTCTTTTGGCTTCTCTCGATTTTTCGCTTTCCATGAAGTCTCACCAGCATGCTCTCATTTGACGAATCTCATCATATGGTCGTTCATGGTCTGCAGGAATGTTTCTTCCAGTTCTATGCCATAGTGTTCTGCCAAGACGAAGATGATGTAAAGCAGGTTTGACAGCTCTGTGCCTAGCATCTCCTTTGCTTGTGGCTTTTCAGGTGGCTTGAACCCTTCTAACCCTTTGACCACTGCAGCTACTTCGCCTGCTTCCTCAAGCAAATCGGTGACCATCACAAAAGGCGTCCAGCTTTTCCCAAGTTCAGGATCAAGCTTGTCATTTATCATTCTGAAATTCTTCCAACAAAGATGCTGAGCATCACGCAACGTGACCGACAAAGGAATCCACCGGCATCAGCTTGGGAAGTCGACTTAATAACGGTTCTCAGCCATTGATTCATGCGGAAAGTCTCGTGCATGTTAATTCTCGCCAGAAGCATAACAAACTCAACCCCAACGACAAGGCAATCGATGTCCACTTCAAACCTAACAAGATCTGATGCGACTACCGCCAATCAGAGAGCTGCAACTACGTGGGATTCGAGCTAAGCCTCTCAGAAGCCAAAAAGACAATCCAGTGCCGTGGATGCACGCATTATCCCAGCAGAACTTCCAATATCAACTTGTGACGCAAGACCTCAACAAGATCTGCTCGTTCTATAGCATCTTCCAAAGCATCAAGTTCTCTTTGCATAGACTTTCTCGTTTCCTCGTTGATTCTTTGATTGATCTCTCTCATTCGTCTCTGGTATAATTCGTCCGCCTCTCCTCTCAGTCTCCAATAACGCTCTAGCAAAGATTCCTTTTTGGTTTGTTCCATTATCCACACCTTTCTCAATTGCTTTCGTTCGTTCTCTTGGTTTGCCTAGGTTCAGTGTTTGTGTCGACATGCTTTAATAACTTAAGCGCACAAGAAGGCAAGAGTCTTTGGTTGATGTGAAAAGAAGGCAGCTATATGAGTAGCGCAAGAGGAAAGACAAGAGAAGAAGATCTAAAAAAGCCTAAGCCTCTGAAAAAGAAAGAAAGAGAAGAGAAACGGAAGAAGAAAAAGCTTGCCCGGCTTGAAAGGCAGCAGTCCCGATAGGTCCATTTAGAGCGCAAGCAAGAGAAACCAGTGCGATTGACTTGGCGCACGCTGGCAGGCCGCGCGTCATCCAACCAACCTAGCACTCGACTCTCCCGCTTTTTACCGATTATCATGAAGTGCTCACTGATCCCCACGCTAATCGGATGGGTACAAGTCTTGAGGTGTGTCTCCCACCAGATTTTCCAAGCCTTGGGCGTTTTCTAGCCAGCGTATTTGTTTCCTTCCGATGGCCGCTGGCTAATCCTTCTTACCAATCTCAACAATATAGCCATGCACAAAACCAGCGATCTCGCCCGATCTCCTTGTTCATAAGTGCATCCGTATCTCAGTCTTTTTATTGGTCTTATCTGTGTGGAACATGATGGCGTGCAGAGAATACTGCAAATAGCATTTGGAGTCGGCTCTCGTTAATCCCAAAGATAGATACGCTATTTAGCGCGGCTTGAAGGCTTAATAAAGCATCTGAAATCCGTATTTCCAATCACGGAGGATCAAAGTGGAATCATCACGGAAAGAGCTGATCAACAAACTGCGGAACGAGTATGGTACCGACAAGCAGGTTCTGGGAATTATTCAGGTTGGGTCTACGGCGAAGGGCTATGACGACAAACGCTCTGACGTTGACCTTGAAATAGTTGTCACTGAAGATAAATACGCTGAACTTGCGAAGAATTCCCAAAAGATCATTCACACGGGGAAGTTTGACTCAATCTTCACTACAATAAGCAAGCTTCGGCAGATCAAGGATTCTGATAAGAATGAAAATCACTGGAACTATCAAAACTCTATCGTCTTGCTTGACAAAACTCTCATTCTCGAGAAGCTCCTGAACGAGATCACTACGTATGATGAGGCTTCAAGAGTAGACAGGTTCAAGCGATATTATGGCGTATACTGGGAGAACACCCTTAGCTCATGGAGCTGCCTTGAACACAGAAATCACTGGGGAGCAAGAATTTACACTGCACTTGCCGTTCAAGAACTGATCCGACTGTTGTTCAACTTTAACCATTTATGGTCTCCGAAACTCCAGTGGGCCTTCAAGGAAATTCGGTTACTTCAGAGAAAGCCACAGAAACTCGAAATTCAACTGGAGAGCATTCTAAAGCAGCCTGAAATAGGCAAATTGTCTAGACTCTGGAATCAGACAACTGGCCTCCTGCGAGAAGAGAAGTACACTTGGGTTGATCATCCTGAGGAGCTTCTTTAGCCGTATTCACGCGCTAAGCCTGAAGGCGCAATTGATAGTCCATGCTTCGGCAACTCCGTAGAAGCGATGGAAGCAATGCACACTTGCTAACCCTCTTGAATACCATGGGCTGAGCACGCACGTCTACGCATCATCTAAGCCTCCGCTTCTTGCTGAAAAACGGTAGGGGGATAGGGGTCAAAAACGATTAGACGTCAACTTGGTTCTGTCAACTTGCCACCAGCACCACAGGCTCTAGCTGCATAGCACATGCTATTCTTTTGGTTTGCTTACAAGAAACAGCCCAATATCAGTTAAATTCTAGCAAAGCAAACGATTTATTCCTTGTAGAACAATCATTTGCTGGGGAGTGTGTATGTCCACAGTAGAAGAGCTGAAAGAAAAAGCTGTAGGATACTTCTGTAATCGTCCAAACAGCTTTCCAGTTGGAAGACCTTTCAACTGCTGCGAAAGCGTTCTACTAGCCCTGAAG
>CAZDNV010000160.1:0-3288 GCA_964506875.1 uncultured Candidatus Bathyarchaeia archaeon
CACTCTCTTGCCCAATCTTTTGTAGTAGGCAACGAGATCATCCTTAAAATTGCTAGATGCCGGGTCAAAAAGCTTGGGAAAGAGGAACTTTATGCCTGTGGACGTGAATATCGCTTTTGGGGCATAGACTTGTATGAAACCGCTCCAGCCGTGTCTTTCTAAGAAGCTTCGAATGACAAAGTCTAAACCTGCACTGACTATTATCAATGGAATCGCACCTGCATTGCAGTATTCGACTAGATCATCGAAGCCAGACCTGATGGAGGCAGCTTCTTCCGCTTCTTTCAGTATCTGCTGTTTAGTAGCTCTAACAGTAGAAAACTGCTGGCTTAGGCATTCCTCAAGAGTCAGTTTGCCTCTCTCGAACTGCTCTTCATATGCTTTCCAGTCATTTCTGGTGAATCTTTCCAAAACGATGGTACATGTGTCGACATCTGTGACTGTTCCATCGAAATCACATAACACAACCAGATTCATCATCGAATCTCCAGCATGCATACGCAGGACGAACCTATCAAGTGGGCTACTTTTAAACTCCACCCTCAAATGGCGAGTCAAAGCATCGAAGAAGCGTGCGTGCCAAGAAGCCTTGATGAAGCCTCGAACAGGGGTTTTGTTCCTCCACAATCGCGAGAGGGCCATGTATAGAACAATCCTCTATAACGGAGTTCTGGAAAAAACTATAAGCAGAGTCCGAGCACAAGGAGTTTACGCAGAAGTTATACTTCTGTATTCAAAAACGGGGAGAAAAAAATGAAAATGAAAACAGCGGCAAGTATTCAAGCTCTGATCCTTTGCTTACTAGTAGTCATGATTGTACCAGTGAAAAGCTGGAGCAGCCCCAAAGCGCCTTTGACAGGAGGCGATCCGGACGAATTCTGCATCGGTCCAAAACCCAACGTATTCGTTGGGCCTGGGCCTGATGACAACTACAGCACGATTGGGGAAGCCCTGTACAATGCCAACGAAGGAGATGTAATCTTAGTCAAACCTGGAGTCTACTACGAAAGACTATACATCTATCTTAACATCACGTTGATTGGCTCTGATGAAGAAACCACGATCATAAACGGCACATGGGAATATGAGGAACCTGCTGCTTATGACTACATTGAGGAAACAGCTGTTGTCAGCATCTACGCAAGCGGCGCCAAGATCATGCGTTTCACGATCTCCGACGGCGACATCGGAATTCTAGTCACACCAGGCGGCGAAGAATACGAGTACGGACTCACATCAACAGAGCCATATATCTCAGATGTAGAAGTCCATGAAGTCATTTTCAAGAACATTGCCTATGAAGCCATACACGCTGAGAACTGCTTGAACTGCGTCTTTGAAGGCAACACAGCCGAAGGAATTGGCACAGGCGTATCTTGCACTGACGGACTAAGCAACGCGATTGAAGGCAACAAGCTGACAGGCAATGATGTTGCAATTTACATGGCTGGAAGCAACGACAGCATAAGGCAGAACCACATTTCGGATGGAATTATCGGAATAAGACTCGTTAATGGCACAGATGATCTGATTGAGTTCAACGTCATAGCTAACATGTCTGGAAACTCCATCGAAGTCCTTGGCTCAGAAGGCGACATAATCATAATAAATGGCAACGAAATCTACGGAGGACTAATCGGAACATGTGGCATAATGCTGGAAAACACGAACGACGTCAGCCTTACCAACAACCTTGTCGAGGGCATGAACGGACCCGGCATATTTCTCATGTGCTCGCAAGGCAGCGTTTTGCAGGGAAATGAGCTAGTCGGAAACCTAGTGGGAGTTTTGTTTGCCATGTCTAATGGAAACAGCATCCTCGGAGGCAAAGCATCTGGCAACAGCAACGGCTTTATCTTCAACCATTCAGACGGGAATCGCATTTTCAACAGCATTATCAGGGATTCTGAGTTAGGCATCGTTTTGGACCATTCAGACGACAATTCTCTACTCTTCCTTCTGTTCTTGAAAAACCATATGGGGCTCGTTCTCTACTCGTCAAATGGCTTGATCTTTGACACCAACTTCCTGCAAGGGAACGAATTCGGTCTATGCTCACACGGCAGCAGCAGCGGCTCAATCATGAGTTCGATCTTCCTGCTCAACGAGCACGCAATTGAGCTGGAAGGATCAGGCGGCTTCATGATTACCGACAACCTGTTTGCACATGGCAACATAGGCGTAGCGCTTTTCAGTTCATCAGGCCTGAACCGGATCTTCCACAACCTCTTCATAACACCTACAACGCCGGCGATCGACGATGGAATGGGCATGTGGGACAATGGGGCTGAAGGCAACTTCTGGAGTGGATACGCGGGACGAGACGCAAACGGTGACGGCATTGGCGACACGCCTTTCCTTGGCTTGGATCACTACCCGCTCATGGTAAAGGGCTACGTGGAATCAACGCCTATAAAGGACAAAATCCAGGATCTTCGTGACGAGATCGTAGCTCTGAATCTTGGAAAGGGGAACACGTGCAGCCTTTTAGCAAAGATCGACGCGGCTGAAAAGAGCTTCTATAAGAACGGCAACGTTAATGCAGCTCAAAACCAGCTTCAAGCACTCATCAACGAGATCAATGCACTTAAACGAAGCGGACGCTTGAGTAGTGCAATGGCACAGCAGCTGATCGCTAAGATCAACAGGATCATAGCGCTGATGCTGGGCAGTGACAGTGATTTTGACGATCTGAGCTACCAACAAGAGAGAGTCCTCGGAACAAGCCCTACGGACTTTGACTCAGACGGCGATCAGATGCCAGATAGCTGGGAGGCAGCAAACGGGTTGAACCCCTTGAACCCGAGAGACGCTCAAAGAGATCTGGATAGAGATGGAGTATCAAACCTTGACGAGTACCTCGCCTATGAGCGCATGAGTGAGTTTTCTTGCGACAGCACCGAAGGCATGATCCAATCTATATTTGGTGTCACTAGCGAGTTAGTCCAGGATGTCGAGCACTTCACGAAAAAGCACGCTGGAACGAACGGAGGACAAGGAGCCAAGACCCTTGATATTTACGTTGCATATGCCATTGTCAAATACGTTGCTGAATTCCACAGCGTTGTTTACATGCTAGATTCGGACGGGGACGGGCTATCTGATTTTCAAGAAGGGCTCCATGGAACGAATCCGAGCAACTGGGACACAGATGGCGATCACATGTCAGACGGCTGGGAAGTGAAGTACGGTCTCAACCCCAAGATGACGGTCAGCAGCATGTGGGAAGCATTAGCCTTCTACTTCCATATGTACGGCGATCCTGACCATGATTCTATATCTAACAGA
>CAZDNV010000161.1:0-3235 GCA_964506875.1 uncultured Candidatus Bathyarchaeia archaeon
TAAATGTACTTAGATTGAAAGGCTTGTTAGAGGATGGCTGGAAAATAAACTCTATCAGTTACTCATTTGTTATAGCCATAAGTCAAGAGAAAGTAGGAATTGTCGTGGAAAAAGAAGGGCAGAAAACTTTCATGGAAGTTACGAATGATAGTGAATTCACTCTATATACCCGTCATTTTAAGAAATTCGAAGATAACTATGGCAACTTTGAATTCGTCTATGTTACGGACCTGAAGGAATATGAAAGAGAACTCGATGAACTAATCCAGAAGGGTTCAGTTCCAAAAAGACCTTACAAAATATCGATAGGCGACACGGACCTTAACGATGTTCAACTTGACCATCTGCTTGTGGCTGGACCCGGTGGGGTACACGTGAGCGTTGCGAGTTTCTTTGTGCCTCTAGACAAGAACCCAGCATTTCATCAAGTAGATTTTCGAGACGAAGTCAAGATTACATGGACAGACAAGGGGCAAATAGCTTTCAAAGGCTACGCACATGAAGTTTCTTGCAGTGAGAAGGCTGCAGTTCTCCTTTGCTACGGTGGTACGAGGCGACTTTTTCAGGGTAGATTGACCTCCGAGCTGGTTGCCATGAGGCCAGAAGACTCTCTTTATCTCGTAGCTGTACTGAGTGATTACAAAGCGCAATTTCATGGCATGGCTCAACCTGAACTGAGTCGGCGAAGTTTCAAGGTTATTTTTCCGATAGGGGGCTTTATCATTCCGTGCGATCTCAGAATAGAGCAAGTTGTGTTTACGAGGAATATCGACAAAGAATTGTCACAGGAATTGAAAAATGCAAAGACTCTTTTGAAAGCACCTTGGAATGCTGTTTCTGCATTTGCCATAACTAATGTAGAGTCTAACCATTTCTTTGAAGCGTTAGTGAATGCTGAGGAGATTGTGAAGCGCGCAGTGGATTGGATACAATTTAGAACAGACATCAGCTTTCCTTCCCTCAAAGAGAATGAGAAGAGAACGATGCTTAACTACAATATGAGCAAGAGCTATTCAAAATGTTACCTCATTCCGTATGGTTTAGCCATAGACTCCAAAACTGGCGGGGCAGTATTCCTTCTATTGAATGCACAATCTGGGCATGAATTGGTGTTCAACTATGATCCTAACATTTTTTTTGAGCCACTTGTTGCAGTATGGGAAAAGCTAGAACAGCTATCTAAAGTGAGCTCCAACATACAATCATTGTATCAGGCACTCAGTTGGTTTATGCGACCATTTGAAGTTGAATCATCAACAGATAACCTGCTTCAACTCTGGATGGCCTTCGAATTCATCTGCTCGGGCCAGAGAGTTCCACCGCCCCTCAAAGATACGAGCATTGAAAGTAGTATTTCTTCTATCAAGTCACTTGGGCTGTCCAAGATGGAAGAATTGGCAATAACACGGAATATACGTCAGACAAACAGTCCCGCATTAATGATGAAATGGGAGCATTTGATCAGAGAGTCTGCGATCACTCTAAGCGCTCGAGAACAACGCCTGATATCCAGACTGCGAAAATGTAGAAATAGGATTATTCACGGCAAAAGTGCAGGTGAGTTATCCGTTGAGGATTTGGAAAAATTCAGAAGCATTTTGGAACGAGTTTTCATCGTGAGAGTAAGTACGTTGATAGATTCCCATTATGTCATTCCTGACCTGAGTAAGCTCTTTGGCTGATAGTTCGCGCGCGCTGAATCTGTCGAGGCAAAAGCGCCACACAATAAGAAACTGAAACATAACATCGTTTACCATTGTTGACAATCTAGTTGAACTCCTTAAGATCCAGTGAAGAGTAGGAAGGGAACTATCAACTTGCGCGCAGCGGCACCTGCGGGAAAAACTTAGATGAGGCTAAGACATAACACTCTTGAATTGGGGTATCACAGTGGTCAAACCCGATCGTCTGACAATCCTCCAAGACTACATGGAAACTATTGCTTATGTTGAAACTACGCTGAAGGAAATGACTTCAAATAAAACCAAGCACCCATATGTTGCATTTGTAGACCAAATAGGAAAACTCGATGTTCTTGCAAAACTTGGCTTGAAACTGACAAACATTGGCAAACTCGTGGCAGCTATGGAGGGTAGGAACTCGCAGGATGTTGAGAGTTTGGAAATCAAACTGCGAGACGCTCACAACGCTGCGAGGGAAACTCTAAAAGGGGATTTGTCTTTAGAGGAGACAACATTTCGAACTACCGCGGTGCCTTCTATCGTAATGGAAATTGTCCAAGTTGTCGGATCTAGGCTTGCCTTTGGGTCTTCTGAAAACCAAATGGAAAAGGAATATCTGTCTCGAGGCAAATATAGCATGCAAAGAGCAAATCTTCCAGTAGGTCTTGCTGAACAAACCAAAACACCAGCCAAAGACTCAAGAAGAGTTTTCGTTGTTCATGGCCGAAATCTTGAAGCTTATGATGCTGTTTGCCAATTTTTGCGGTCGATTGACCTACACCCTATGGAGTGGCCTCAGATTCTATCTAGTACAGGAAAAGGTTCACCATACATCGGAGAGATATTAGAGAAGGCATTTTCGGAGGCTCAAGCAGTTGTCGTCTTGATGACACCTGATGATGAAGGGTGTTTGAGAAAACCATTTCGGAAGCCAGAAGACCCAACCTACGAAACCGAATTGACTCCACAAGCCAGGTTGAACGTTCTCTTCGAAGCAGGAATGGCAATGACTCTCTTCCAAGGGAGAGCAATTCTTGTAGAACTTGGGAAGCTGCGACCCTTCAGCGACATTAGCGGTCGCCATATCCTCAAACTAGACAACACGGTAACGAAGCGACAAGAACTTGCGCAACGTCTCAAAACGGCTGGATGCGCTGTTGATATCTCAGGAACCACTTGGCATACCGCAGGAGAGTTCGTCGTTGAGCAGGCTAAGAAACCAACGAAAAACGAACTTAGTAGTGGAAAACCAGAGTGTGACTTGGCATCGTTTGACAGATCATTCAAAGCTTTGCAAGAAGTAAGTGAACCACGGGCAAAAGCGACGATGCTGGATCATTTTCAACCCAAGCTTCGCAGTCTATGTTATGACTATTACTGGAAAGAAGTGGAAAGCAGAATCAAAGAAGTTTTGAAATATATGCCTAAGAGCCTCTCCAATAATCCACATGCTCTTAACTATCTGCAGTATCTTGCGATGATAGTGAACCGCTATGGCGAACATACCATAGACGCAATAAGAGAAAAATGGCTGGAAGAACTAGAGCACTTGT
>CAZDNV010000162.1:0-3175 GCA_964506875.1 uncultured Candidatus Bathyarchaeia archaeon
ATGCAAACCAAGAAGCGTCAAGTCGCTTTTCCGCATTGCTGGGATTACGCTTGAAACAGCTTTTCTGGCGCATTCCGGCGTGACGTTGTCTAAGTCCTCTGCGTTTGCATACTTTCCGGCGCGCCAGAGCAGTTCGATGCCGAATCGAGCGTTTCCATTTTCTGAGCATGCGAGTTCAGCTACTAGGCTGACTGTGTCCTCAGGTACAGCTGCAGGTCTGAAGGCTATGGAAATTCGGTCGTTCAAGATGTCCGTAAGCTGCTGTTTAGAGTATGTTTCAAGCTTTATTATGTTGGATTGAAGAGAGCTTCTGGTGCTCGCATCCAGCTGAGCAAGCGTGTTCAGGTTTCGCATTATACAGATGAGCGAAAGCCTCTGAGGCCTGTTCTGCCTTACCTCCTGCAGGCGCGTTAGCACATAGACAGCTTCGGAGCCTTCTTTTTCAACCAAGCTGTCGAACTCGTCCACGACCAGGATCACATAGGCATTTTCCTCGTCCAAGATTTGTATTAGGATTCGCAGAAGCTCTTCTGCTGAGTAACCGCGTCTTGGGAAGTTGGGGTGGAAGATTGAAACCACGTGCTGGAGAATCATGAAGAGGCTTCCACGGTATTCGCGGCTGTTGACGTGAACGTAGCGGAGATTCGTTCCGAGTTTGCTAGCTTCTCGACCTATATCTGCTCCGAAGCGCTGGGAGAGCACGGTCTTACCCGTTCCAACGTCGCCAGCAATAATGACTCTTTGAGCCATTTTTCCTGGAAACTGCAGCACGAAGCTGAAGAACTCCGCTAGCAAGCGAAGTTCCCTGTCTCTGTGAGGAAGCTTGTAGGGAACATAGTTTATGTCGAGCTTTGTTTCGTCTGCAAATACACTTTGATACCGTGACAACAGACTAACCATCTAAGAGATTATACGCAAAGTGCTGTTATCCTTTTCCCTCGAATGAATCATACTAGGTCAGGCCATTCTGTTCAAGAGAGGCTTCTTAAGGTCTGGATCTGACTTAGAAATCTGCCGTCAAAAAAAGATAGGAAAAAGAGAGTCTTGGGACTAGTGTTCGCTTCTTCTTGAGCGTCTTGTCTTCGCTAGAGCTGTGGCTATCAATGTTAGGATTGCGAATAAGGGTAGGATTGTGATTGACTGGAATTCCGGTACAGCGTTTGTTCCTCTGATGGTGACTGTTTCTGCACTGTGATTGTAGGTCAAATATATGTAGGTGACGTTGTTGCTTGACGATATCGTGTAGTTCAGTGGTGGTTTGCCGCCTACGAGGATGGTCCAGTTTTCGTTGTTGGCCCATAAGAGGCTTTTCGGTATTGCGACTCTGCAGAATCCGATGGTTCCACTTGGACCTGTAACGTTGAACTGTAGGAATGCTTGGCTTGGATTGAATTGGAACCCTGAAATCGTAGAGTTCCCTGTGACCCCCACCTCGTAAGCTGTGTTGTTCCAGATGCCGGCATCAAAAGGCACGAACTGTGCCACAAGAGGATAATGATCGACGTTCGTGGCGTTGATCGTGTATGGCGTGTTGCCAATCCCATCTCCATCTGAGTCAATTCCAGTGTAATCGTCCCAGTAATTCCCACCAGAAGGATAACCGTTGTCCCAAGTGTTACCAGAACTGTCGACGATATGTACGTGGTATGAGTTATCAATGAAATTGTTGTGGTATATCATGTCATAGTTGGAAGACTCAGAAAGCCAGATGCCACAATGGTTGTTTGCCATGTTGTTTCCGCCTATGCTGTTGTTGGAAGAATAATAGAGCCCGATGCCACAACCGTTGTTTGCCGTTATGCTGTTTCCCGAGATGCTATTGTTACTAGAAGAATCGAAAACGATGCCTGCGCCATTGTTTGTTATGTCATTTCCGGCAATGTTGTTTCTGCTGGAGTGGTTGAGAAGAATGCCGACTGAGAACTCCTTGATTGTCATGTTTCCTATTGTTATGTTGTTTCTGTGCGAAAGGTGAACTCCTAGATAAGGGTCTTCTCCTGTTCCTTGAAGAGTGTAGCCTTTGCCGTCTATGATTATGTCGTCTCTCTCTACTATGATTCCGCCTGTGTCGTTGATGTTACTGACAAGAGTGTAGACGTTGCCGTTGCGTTGTATCTTATCTGTTCCATTAATACTCCCATTTGCCTGGATGTACACGATGGGAACGACCAGAGTAATCATACCTCCCGTGCGGTTGTTGTCAGCTTGATCTGTTTCACCTGGAAGGACCCACGCATAAGCGCTTATGTTATATTTTCCATAATCGAAGCCAGAGGTATTCCATGCGAAGCTAACCGTCGTACTGCTTCCGTTTGTCAGCCTAGCTTCTTGGGTTTGAATGATAGTGGAATTGGCCTTGAGTGTGACGTTGAAGGTCTCTGCGAAGTAGCCTTGGTTCTCTACTGTTACGTTTACTTGTGTGGATGACCCTATCGTGACGGAATTCTGCGCAAGAGTGATGTTTGTAACGGCCACGTCGTAGGCTTCTGTGATAGCTCTGTCTGTCATATAAGTGAAAACTGGTGACCAGCGTTGAGCGACAGCTTCTATATCATTTGGGTCTGGGTTAAAGACTCTGCCGATTCCTCCTTCCCAGTATGTGTTCGGATCAGGCCCGGCTACGTCTATCCATGCGCTTTCGTTATCGTAGATCTCGCAAGTGAAGCAGAGGATGCTTCTGCTTCCGTACATCCAGTCGTCCCATATTCCAGAAGAAGTGTACATTTGTGATGATTGCTCGTATGGTGCCCCAACGAGATCTGACAGGTTTCCAGCTATTTCCGTGAAGAGTGCATCATCCGATGAGGGCGCGCTCACATATCCCCATGGGTACATTATTACCTCGGAGCCTGAGTGGAAACTCACTGCATACTTGAAGTCATACTCTGTTGCCAAGTCTCTCATTGCCTTGGTCTCTAATTCCGAAAATGGGGCTTCTCCGCGATAGTCTTCAGCCGTTGGGTCAGGGCTTCCTGTGTCGCAAGTTGCGTTCCACTCGTACCCGTAGTTTCGGTTCAAGTCGACGCCGCCGACCCAGTCTTCGTTGAACGTGCCATCGCCGTCATCATCTATGCCTTCCCATTTGATGAACTCATAGTTGTTGCCATCCCAGAAGTAGAGGTATTCAATGTATCCGTTCCCGTTTTCATCGTCAGGTGGGTCCTCATCCAACAGT
>CAZDNV010000163.1:0-3163 GCA_964506875.1 uncultured Candidatus Bathyarchaeia archaeon
AATCCAGAGACTCGGTTATCTCGTCGGCAAGTTTCTTAACGTCGGAAGCTTCGACATATTTTATCGACATCTTCCTTAGCATCCCCACTGCTTTTTTATCGAGTCTAAGAATGTACTGAGTGTTCCCCAAAACGTCGATAACTACTTTTGTGTGCCTCTTCTCTTAGGCATTGGTTCGAATCCGGTTTCCTCGGCGCCGAGGAGCACTCTTAAGGATTTCACTTCTTCTCGGAGCATAGCGACTTCGTTCTCAAGCGCTTTAGCTTTGGAATCAGCCATTTTTTTGAGTTCTTCGATTTCCAGCAAAAGGTTCTTGCGTTCGGCGTCCAAGGCTCTGAGCTTATCGATGACGTTTTTGAAATTGCTCATAAACTTTATCGCCCAACATCGTCATTTCATAGTAGCAGTCTAAATGCATTTAAGATTTTTGCCAATCCTCTGTGGTTCAGGTTTACCATGGGCAATCCTCAGAACAACGTGTCTTACCAAGAGGATCAGAGGCATCTAGCGATTCAACGAGCACTTTCCAGAAGAAGCACGGGTCAACCTAAGTTGAAATAGTGTTCTCTGATTTCAGAAACTGAATGAGTCCAAAGTCAGATCACTATGAGAATACGCAACCGTTCTTCAACTAAGATCACGAAATACAAAATACCTGACCTAGTGTTGTATGATAAAAAGAGGCGAGGTGTTCGCCATTCGTGTTTTTTCAGCAATGTTTCTTTGCTATCGTGTCAACGCTATTTCAATTGTGGAAACCATTCTGGACCTGTCTTCGCCTTCTCTCGGTGCCATCTCTTCAGTGCCTATCGTGATTTTGCCCACTTTTAGGTCTTTCAGGAAGCGGCTTCTTGTTATCTCAGCTACGTCTACGGCTGTCGTGATTGCCTGCCCGCGTGCTTTCAGAGTTATCTCTTTCGCGTTTGATGCCGATAGACTTGTGATGATCGCTAGGACATAGCTCATCGCTGGTTTCCTTCCAATGAAAACAATTCCCGAATTTTCAGCCATTTTCTTCACTCCTTTTTTGTTGTTTGGTTGCATGTAACGTTGCTGTGCTTTTCGTTCGTCAACGACAGAACGTTACTGCTCACTAAATCCACATCGTTCCTTATAAATGCAGTCAGTCTGAACGCTGCTAATAGTTCGACAAGAAAAACACGTTGCACTCAGGCTTCATCCCCACATTTCTCCCTTTTGGCGAGCATTTGGCATTGAGCCCATGCAACTTGCCATCGGTTCATGGATGGAGGGAAGAAGCCATTAGCTAGTTAGACCTACCTATATGTCTTAAATATGTGAGTCCAGATAGGAGTCTGAAAAGGTACAAGGGTGAGGAATATGCCATATTGTCCGAAGTGCGGCAAGGAAGTTGGCGAAGACATGGTCTTCTGCCCGAACTGCGGAGCCTCAATGAAGGCGGGGCAGGTCGCTTCGGCGAGGTCACGCCCAGTGGAGTATAGACACGAGAAAGATGAACGCGAGAAGCAAGAGAAAAGAGAGAAAGAAGAAAAGGCCGAAAAGCACGAGAAGCGAGAGCAAATGCTCATAGGACCGTTGATCGGCGGTCTGGTTCTGATATTGTTGGGCACGTTGTACTTTTTGGAAGTGACTGGTGCCGGCTTGCCTAAGGGAACGTTGGCTGCCTTTGTTCTCATTACAGTCGGCGCAGTCATCATAGTTGGGGCGGCTTATGGAGCAATGCTGGCCAGAAGGAGAAACCCAAGAACCTAGGTTAGCCACCCGAAAAGAAGCCTATACAATTGATGCTCCAAAAGTGTTGAAGTATTCCATCTTCCAACTATGCGAAAATAGTTGTGCCCAGCTGATTCTATGACATCTCCGATGCTATATCTTGGGAACATGCAGGAAGACACTACAAGCTTGCCCCATTCGCCTCGCCTCAGCTCATAGAGCATCTTGGTCCCATGGCCAGTTTCAACCTCGAAAAGATACTTGTCATAATTTGGGGTGACGTAGGGCAGGTCATCAAGCTGTTGTGCGAAAACGCCCTCAGTTGCGCTGTAGATTTCGACTACCGGGACATTTCCGTAGAGTCCTCTTAGTAAACGCGCATATTTGGACTGGATCTTGTGGACACTAGTGCAGAATAAGGCTTTGACATTCCATAGCTCTTTGGGCTTTTTTCGGTGCCTTTTGGCTATGTACCGTGCAAATGCAAGGATGACTGGCGTGACTCCCATTGCGGCAGTCACATTCTCGTTGATCCCCTCCTTGTAGGCGAGTTCAAACCTCTTGCCCCAATCTAGTTTTGTTATTCCTGAACCTAGGGCATCTATGCTCTCTTGCCTAGGGAGAAGACTGAGCCTACTGAAAACAGGATTGAGTCTTGCATACGTCCCGGAGCTATAGCCATATGTCATGGGCTGGCCGTTCACGACAATCGTATGGACCTTGGAGGGGAAGTTGAGGTTGAGAATCCTTCCGGCGAAGAACGCCGAGTCCTTCATTCTCAGAGCATGATTTACGAGCGCCCTTGCGCCACATGTGAAAATCTGCTCAAGATGCGTCTTTGTTGCCGGTAACACTTTTGCTGGACCTGTTGAACCACGTGTCATGACCCAGCTTAACAATGGCTCGGGAAGAATGGTGCCATAATTGCCCTTGCTGACTTCAGTGAGGTATGGACGCAGCGCCTTGTAATCTATCATTGGGAAGTTTGCTCTTAGATCTTCAATCTCTTTGATGCTGGATACATGGTGGTCCTTTCCGTATTGAGTTTTCGCATACTCTTTAGCCAAGCCCCAAAGAACTTGCCTTTGAGACTCAGGCGGATTCTTCAGAGACTCATACCATGGATCTACTATGGATCTAAAGAGGCGAATGCTCTCGTCACTCGCGAACATTTGGAATGAATGATCAGGAAAGGGCTTATTTGCATTGCCCTTTGAGATGTGCCGACACTGTCTCAGTATCTCCCGCGAATTTTTTCTCTTTGTGGTAGTAAAGTAGCGCGCGCCTGTGAGCATCCTCAGCTGGTCTGGGGTTTCATCGTAGATTCCTTCCTGAGTATCTCTTCCTTGTCGGTTCTTTCCCATGTGAAGTCTGGGTCATCTCGCCCAAAATGGCCAAATACAGCCGTTTTTTCATATATCGGCCTGAGCAAATCCAAATGATCAATGATGGCTTTGGGCCTCATGTC
>CAZDNV010000164.1:0-3160 GCA_964506875.1 uncultured Candidatus Bathyarchaeia archaeon
CTATGGCTATATCCATAACGTCCTTGTGCGTCATAAGATCCGGGATCGCCATTTCGATCTTGTTTTTCTGAAATGACATTGAGGACACGGTTAAATCGTGTTCCCGGGCTATGAGATAGTGTCCGGCCTCATGGAGGAACGGGAGCGCGGCAAGGAGGGCAACGGTAAGAGCCGGGAATGGCTCCCCATAAATGAGGAGATACCCGGATATACAGAGAAGGCCCCCTGTCAGGTAAAGCATCTTTTTATCTATTGTGATCTTTGTTCCTTTGTAGTCTGTTTCATAAATTTCTTTCATCATAAAACCTCTTGATATTCTTTGCACCATTGATCGCCATAAGGATCCAATGCCATACACCCCACACGGCAAACATGAGAATGAGAACGGCCCCGGGGACTAATTGATTATCAATGGTCATAACTTGGATCCCGGTCATCTGAAAGAATTGAAGGGCAAGACTCGGGGCCGGGGGGGCAAGGTAAGGATAAGCCGTATCAACGGCAAGGGTGATAATAGGTTCAATGGCCATGTCTGATCACCTGTCTGACATTGAAGGCCAAGAGGCCCTCGGGGCTTGCTCTGAATGGCCCGGGCTCAAGGGCCTTATTGAGCCCTCTTGCATTTCCATCTTCATCGAAGTAAACCAAGAATAATTCATGGATCTCATCTTTCTCCTTGTATTCAGATAAATGATCCTTAATGATTTTGGGGATCCTTGGATGAGCCTTGATCATCTCCATCTCAAGGAGATTAAGAGCCGCGTGCTCGTCCTCCTTATCAATGATTACCTCTATTTTTGGGGGCTCTACTTTTGTGTTAATTTGGGTGGCCGTCGTTTCTACAATTGGCTCAAAGAGGGCCTCAAGGGGCTCTACCGGGCCGGACTCCTTGATGAGTGCATCAGAGGGGATATAATCCGGCTCCTCCCCGTATTCATCAAGGGCCTCACTTATCCCCTCTTTTATCCCTTCAATGAAGTCCTCCCGGTTTGTTATGACGGGGATCGGCTCGGGCTCCTTTTTCTGTTTTGGCTTTTTTACTTTCTTATCCTCCGGGCCCTGTTCTTTCGGGGAGATCAGTTCATCCCCGATAACTTCATCCGTTTCATAAAGTTTACCTACCTCCCTACAATTTAAGATACAAAGTTCTTTTTCCCTGAAAGGAATATCGGAGTAAACATAAACCAGATGATCCCGTTCACAAATATCTTTATCACAAGGAGTGAGATCCTCCTCGTGGAATTTTTGAGGGACAAGAAAAGTTTCTGTATATTCCCGGCTCCTGTTCCCGGCCGATATTGGTCTTTGAGCGTCCCACATGGCATCTATAGCCAATTTCCTTAATTGAGTGAGAATCCCCTCAATCCATTTTATTGTTTTTGTGCTTGTCCCGAGTGAGTTAAAGAATTTCTGAAATTCCGTGAGGAGAATAAGAGATCCGTAATATTCATTGTAGAGAGATCGGATCTCATAAAATTCGGTTTGCTCTGTTTTTGAAAGAGGGTAGTGCGCAAAAATATGGTCAAAGTTTTTTATAATCTCGGTTATTGTCCCATAGGCCCCGTATTTCCCGGCAAGGTCAAGGAGCCTCCCGAGATCATTAAAGATCTGTTGAGCGGGACGGTAAGTGGAAAATTTAGTGTGATAATTGGAAAAGACTTTTCTTTTTTGCTCGGAGTGCTCTCTATATCCGTAATAAGTAAGCACCATTGTTTTACCATTTCCTTTCTTTGAGGCCACTCTCGTAAACCTCCCAGTCTTAATATTGTAAAGACCAAATTTCATCATAGTATCCCGATCAAGTGTCCCCACTACTCCGTAAATCATTTATTTATCCCCCTTAAAAGCACGTATCGTTAATAAAAATAATAGTGTTGTGTTTATCGCTTGAAAGAAAAATGCTACGTCCTCCATAGTATCAATACCCAATACAATGATCCCCAATCGGCCCCCACCAATGAGCAACAATCCTATAGGCCCTACAAGGATCCTCTGCTACCCAAACATAAAGGGCATGGAGTCCGGCTATGATTATAGCAATAAGGAGGATACCTATAAAGATCCACATCCAAGGGGCCATCTCATCTACGGCATAACTCATCTACGTCCCCCCCCGATAATCATATCTTTTGCCATTGAATCCTGATGTTCATGTTCCTGTATCATAAGGTTCATGGCCCTAACCATTTCTATGATCTCATCCCTACCCTGTCCCTCAATTGATACCACACGGACGATTAATTCTTTACAGAGAGATTGTAAAGAGGCCAACCCCTGTTTATTCAATTCCTGTAATTGAGCGTCAGTCACCAAGTGGTATTTTTTGAGATATGTTTTGGGGGTTATAAATCTTGGAGGATAAGAATCAGGATCTATCTGTTGAAAGATAACTCCGGTTTTTAAAGCCACTTGCCAATTTTGAGCGAGAACCATCCCCCGGACATTCTCAAACATGAGCCGGGATTTTTGCTCAATATTTTCATTGGAGAGGATATTATTGAGCATCCCGAGGAGAGCCTCATATTTTGAAGTGAATTTATCCGGAACCTCTGATTGTTTAGCCGCATCGGCATTATCAGCCTTGTTTAATTGATGTTCCAAAGACTTCATATTGAAAATCTCACCCCTAATGCTAACCATGCGGCAAGGATTGATAAGAGGACTCCGTAAAAACCCCACTCAATGATCCCATCATAATTAATCTCCATTTCATTCATAGGGTGATAATCACCGTCCCAAGCGCAAAGAGGACAAGTCCTATCATAGCATAAAGAACAAGATCTTCTTTTTCTATGCCTTCAAACATGGCCTCACCTCGTTGTCAATGACGTAAATTATGAATCCATCCATTATATCCTTGAGCGGGGGGGTGTTGAACGATACCCATGCAAGCATCGGCTCATGTCTTGCCATGTGAGCCTTGGCAAAATTACGGCCCTGAACGGTCTTGAAATAGGCTTGCATCCATTCAGAGCATGACAGGGGACGAATCTTATTATCATTGATAGACTCGGCCTTGATGTAAGCCAAGAGGGCATTTCCGAAATGATGAGTAGAATGATCGTCCCCATCTTGAGGAGTCCAAAAAGATTTCATTGCCTCTCTCCCTTTCTCCGGCCAAGTGATCCACACATCGGGCCATGTTTCAAGGTATTCCCGG
>CAZDNV010000165.1:0-2337 GCA_964506875.1 uncultured Candidatus Bathyarchaeia archaeon
TTGTCTACTGAACCGCTAAAAAATACCCAGTCACTAAGTACGTTTTCCGTAGACGATTTGCGTAGGGCAAATCATGTCTATAGAGGAATGGAGCAAGAGGAATTTTTAAGTACTGTCGCAGCGGGTGTCGGTGTTTACTCTACCGGAAAGTACTCCTTACCTTCTGAGGGAACATGTTTTGCTATACATCCTGGATCTGCACTAGGTTATGCTGCTTATGGTAGGTCAGATCCCAGAGAAACAGGTGTACCGGTGTACCTTGTAGAAGTAGTTGCAGACAAGAATCTGATGTTCAAAGATGTTGATGACTATGTAAAAGCCAGGAAGAGAGAGGATATTATACCGCAAGATCACGTTACGAGGATTTGGGAAATATCAGGAAAGGGTCAGGAGCTATACATCAAAGAGATAACATCTTCTTCGAAGAAGGCGTACAACATTAATAAGGAAGACCTAAGGACGCTCTGGTACGAAGACGCTGATGGAAACTACCTAGACGTTGACCTGTATGATGACAAAGGCACACCCAACCTACCGCCAGAAGAAGCCAAGTACCAAGTTAGTCGGTTCCCTAACGTGCTTAGGACTACCTACCTAGAACTAACAGATGAGGGCTCCAAGGAAGTATTCAGCGGCGAGTCTAGTTTCTCAGACGATCTAGTTCTTGCCCTGGTCGAGAGCGGAGACTTCACACTAGATGAGGCCATTATTTTCGCAGCAGAGGCGTGCGAAAGATGTTCCAATAGCGCCGCCAGCGCTTACGGCCTTGCGTGGGGTTATCCAGAAGGCTCTGAGGACTGGGAGGCATCCAAGACCTCCTGTGACTTCTGTAGGCATCTTGCCTATCCAATGACTCAAAGTTGGTTTGACGAACCACCACGAGAGATCGACAAGTATGATGAACCGCTTCCGTTTGCTGAGGCAAAAGAGGAAGACGAAAACGAAGCTAAGCCAAAGAAGACTAAGGTAAGGAAGCGCTTGCTACCTAGGAAGCGCTAGCGGACCTCTTTCCCCGCTGCAATAATACCGTTCACGAATGACCGTAGAATCAGCTTTTGGGATTTCTCATCCATGCCTGCCTCTCTGAGGATGGCAACGAGCACGTCTACGCGCTTCTTGATTCCAGACAACTCCTCTGCAAGGGCTAGGAGCTTGAACAGCTTGTGCCCTAGCCCTCGGGCTTCAATCTTGGCACGCTTGCAGCGGCGCTTGTCGAGCCGCTTAATGGCAGGAGCAGGAAGGATTTGATCAATTGGAACCGGCTTCTTTTCTGGTTCAGTCGCTGCCTCTGTAATTACAACGGTTGGATTCGCCTGCTCAGCAGGAACCTCTGGACGGCTGATAGCCACCTTGCCTGTGGTCTTGTCTATAACGTGAATTCGTTCGGCCATATTGTGCTCCTTTAGATGGTGTAGGTCAACTTCAAAGCCTGAACTGTAACACCAGGAATCTCTGCTGCCAGGGCTAGCATCCTAGGTGCAGCAATGACATTCGCCGTATGGATGAAAATCTTCTGCACGCTGAGTTTGCCTACTTCAACAAGAGCCTGGATATACTTCAGTACGTCGTAGCCTGTGGCTGGGGTGCCAAGGTCATGGTCTAGGGATATGAAATCGATGTGGCTACAGCCTAAGAAGTGTGTAGCCTCGTCATAGGACTTTGCACAAACCACATGAATCCTGCCAAAGGCTCTACGGAACGCATCCGTTAGCAGATCTAGCCTAGCGTCTTCGTCGTCTACGATCAAGACAACCTTGAGATTATCCATGATTATCCCTCTCCATTACAGACGTTACAGCTCTTTCCATGCCATCCGATACCCGTTCCTTCGCACTTAGGGCAGATATCGGGATTGTTATTGTCCTTTTCCAGCGCAGTGATTACCGCTGCGTCTCTGCGCTTCTTAATCTCCTTCAGCAGCGCCTTTCGCGCTTCCTCATAGATCACGAAAGCCCAGTGCAGATCAGGACAGTCGTGCATGTAAAGCGGATCGCTGTTGACGGTGCGCTTCTTGTATTCTAGCACATGTTCGATCATGCGGTTCTCTGTAATCTCTACCTGCTCTACGGCGAAGGTATACGTGTGCCCACCTTCAGAAGGAACTACAATAATGCTGCCGGTTGGCCGCGTCTCTACGTGGTTCCATTTGGTCTTCTTGGACATAACTAATCTCCTTTGGCAGACGGGGTGTTTGCAAGCCGATGCCGCAGATTGATTTCGTGGTTGATTCGTCTACACGCAGCCACCGTATCACAAATGATTTTAGCGGCAGTATCCCTGTACCAGGAAGTCTTGTAGACGGCCCTGATGAAGGCGTGCGCCTTCTCCTTGCTTCCA
>CAZDNV010000165.1:2347-3127 GCA_964506875.1 uncultured Candidatus Bathyarchaeia archaeon
TGCTTCCACACGCCTCGACCAATGCCTTCTTAGCCTCTTCGATGATAGGATCGTCCTGAGGGTGGGTGCTGCTGCCAATAGCCACAGACCAATCGATGAACGCCCTGCCACGGTCTTCCCGGTTCTTGGCCTTCATGGCGTCTCCTTAGCAAGTAGCTAGCCGCTGCACAACCTCGTAGTCGGTCGGTGCAACCTGAACGGCCAGAGCCCGCAAAGACTCGTCAGCGTGCAGCGGAGCCTGCGTGCTGAGCACTTCGGAGGCGGTTACGGGGATGAGAACGATGTCAGACTCCTGGAAGAACTTACCGCTGCGGAGCACCAACTTCAGGATAACGACGGCTTTGTTCTTCATAATGTCCTCCTTGCTTTCTTCTATCTATATACATAACGGCTAATAGGATGTCAAGGCTTTTATTAGGCCGATTTTGTTGAAGAATGTGCAAACAAAGATTTTTCTTGCCTTATCACCAGTATTTTGTATAATGTGAGAGGAGGCTAACCAAACTTGAGCACAGTCATTTTAGGTGACAATCTGAAGGTTCTGCCCTGTATTCCTGCGAAATCATTTGATTTAATCTATATCGACCCGCCGTTCTCTACAGGTAAGGTCCAACGTAAGACTACCTTAAAAACGGAGCAAAATCAGGAAGGTAGTCGTATAGGATTCCAAGACAAACTATATACGTCCGTTCCACAGAGCACCTACGAATTCCCTGACATTTTCGATGATTACATGGAGTTCCTTAGACCTAGACTGGACGAAGCGTATAGGGTATTGGC
>CAZDNV010000166.1:0-3107 GCA_964506875.1 uncultured Candidatus Bathyarchaeia archaeon
ATTCCCCAGCAACTACTCCTCAGTGAAGTAGTCCAAATCTATCTTCTTGACTTCATAACTGCCTACTTTGGAGACACCAACATCATGCTCAATCATTGAGTCAGCCAGCTTTCTCCTATCCATGAGAACTATTTTTGGGCTGACTCTTTTGGCATAGTCCAATGCGGCATTTGAGAAGTTGGATGTTGTGATGAAGATGCCTTTGTTTACCCTCTGTCCCTGCAATGCTCCTACGAGGTTTTGGATTTCTGAACGACCTACTGTTGCTCCCCGTCTTTTTACTTGAAGATATATGGCGTCTGGTCCACGTCTGTCCTCTTTTATTGTTCCATCTATGCCCTCATCTAGCGCGCATGCTTGTTCCTAAATTCGTTTGTGAGGCAGTTTACGATATTGGATTCTCCTCGTTTATGCACGGCGATTGTGTCAGATACGCTGAAGATCATCCGGAACGTGCGACCCAACTCTATCACACTTGAAAAAGGGAATTTAGGAACACACTAGCGCGCTGCACACTTTGGAGAACAGGAAAACCCATAACCCAAGTCTCTTTCGGCATAGAAGTTCCTTCCACAAATGCTTATTCGTTGATTAAACCGCTATTACTTGAGGAGGAGAAGGAATGCTCAAGAAGGTTGTTTCCGGATTGCTCTCAGCTTTTATTATGCTGGGCATGCTTTCAGCGCGTGTCAGCTCTCAAAATCAACCTCTTAATGGTGATGCCATGTGGATTGAACCGTCGGTCACGCGTTTATCTCAAGATGAGCCTGAACACCAGATTGGCTATCGATTCAACGTCACAGTATGCATAAGACTAGACATTGAGTGTGGTGCCTGGCAATTCAGGATGCTGTATGACAAGGTTCAGCTGAACGCAACTAGATGCGGTTATACAGCCGGGTTCAAGAGCCAGTTCTTTGAAAACATAAGCACAGTCCCCGTTGCACCATTTTTTGCGCCGCAGAACTCCACGCACAATCGGGTAGACTTCGCAGAATCGTGGTCAGGCTCAGGTCCCTTCAGATCCCCTGGCGAAGGAACCCTTGCATGGCTAGAGTTTGAAGTGCTAGCTGAACCACATGGTGAAATGCTGGAAAGCTGGCTTGACATTTCGACTTTTGCGAAGTGGCCCGGCCCGCGAACTTTTGTAATCGTTGGGCCTTCTCGCATAAAGACAGTCATACCAGCGTACAATGGCCTCTACCAGTTTCTTCTTGATATGACCCCGCCGGCGATAAGGGTCCTGTCGCCTCAGAATCTTACCTACACTGTAAGCAGCATTCCATTAGCGTTCACGTTGAATGAATCAGCTTCTTGGATGGGCTACAGTCTTGACGGCCAAGAAAACGTCACAATCGCGGGCAACACAACTTTGTCAGGCCTGGCTGAAGGACTACACACTATTGTCTTGTTTGCCAATGACACAGCCGGCAACATGGGCTTCTCGGAAAACATCTCTTTCAGCGTCGACGCCACTCCACCCACAATAGTGATATTGCAGCCTGAGAACCTAACGTACAGCAACTCTAGTGTTCCATTGAATTTCACTGTCAGTGAATCTGCTTCCTGGATGGGCTACAGTCTTGACGGTCAAGCGAGTGTGACGGTAACTGGGAACACTACTTTGACAGGGCTTTCTGATGGCTCTCACAGCATAGTTGTCTACGCCAACGACACTATTGGCAACATGGGCAGCTCACAGGTCATCTTCTTCTCGGTTGAGATTCATGACATAGCACTGACAAGCATATCAACAACAAAGAATGTGGTGGGCGAAGGATACACCATTAATGTTAGCCTCACCGTCACGAATCAAGGCAAGCACTTTGAAGTCTTCAATATGACCATCTACGCCAACGATACTGTCATCGGCACACTCGAAAGCATTAGCCTAGAAGGCAACGGCTCAGTCACTTTAGAACTCAGGTGGGACACGTCAGGCTTCGCCAAAGGCAACTACACCATGAGTGCGTATGCAACGATACTTCCAGAAGAAGCTAACACAACAAACAACAGTTGCACTGACGGGACAGTTCACGTTGGCATTCCTGGCGAAGTCACCGGAGACCATTATGTGGGCATAGATGACATCTTTGAGATAGCTTCGCACTTTGGCGAAGATCCTGGATCCCCAGGCTGGGACGGAAAATACGACATAACCAATGACGAATACGTAGGCGTAGACGACATCTTCATCGCAGCCTCAAACTTCGGACAAGAAGAATCATAATTCTGAGAGCGGTTGCTCATTTCCACGATTCTGTTTCATCATGTCTGCTTCTTTGAGGCTCTGGACCGGGTCTTGACCAGTTTATGTATGGACCCTTCGTGTTTATCGTTGCGTGGTCAGAGCGTTTGGGCTATTCTGATCCTGCTGTTCTTCCAGGATGGCTTTTCGCAGTAGGTCCTTGATTGCCTCGTTAACTCCACTCGGATAGTGGGACCTGACTATATTCTCGCCGAACTCCCTGAGCAGACTGACTGGAACATCATAGATCGTCAAGTCAACAAACATGTCATCACACCCGCCGCTATCCATATCCTGAAAGCAACTAAGCCTCTTCTGTTGATCGGCTTTTTGTTCCATCTCGAACACCTCTGACACTGTGCCCTGTGCTTCTGGGTTCATGGTCTGTGCTGAGCGGTTAAAAGGGCATTGACGATACAACCTGGTCAGACTGCAGAGAGAACCGTTAAAGTGAACCGTTCATGCCGAGAGGCCGCAAGCAGGGGATTCCAGTGAGCGCCTAGTGGTGACGCCACCATCAACCCTCATCCTTCTTTTTTCCTTTGATGGAAACGTAGCGCGCACCGATCTTAAGCTCAACATTATCGAATATTACGAACCTTTCCCACTTGTCAAGGCCTAGTCCGAAGCCCTCAGCAACCGCAACAACACGAGCCGAAGGCTTAGGAGGCGCCGTCTCGTAGGCAATGTTAATCGTAAACTTGCCGGCCGTCTTATCGTATGTCCGCTTGAAGCCTCTGATCCTGAAGAATTCGCGCCTACGCATCGTCCAGGCTCTCTACTTTCTGCACAAAAAAGGTAGGGGGTAGGGGATCAAAACGATTAGAGGTGTACTTGGTTTTGTCAACTTGCCAACAAC
>CAZDNV010000167.1:0-3056 GCA_964506875.1 uncultured Candidatus Bathyarchaeia archaeon
AATCAACCCCATTTTATCAAGTTCAAATCTTGTGGGCAGAGCCACACTTATCCGTTTGCCCTGTTCCGATATAATAACACAGTTCTCTAAATACTTCTTATGTGAGGGGGTTAAATCTTCATTCAAAGAGTCGACGATTCTTAGAAGAGACAGTTCATCTTCCTGACTATGCCTGCGAATGACCTGCAAAAGCACTCGCGCTCTCTCTTCGTCTAACAAACGCCAACCTCCAATAGTCTCGGTTGCTTTCCAGAGTTCTCTCGCATCTTCAAAAGCTATACCTCTTATTCTTTCAATTACCTTAGGACATCTTTCGTATGAGAGATCTAACATATCGGCAAGACGGAAGATTGCTGCCAAACTCCTCAGAAGTATCCTTGGAGGTGAGTCGATTATGAAAGGATCTTCAGGAATCACATCAAAGTTTCCTTTGTCATGAGTGGCAATCAAGTAACCAATTGCTTCTGCTTTTCTTGGATCAAGGTTGAATTCCTTTTGAATTGTTCTCTCTTGAAGCTGATCTGCGCCACTAGCTCCATGCACATACTCATCAGTCCTTTTCATTGCCTTATCCAAGTCGTGAAGAACTGCTGATGCTGAAAGAATGAAGAGATCTTTGGCCTTCATTTCTTTCAAAACATCAAATTCTTCCAAAATAAGTCCAATGTTGTTCTCCACTTCGAGAGCGTGGGAAATTCCTTGGCGTCTCTTTCCTTGTTCAAAGTCAAGAATCTTATTGTATGCAGATAGCCATACTCCTCCTAGTTCAGTTGCTAATTTCGCATCCAACATGGCTATCCTTTCGCGTAGCGCCTTGTTTCCGTGTTGGAACAGCGACCAAAACGGATCTTTTAATGTGTACGTTTCCATTTTCTAACCAAAATAACGTTTGAGAAAGGGGATATTAGATTTTCGCTCGCTAAACTCCAGTTGGTTTCGAGCGCGCGCTAGAAAGTCGATACACCGATTCTTACGGGCTACCAGATTTCCCACAACTACACTAGGCCGCACGAAAGCCTAGACAGAAAGACACCCTCAGAAGCTTGCGGAATAATCATCGAAGGACAAGACAAGTGGAAAACCCAAATACAAAACGGAAGCAAAAGAAATAGCCCAAAAATTTAACAACGGTTCGCCTCATACAGACTTAGCACTTAAGAGGGAGAACAACGAAGTCTACAACAGCTAAGTATAATGTCTTGATCGTTCCAGTTTGCTTTCTCTTCGTCAGTGCCCTTGTCATATCTTTATGGAGTATCACTGTTTACCCATTTCAAGGAAGCCCAGCAATCACTATCCCAACCCCAGTGCCTTTTAAGTCAATAATTCCTCTAACACAATCAGGTACGGCAGAGTTTTCTATACCATTGCCCATTGAAGGGTGGGAGTTGCCAATTAATGTAATATGCACAATAAATAATTTGACGAATGCAGGAATTCATCAAAGCGTACCTGTCGAAATAAACATAACACTTGTGCTCCAAAACTTAGCAGCACAAGGTGCAGTAGCAGATCAATACATCTACATTTCTTCTTTTAATGTAAATCCAACTAACGCAATTGAGGTGGATTATTTGCCCGATTGGGATTCTCCAGCGTTTCCGTTACCTTGGAGTTATAGACCTGACAATCCCGCTCGGTTTAGTGAGCTATGGTGTACCCCCACAGGCATCAATTCACCAGGCAGCGCGACCAATACTATCTATGAGGTTTTCTCTGATTCTCAAGAAGTAGTATTGCAAGATACTGGATTGCTTAATCTGAAAATCGAACCGCTTATCTCTAGGAAAAATCCAGTTGACCCAATGTGGGAATACTCGAATTTGACATACTATGATTTTAAGCCGATTGTGTCCATTCCCATATCGATTATGTCTGAACTTGACGCTAACCGAGAATTGATGCAGGAGCAACAGCAAAATCTCCAATATGAATTTGATAAGTTACAAGCCCAACAAGTAGTAGACCAGAAAACTGAGAACAATAGGGCATTTAGTTTAACCCTTTTCGTTTTGGCGTTTGCGCTTATTGATATTGCTGTCGCGCTTGCTCCATATACAACAAACAAAGAAAAAGAGACAGAACACGAACAAGCCAAGGCTCGCAAAAAACAAAATAAGATAAATGAGAATCTGGGGCCTGATGGCGCGATAGTCCAAAGGCAAAACTAAACTAGAATCCAAAGCAATCATTACAACACCTAAGAACGGTGCAACCATCATTAGCGTGGCAGACAAATAGAGCAAATTGTCTTGTCCATAATTCACCAACCTTTCAGTAAGTTTAGTCAATCAGAAACACCTCTCCACAGTAGGTGACGGTTTTCCACAAAATTACCTTGGAAGGCTTTTTCCAAGTCGGGTGACAGCGCGCGTATTGCTCAATAAATGACGCGAACCATTTTCTCAGATCCATTTGCTCTCCCGATCCTCTTTCTCTGAAGCGCGGTTAGATCTCTTTTCAACTAGCACACAATGCAACAAGCGCACGCCCTATTCGGAAGAATATTGGAGCGAAGCGAGCGCTTCGACTTGGAGTGCTATTTCTGCGGTCGCTTTCCAAGATTTCTCGGAATCGCTCGCGCTGTCGAAAAACTCAAAAGCAAGCTTCTGGCATCTTGAAAATATGAGCGAACTAATAGGAAGAGTCAGGAAAATCGCCCTTGACGTTGTGCGTCATGTCAATGGCAGAGATACTGAGGATTGCAAACCTGGCATATGGTTTATACTTCCCATACGTATCAATGGGCGTGATTTTACTGCAAGGTTTGCATGGTATCTGGCACGTCTAGAATTCGATTCGCGCGGGGTCTATGACAACAACGATTTGGAATTGCCAGAACTCGAGAATCACGAACTAGTCGTGGAACAAGTGAGAAGAATGAACACCCTTTATAATAATAGATTAAGGCATGACGTACTAAGGCGTTATGGATTTCGTGACATAGAACAGCTCAGACGGAACCTACGGTAATGCGATCCCTGTTTTACCAAGCCCAAGACAAGAAAGCATAACTTGTGTCTCTTTTTTATTGTGTGTGTCTTCTTCAGTTTTTC
>CAZDNV010000168.1:0-3050 GCA_964506875.1 uncultured Candidatus Bathyarchaeia archaeon
GCTATATTCCCACTGCCTTCGTCAAACTTCCAGTAGCCGACCATAGCACCCGCGCTGAATGCGCCGACGATCTTCGCCCGCCAAACGTCGTAGTTGCCTGAACTCATGGAGTTGTAAGCGATGTATTGCCCGTCTGGTGACCAATCAAAGATGTATCCAAACTTGGTGTCATGTGTGAGTTGTGCTATGAAATTGCCGTAGATATCAATCAGGTACAGGTCTTGAAGCTGACCGTACGCTCCTGAGGCGTACATGATGTACTTTCCGTCTGGACTGAATACAGCATAGGTCGTTGGTAAGCTCGTTTGGAATATATGGGTCGTCTGATAAGGTGGTGAAGTGTTCACGGTCCAGATTCCATCGTCCATCGTGTAGACGAGTTTTGTGTCATCAGGAGACCAAGCTGGATTCATAGCGCTCTCTGGGGAGGTGCTGGAAACAACTGTAACTTCGTTAGTTCCGTCGGCATTCATTATGTGGATCTCCCATGTGGGTGTTCCTGCGCCTCCATAATAAAATGCGAGTCTCTGACCATCATGGGACCATCTGGGTTGCCCACGATGTAACCCGGTAGATGTGAGTTGCTGAATGTTTGTGCCATCAGCATTCATCATCATCAAGTCTGAACCGTCGATGCCTCTCAATCCATATCGCATAAAAACGATTTTTGTTCCGTCAGGAGAATAAGCAGGTGCGTCGTCAACCACATTTCCAAATGTCAGCTGTTTCTTGTTGCTTCCATCACTGTTCATTACCCATATGTTCCTATACCACGAGTCTGCAAAAGCTGAGTATGCTATCTTCGAACTGTCAAGGAACCAGCCAGCCCCTCTGTCATCATATGGGTTTGTGGTGAGTTGGACGATATCTGTCAGATATGCCGAATCAGCCTTGGCTTTCGGTGCAAACATCGAAAACATCGATAGACATAGAAGACCAATTAGCGTTGTTGACAGTATTTTTTTCATTTTCCTTTCTCCTTTTTCCTATTTTGAGAATGTGTAGTTTCTTGTATATCTATGTATTAATGCTTTATGAAAGCATCTTCTATTCGCATTGGAAGGAATCAGGTGGAATCTGCATAGCATCAAATGCAACGTTTTTGGCCAGCCAGACAAATGCTGACATGCTGTCAGCAACCTTCAGATATGGAGTGGCTACCTCAACACGTATCGTTTGATCAGATCGTGTATTAGCCAAAAATGAAAAAAGAGGGGATTGCGCGAGAGATGCCTCCACTCTATTACCTTTGAGAGTATAATCTGAAATTGCATCAATGACAAATCCGTTTTTCGCGCCATTTCGCTAGACTAATAAGTGGAGTTTGTGTTGGCGAGGCATAGGGGGAATGAACTTGAGAGTAGAAGCTTGGTTGTATGTACGGTTCGGAGTTTTCAAAGAACAAGAGCACTTAAACCCTTCAGAAGTTTCTAAGAATTTCAGTGAAGAAAGCTACAGATGTTACCCTAAGCATGGAAGTCCAGAAATTATGAAATTCAGAGATGACAAATTTGCTTACGTAGTGGAACTTGAATCTTTGCCAGAACAAGGGCACAAGTCCCAATCGCGCTGGAAAAAATGGCTTCAAACTTGGGCGAGAACAAGCAATGTGGCGGTAGTTTGGATTCAAGTTAATAGTGAAAATCACCTTAGAGAATTGCAGAGCAATTGCTAGAAACTGCTAATCGATTCCCAGCCTGATTGCTTGTCCTTCATTCGAGCTCGTATACAAAAGCATCAACAGAACACACGAAAAAGAGGGGGAATGTACGGGCAACATCCCCTTCCGAACGCAAGTGCCTCGCTACGGCCACTATTTGGACGCCGCGATGAGAGAAAAGACAAGTGAGCATTTATTGAAGAGACTACAGAGGGCAGAGATCGACTCTGTCACAACTGACCAGATACATCAGGTCATCCAAATAGTTTCTAGAATAAGAAAGAAAAGGAAACCCAATTATATAGTTCACTTTAACATGAGAATTTCTGGAGATTTTGGAAAAGAGGATGCCAGGGAGACTATATGCTTTTGATGACTGTTGTACTGTCTTTGATTATCAGAGCCAGATGGGATTGACCGAGTGAGTGATATAGAGGTTATGTAATTAGCTCGGGCCGAAGCATCATTTTTCCAAGGACAGGAGTTCCTTTCTGGAAAACCAGAGAATCTCTAGGGAATTTCTGATCTGGAGACTGGGATTCAATCGAAGATTCTTCCATAAAGCATAAGAATTGAAAACACAGATGTCCTAATCGATATACCATGAGTAGGAGATTTATCGCAATTCTGACCCTGATGATCCTATTGTCATCTTTGCTATACATTAGAGTCAACAGGGTTGGAGTAGTGTTGGCTCCTGATTACTATCGAGTTCATAACCTTAATACCGGTTTGACCTACACGAAAATTCAAGACGCAATAGATGCTACCGAGACTCTGAATGGGCATACGATTTTCGTTGAGACCGGAATATACAATGAACATGTAGTTTTGAACAAGTCAATATTGCTTGTTGGAGACAATGAAGGGACAACTGTTGTTGATGGGGACTCCGCTGGAAATGTAATAAACATAACAGCTGGCAATGTCGAAATCACTAGGCTTAAGGTACAAAGAAGCGGCTCAGAAATAGGAGACTGCGGCATTTTCGTACTTTCAAACAACAGTATTATCAGCTATTGTGACGTAGTGAATAATACTCATGGTGTTGTCGTCTGGAACTCTTCAGGAAACACTATTTTTCTCAACAATCTGGTGAACAATACTTGGGCTGGACTATGGCTTGAATCTTCTTCCAAGAACGCAGTCATAGGAAACGACTTTTCAAACGATGATACTGGAATCTACTTCAACTGCTCTTTGGACAATATCATCTACCACAATAGCTTTGTAAACAATGGGAATCATCTTGTTGGACCACGGGAATCTGAGCACTGGCCAAACACGTTTGACAATGGCTTTGAAGGTAACTACTGGCTAATGTACTACTATATCGGTGCAGATTCGAATCGAGATGGAATAATCGATAATCCATTGGAAGTCGTCGGCG
>CAZDNV010000169.1:0-2992 GCA_964506875.1 uncultured Candidatus Bathyarchaeia archaeon
GAGGGTCGAATTCCAAGAACAGCAGCTGAGAAAACCGCCAAGCCAATTCTTGCCAAACTCAAGACGAACCTTTTTGTCGGCAGGGTAGAAATTTGTGGGTCTTATCGTCGTTTGAAAGAAACGGTAGGCGATTTGGATATTCTTGTGGAATCGAAGGAACCGCTGAATGTTTTGGATACGTGTAAGGCGTGTCTGGAAAAGGTGGAAATGGCAGGAACGACCAAGATTTCTGGATTGGTTGGGAATTTACAGGTCGATTTTCGAGTAATCAAACCGCAAGAATTTCCTTTTGGGTTGCTGTATTTCACTGGAAGCAAGGATTTTAACGAACACCAAAGAGGTATTGTCAAGAAGCAGAATAAGAAACTGAATGAATATGAACTGAAGGATTTAGGAACTGGTGAATCTATTTCTTGTGAAACCGAAAGAGATGTTTGTAAAGCTCTTGGAATGGATTATGTTGAACCTTGGAATAGGGGATAGAAAATGGCTGATGTTCTCGATCAAATTAAATCTGTCACAAATGGAATAATTTCGTTTAAGCTCTTAGGAACTGATAAACCTGAAAGAGCGTGGAGAATCTGTCCGAATATGCATCAAGATCGACAAGCGTTGGTAACTCTTGGAATTCCTCGGTATTCTACTTGGCTGGAATTCGAGAACAAAATTCAGAAGCCATTGTTTTACTTGGGATTTACGGTTGAATTAATTGAAAAAGAAAAATGTGAGAAAATTAATTCAGTGTCGATATAGAGTGTAAAGGAGAAAAGAGTCTGTGATTATTCAAAAGGGTCAGTATAACGGAAAGAAGTTTTTCATTGCGGCTTTGAGTCGTCTTGAAATGGAATCACGGGAACCTTTCAAAAAGGCTCATATGGTCATTAGCATCAATTCACCTGATGAGCCTGAAGTCAAAATTAATACAAATCCTGATGTTCTTTTGAGACTGTCGTTTTATGACCTGCAACGTCCAGAAGGCAGATTTACCACTATTTTCACACAGGAAATGGCGGAAACTATCGTCAAGACAGTTCGTGAATCTCTGGATAAAATCAAGGGTATTGTTGTTCATTGTAACGCAGGGGTATGCCGTTCTACTGCGGTTGCTGGAGCTTTGTCGAAAATTCTGTTTGGGGATGATATGAAATTCTTTGTAGAGGGAGTGCCGAATCGTTTAGTCTATAAGTTAATGATGGAAAGTCTTATGAAGGAGTAAAAATGCGTTTGCAAAGAACGGCATCTTGGTATAATCCATTCTCATTTGTGTATAAAACTAAGCAATATGAGATTGTGGATATTATCATCTACAAAATTGATGGAACGGAGTATCGAATTGGGCGTGGATGGTTTGGTTCGGGAAATAACAAAACTGATTCAATTGAAATTCCAAATGCTGTTCTTCGTCGTAAACCGAAATTTGATGGTGAACATTTCTTTATTCGGAAAGATGCTGAATTTGCAGGTGTCAGCTATAATAAAAACACAGTCGTTTTGTATATGCCTTTTGAATATTGGAAGTTCAATTTCGAACCGCATATTGAAAAAGAAGGAATTCGAATTGTCAGGTATGATGTTTACACGTCCGAAATTAATCCAGACGTGCATTTTATGAGTAAAGTTCGTGAGGATGTTGATACTGATAAAGAGAAGAAATTGGAAGAGTTGAAGGAATGGGAAACAGAATTGAGCAAAGAATTGGAAAAGGTGAAAGAACAAATTTATGAGTTGACTGTTTGAAAAGGAGAAATTCATGAACAAAAGATGGACGATAAAGGAACTGAAAGAGAAATCGGATAATGAGATTGTGTTTCGAATTATTTGTGAGAAACAGCGCAAATTGGATTCGTGTATGCCTCTTTATAAGCGACTTCAAGAAATTTTGGATAGAATTGCAGATAAATCTTCAGACAATTATGCTCGTATTATGAATGCAAACAGATGGAAAAGAAAGTAAAGGAGAATCTTGTGTCGGCTGATAATGGCGTATACCTTTTAAAAACACCCACTTTAGCTGGTGTTTTCGAGTGGCGGGTCATTCACGCTCAAGCCATAGATAATATTTTCTATGACGAGGCAGAGCACGGTGAAGGTAATCCAAAATATGTTGTGGATTATTTCGGTGAGGCTCCTGTTTTTGAAAAGCATACACAAGCATTGGCTTTTGCTTCTCAAATATATGATGATATTATGAATGACGATTGGGGCGGTATTGTGGAGTATGGAATTTGTGGAATCGAATTACCTCATCCGTTTTCGTGGTATATTGAAAAGAGCAAAACGAATGATGAAAAGGAGTAAATTATGTATGTCGCTAATGTAATCTATGGTGTGCCGCTAACTAAGAAATTGTGTGAAAATATGCCCGTGGATTATGACGACATCGAGGGTTACGGTTTCACGCTGTTATATTCTGGAAATTCTGAGCATCAAGTAGGATTCGTGGGAGTTAATCTGGGAACTTTTGATGAAACGTCCGAAGCTATAGAAATCGGAAATAAAAGCGTTGTGATTGTAAACGAAGATGGAACTGAAGTGAAATTACATCCTACTGTTGAAAATGTAGCTGAAACAAAAAAAGTGATAAAAGAATTGCCAGATAATCTTAGAGAAACTGTTAAGACTCAAGGTAAGCCCGTTGGAATTTATATTATTTGGAGTGCGAACTAAAGGAACTGAAAAATGATCCAGAACATTCTCGATAATGACCTCTATAAATTCAGTATGCAGAACGCCGTGATTCAGCTTTTTCCACGAGTACAGGCAAGATATGCATTTGTGAATCGTGGTAAAACTCAATTTCGTAGTGGTTTTGCGGAACAATTGCAAAAAGTAGTGGACAAGATGCAATATTGGACGTTCACGGAAGATTATAGGGAATTTATGGAGAAAGCCTGCTATTTCTTGCCTCCTACTTATTTCGATTTTCTGAAAGGTTATCATTTTAATCCTGCTGAAGTAAAGATTGCTCAAAATTGTGGCGATCTCAAAATCA
>CAZDNV010000170.1:0-2976 GCA_964506875.1 uncultured Candidatus Bathyarchaeia archaeon
AGGCAATGCTGGGCGTCGAGGTCGTCTGGCGGGCGGGCGAGCCTGACTATTTGCGTATGCCCGACGGACGAGAGTTCCTGTTCAACGGCATGCCCTACGACAGATGATGGCTCATCGACGCGGGCTATGGCCATTGCGCCAGAGGACAAAGCGCCCTAACTAGATGCCGTGAACGCGCCATTCATCCCGCCCAAGATGGACGCCCGGCAGGCATCGTTCCTGCTGTGGCAGCGCGACTGGGCGGCGACCGCGCGCCCCAACCAGATACCCGACCTGATCGCGCCAGAGGGCTTTGTCGAGATGGGCTACATGGCCGGGCGCGGCTTCGGCAAGACCCGCGTCGGCGCCGAGTTCTTGGCGCGTCAGGTCTACCTCGACCCGCAGGGCTATGACAGCGCGGTCATCGCGCCCACCTATCAGGACGTGAAGTTCGTCTGCTTCGAAGGCGAATCGGGCCTGCTGTCCGTCATCCCGCCCGAGTTGATCAAGGCGTACAACAAGTCCGACCTCGTCATCGAGATGTACAACGTGGCCGGCGGCGTGTCGTCGATACGCGGGTTCACTGCCGAGAAACCAGAGCGCCTGCGCGGTCCACAAAATGCCAGACTGTGGTGTGATGAGTTGGCCGCGTGGCAGTACGACGACGTGTGGGACATGGCCATGATGGGCCTGCGTCTCGGCAAGAAACCGCAGGTGCTGTGGACCACGACGCCCAAGCCGCGCGATCTGGTGCGCCGGCTGACCGCGCCCAAGCCGGGCCGGGTGATCGTCACCGGCTCGACCTACGACAACCGCGCCAACCTGCCCGACGTGTTCTTCGACCAGTTGGCGGCTTACGAGGGAACGACCATTGGCCGTCAGGAGTTGTGGGGCGAACTGATCAACCCCGAGGAATCGGGCATCGTCAAGCGCAGCCACTTCAGGCTGTGGGCGCACGACAAGCCGCTACCGCGCTTCGAGTTGGTGGTGATGAGCCTTGACACCGCCTTCACCGAGGCGACCACCGACAAGCGGTCGGGCGATGCCGACCCGACGGCCTGCACAGTCTGGGGCGTCTTCCAACACGAAAAGCGCGCCAACGTGATGCTGCTCGACTGCTGGGAGGAGCAACTGGGGCTGCCCGATCTGCTGCGCCGGGTGCGCAAGGAAATGAACGTCAGCTACGGCGATGACGATGACGCGGCCCTGGTCAAGCCGCTGTTCGGGTCGAGCAAGCCGCTGACCTCCGGGCGCAAGCCCGACATCCTGCTGATCGAGGACAAGGGTTCCGGCATATCCCTGCGCCAGATGCTTGAGCGCGAGGGCATCGAGGCGTATGCCTACAACCCCGGTCGCGCCGATAAGCTGACGCGGCTGCACATCGTGTCCCCGATCTTCGCGCGTCGCATGGTGTGGCTGCCCGAGAGCAACAAATATCCGGGCCGGCCACGCAACTGGGTCGACCCGATGCTGGCGCAACTGTGCGCCTACACGGGGCCGGGCAGCGTCAAGCATGATGATTTCGTCGATAGCTGTTCCCAAGCCTTCCGGCTGATGATGGACAAGAGACTTTTGGATAGTGTTCAGGCCAAGAAAGATGAGCCAACTGGGCCGCCACTCAAGCCTGTAAGCAATCCCTATGCTATATGATTGCTATGTGATACAACTTCGTCATCACGCAGGAGGTATCAGCATGATCACATGCAGGGGTTGCGACCAAGAACTACCAAAAGAGTTTTTTGCCGTGGACAAGATGCGTGCCACCGGCAGGCGGTACAAGTGCCGAGATTGTTCGGCCGCTGAGTTCAAACACTGGCAGAAGACATCTGGCTACAAGAAACGGTTGATGAAGGGGATTGAGCAGCGCGCCGCACTCAAGCAGACCGATCCAAAGCGGCGGTGGGCGGAGATGGCCTTGAGCAATGCTAGGCGCCGCGCCAAAGTGAAAGGGTTGCCCTGCACTGTGTCGGTGGACTGGCTTGTATTGGCAAGCCCTGACACATGCCCCGCTTCTGGGGTGCCGCTCTCGTACATCAACGCTATGTCTTTAGCGGACAGCGCGGCGCTTGATCGAATTGACAACACAAGAGGTTATGAACCCAACAATTGTTGGGTGATCAGCATGAAAGCCAACCGCATCAAAAGCGACGCCACTTTGGCTGAGATTGAAGCAGTGGCGCAAGCGTTGCGCTTGATGATGGACAAGCGTCTGCTCGATAGTGTACAGGCCAAGAAAGATGAACCGTCAGGGCCTCCGCCTAAGCCGGTTCGCAATCCGTACGCTAGTTGATTGGAGCGGGCATGGAAGACGATGACGATCTGCCAGAGGACACCATGCTCGATGACGAGGTCGTTGATCTCGGAGACGAGGACGATGACGACGGTGTGATCGACACGCCTGACGGCGGCGCCATCGTCCGGCTTGACGACGACGAGGGCGACCCGCGCTCCGAGGATTTCTACGCCAACCTTGCGCTCGACATGTCCGACAGCGAGTTGTCGGATGTGGCGCAGACGTTCCTCGACCTGATCGGCAAGGACAAGGAAGCGAGAAAAAAACGCGACGAGCAATACGAGGAGGGCCTGCGCCGCACTGGTCTGGGCGATGACGCGCCGGGCGGGGCGCAGTTCCAGGGCGCGACCAAGGTCGTGCACCCGATGCTGACCGAGGCTTGCGTCGACTTCGCGTCACGCGCCATCAAGGAATTGTTTCCGGCATCTGGCCCGGTCAAGGACTTCATCGTCGGCGAGGCCACGGGCGCAAAAGTCAAGAAAGCTCGGCGCAAAACGTCGTTCATGAATTGGCAGTTGACCGTTCAGGCAACCGAGTTCCGCGCCGAGTTGGAGCAACTGCTGACGCAGGTGCCGCTGGGCGGCGCGCAGTTCATGAAAGTCACATGGAACGAGGCGCGCAATCGGCCTGAGTTTCTGTTTGTCGCCATTGACGACATGTACCTGCCGTTCGCGGCGACCAACTTCTACACGGCGCAGCGCAAG
>CAZDNV010000171.1:0-2874 GCA_964506875.1 uncultured Candidatus Bathyarchaeia archaeon
TCCGGCGATCTCGCATTGGCGCGCCCGGTCACCTGCATTGTCAAGTCGCCAGTCTGCACGAAGTCAGGCTCGACCATCAGCACCTGAAGCGCCTTGTTCTCCTGCGACGTGACGGGCAGCGACATGTCTGCGGTCTCGAAATAACTCATCACCGGCAACACGCTCAGGCCGTCGATCTCGTCCTGACCCACTTCGTGAATCCATAACTTATACTGGTCGACGCCGCTGTCCTCCGTAACGCGCACATCCCCACCCGTTTCCGTAATGCGCGTGTCAGCCGCCTCAGTCACGCGCGTCAAGTCAGGCGCAACGTCCGGCACAATGCCCGTCATCAGCGGCTTGGGGAACACGGTCGGCGACACCGCCGCGCTGCGTCCGGCATTCGGCAACTCGCAGTCATACCAGGTGTTCTCACGGATGTTGTAGATCACCGCGTGCGACGGCTCTATCGCCTCACCGCGCGGATAGCACCACCAGATTTCACCGAAGCGCGACACCTTCATCGCAAACACCTTCTGGCGCTGCGACTGGTTCAGGCCGTCAAAGAAGTAATTCAGGTTGAGGCTGTTCGGCACCTCACGCACGACGCCGTTGAACATCAGGAAGCGGTCGGTGCCGCACCAGTAGAAGATGCCGTCATACTCAATGACCGTGTTCGCGCCGAGGATTGAGCTTTGCGTGCTGATTGTGTCGAACTGGAAGATGGCCGAGCCGCCCACAAACGAGGCGCGCACCAGTGCATCCGCCGACCAGAACAGGCCAGACGGCGAGTTGCCGGGGCCACCGCGCAGGGCGATGCCGCGCACGATCTTCTGCGACGCGACATTCGCCGCGCCAGATCCGAGGCTGGTATAGTCCGTCGGGTCACCCGCCACGGAAAAGGCCACATAGCCGTCATTGCCGAAGATGAACGTGTAGGGGTGCAGCGCCACCACGCCACCGGAGAGGCTGTAACCCGCCGGCAGGTTCGTCACCTCTTGCAGGGGCGCAGTGCCAAACATGTCGCCATAGAAAAGTTGGCCCCCGACGCTGTTGCAGATGCAGCTAAGGTTCGGCGCAACCTGCGCAACGATCTGCAACCCGCCAAGGCCCGCCCCGGCAATGGCATCGAATTGCCACATGTTGTCCGCGCTGGTCACCAGTGTCGATGGCGTGCGGTTGGTGATGATCGACGTGTTGAAGCTGTTGTCGATATAGAAACGCTCGACAAGGTTCGCCGAGCCGCTGTGGATATATGTCAAGCTGTTTTGTGTGAAGTCGAACAGCGCCCGGCTGATCTCACGCAGATATTTACTGATCGAGCGATAGCCGCCGATCTTGCGCGGCAGGCCACGCTGAAAGCGCACCCACTGCCCGTCGACGTAGTTGTCACCCTCAAACTTGGTGCCATCACGCTTGATGCCCGGTTGCGAGCGTATCTGGACAACGCTCCCGGCCACTTAAAACGTGCCGCCGTTGACAGTGCCGGAAGGGGCAACGCCGAGTGCCGTCCACGCATTGACCGCAGCCGCAGCCGTGAAGACTGCAATGCCGACCGACGTGCCGCCAAGGTTGATCAGGGCGCCGCCCGCCGTGGTCGAGCCAGTGCCGCCGTCCGCAACCGCAATCGGCGTGGAGATACCGCCCGTCTCCGCGTCCACCACGTTGCTGCCGTCGCTGTACAAGATGGCGCGGCTGCCACGCGCCACCAGCACACCTGGCGTCTGCGAGCTAGTCCGCACCCGCAGCGTGAACGAGCCGCCGGTCGTGTCGTTGTAGACCCAGTATTGCTGCGTGGTGGAGGGTACCACGATTTCGACATTGCCTGCCAGCGCGCCCGTAAACTGATAGGCGATGCGGTTAAGCTCGGCCCCCGTCAGTTGGTAGTTGCCGCTCTGGCCAGCCAGATTGATCGACGTGAAGTCGAACGTGAAGATGGGGCTTTGACCCAAGCCCAGCGTGTAGAAGCTGATGCCGTCCGTCACCACAGTGGCGCTGTCGCCCGGTGCCAGCGTCAGCGTGGCCGCGCCGTTGATCGTGTCGGCACCCTGCGGCGTGATGACGAGGTTGCCCGTGCCGTTGTTGCGGATGGCCATGAACCAGTCGTTGCCGCCAGCGGTGGTGGTCGGCAGCGTGATGACGCCCGACGCCCCGGTCCAGACGAACATCGACGCCCGGTCAGCCGCACCGGCTGTATAGCTGGTGTTGAACAGCGTGACCGGCGTCGACTGCGACAGGGTCGAGCCGGTAGCCGTCAGGCCAAAGCCAGCCAGCAGCGCCGCCTGCGCCTGTGCCGTGGCGGCTCCATACTGAAACGCCTCCCACACGCCAGCGGCGGTGGCGTTGTTAGAGATGTAACACTGGAACTGGAGACCCTGCGCAATCGAGATGATCGTGCCGCCCGCATTGTTCTTGACCGTGACCGTGTTCGGCCCGAGGTTGTTGAACAGGATGGTCTGCCCCACGCCAGTCTCGTCGGCGGGCGGCAGGATGATGGAGAAGTTACCCGTCGGCGTGATGTCGATGATGCGCGCCGCCGGCTGCAAGATCGTGTTGCTCTCAAGCGGCCACGCCAATTCGGTGTCTGCCGTCAGGGCCAGGGCAAGGTAGGAGACATCCGACGGGTAAATCGTATTGCCACCAAATATTTGTGTATAGGTGTTCGTCATAACGCTTACGCCTCTTTGCGAACCGAAGAGCGGTCGAGAATCTTGGCCAAATCTTCGCCGTTCAGCATGGCTGCGGAGCGGTCATACATACTCTGCCACACGGGGATGCGTTCGTCGTTCTTGAGGAACGGTGTCGCCTCCAGCAGTGTGCCATAGAGCAGAAGCTGCGGCGCGTATTCGGTGAGCCAATTGGTCTGCACCATATCGTCCAGCAGCGGCGGCAATT
>CAZDNV010000172.1:0-2873 GCA_964506875.1 uncultured Candidatus Bathyarchaeia archaeon
ACGCTTGCGAAGATCAACTGCCCAGAGGCGGTTGTGCCCTATCAGGCGCCGCTCCGAGAGAACCTCAGCAAAGAGAAACTCAAGAACACATCCTGGCGAATGGTCCGCTTACTGTTGAAGGTGAGAACGGACTGACCGTTATCGCCGAGATTATTCCCGAAGTCGAAACCATGCAGATCACTCCGAAGCCCAGCGGGGAAATGGAAGGCGACGCCGTTCCGCCCCGGCTGCTTGCGGAGATAAAGCAGGAGGACGCAGCCCATGAAAACCCAAGTTCCCCCGCAGGCCAGTAGTACGGCCATCGTCCCCGGTCAACAGCGTGGAGTCAGTGCCGAGCAGGGATTCGGCATTCAGAAAGTGGAGCGCGCGGCCGAGACTTCCATAACCGCCGCCGCCGCTCAGGCCAAGGCGGAGGTGGAGGCAGCGTACATCGTCGCCTTGAACCGGCCGCGCAACATCATGGCCGTGCGGGAGAAAATCCTTGACGCCTGCAAGCGCAAGACTTTCGCGGCCGGGGCGAAATACCGCAAGCCGGTCGGCAAGGGCTTCATCGTCGGGCCGTCCATCCGGTTCGCGGAAGAGGCGCTCCGGGCATTCGGCAATGTCCGCGTGGCCTGCCCGACCATCTTTGAGGACTCGGACTGCCGCGTGGTCCGGATCACCGTCACCGACCTGGAAAGCAACCTCGGCTATTCCCAGGAGGTCACCATTCAGAAGACGGTGGAGCGCCGCGAGCCCCGCGCCGGCCAGGAGATTCTCGGCGAGCGGATGAACTCCACCGGCCAGAAGGTCTATATCATCCGCGCCACGGAAGACGATTTCGCCGTGAAGCTCGGCGCGGCCACTTCCAAGATCATCCGCAACCACGGCCTGCGGCTCATCCCCTCTGACATCGTAGAGGAGGCCATGCAGGAGGTGGACAACTCAGTTCGGACCGGCGGCACTGACCCGGCGGCAGAGCGCAAGCAGATTGCCGACGCCTTTCACGGCCTGAGCATCCCGGTCAAGGAATTGGAGCGATACCTCGGGCACGGGCTGGAAGTGACAACGCCGGCCGAGCTGTCCGACCTCCGCAACATCTACAGCGGGCTCCGCGACGGCGAAAGCAATTGGGGCGCGGTCATGGAGGCCAGGAATGCAGAGCGGGGCGGCAAGTCGCCAGCGCCGGCCGCCCCTCCGAAGTCCGAACCGCCGCCCCCTCCCGAGACCGCCGACGAAATCCGTGAGCAGATCATAACCATCCATGAGGAGCTGATAAACGCCCGCGACGATGCGACGGCCGGGGATGAAGCCTACATGCAGAGCGGACTCACGCCGAAGCAGATGAATACCTGCGAGGACGCGGCCATTCTCGGCAAGCTCCGTGACGCGCTCCGGTCCGCGATGCCGAAGGCCAAGAAGTGACCGCCCGCACCTGCCATACCTGCAAGCGCCCTCTTGTCTGGAACAAGGGGGCCCGCTGGTGGGTCTACCAGGAAGCCGCCTACATGGTCCCCGGCGACGGTCCGGATGCCGCGTGGACGCTGGACGGGGACCGCATCACGGGCCGCATTCTGCCGGGGATGCCTCCGGCCGGCTCACCCTGGAAAGTCGTTCATCTTCGGGACAACTGCGCCGCGATTCCAGCGGCGGAGAAAGGAGCGACACCGTGAGAAAGGTTTCCCTCAAAGCCATCTGTGAACAGTTCACGCTCAAGGCGCCGAAGCCGAAGAAGCCGAGCACCATCGCGCTTAAGTGGTGGGTCGTGGAGACGACGCCGAACCTTGTCGCGGCCCTCTGCTTCAATCCGAAGGCTGCGGAGGTGGCGCTGAAGCAGTGCGCCGAAGCCGGCGGCAAGATCGAACTGCCCTGCGCCAACGACCTGGCCATCCTCTCCATGCGGTGCGAAGACGTGGAGCATGAAGTGGCCGGAGTCACGCTCAAGACCGTGGCCATGGATTGCAGCGGCGGGGCCATCTGCCTGACATTGAACGTGGAGCATCAGGACCATCGGCCCGACGTGGACTTCTACTATGACGGGCGCGGGAAGATGAACGAGGTTCTGATTTCTCCCGCCCAAGGCACCTTGCCGGGCGCGAAGGGAGACGCGGCGTAAGCCGCGGAAAGGAAAGCCGGATGGACAGCAAGAGCGCGGCCGGGAACGGTATCGGCCTGGGAACGGTTCTCTTTCTCATCTTCCTGGTCCTGAAACTCTGCGGGGTCATCGACTGGTCCTGGTGGTGGGTAACCGCGCCGCTGTGGTGTCCGCTGGCGTTCTTCGGCGGCATCATTCTTGTCTGTGCCCTCGTGATTGGGGTTGCGTCCATCGTTGCCGGCAAGAAATCCTAGGGCGCCTCATGCGCCGCCAGCACCGCGCGATTCTCCTGGCCCTCCTCGATGGGCCGATCAACACCGCGACCTCCGTCAAGCGGGCCGGAATCTCGGCCTGGAGTCAACGGGCCGGGGAGCTCGAACGCATGGGGCTGGTCACGCGGTACAGGGTCAGCGTCAGCGAGACTTCCGCGCCAGTGGTAGAGGCGAAGCTGACGGAGCGCGGCCGTGAAATCGCAATCATGGTGAGAGACGGGGATAGGTCCGGGACCATCACCGAGGGCATCGGCAATACCTCGGCCGGGCGGGAAGCCGAACCGAACGGCGCCCGGACCGCCCCACCAATTCAGGCCCGGGGCGTACCCGAGCCGACGGGGGCGCGGGCGCCGGCTATGGTCCCCCCACAGCCGGAACGCCCCGCCCCCGGTTCGCTATTCCCGGCGGGGCCGGTGAGGCATGACCGTGCCAATTAGCCCGGAGAATCGCAAGCTCTACGGAGCCCCGAAGATCTGGCGGGCCATCCGCGCGGCGGTGAAGGCCAGGGCCGGCGACAAATGTGAGGG
>CAZDNV010000173.1:0-2871 GCA_964506875.1 uncultured Candidatus Bathyarchaeia archaeon
TCGTGAGATAACATGTAATGTTCACCGGTTTCTCCTCGCTGACTGTGTAATTGACTGTCTCACCGACCTTCACTTTCTTGAAGAAGGCTTCAAAATCATATTGGCCCTTCTCAAGTGTGAAACTTGGAGGGTTGTCTTCTGTGCCTGCAGAATCGATTGACACGTTTAATGCCTTGTCGTGTGCTCTCACAAGAACAGCGGGCAGAGTTTCATTGGCAAGGTTACGCGCGAAGACGTCCGTTCTGAATCCTGGAACGGTAAATATCTGGGTATCATTCAACTGTGATTTTGAAGATGGAACGGGCGTAATGCTAAGCTTGTAGCTGCCTTTGGACATGTTTAGAGGAACCGGCCAGTTTGCTTGAACGACACCGTCTATGTCAGCAGCAGCAGTGAGATTGGCAGAGAATGAATTGTCTATTCCAGATATGGTGATGTTGACACTTTGGCTTGGCGGGTAGTCAACAGCTTTGATGTCGATGGAATCGACCCTATGGTATGTCGTTGAATTCGTTACACCCACTGGAAATGATCCCGTTCCTAGAATATTAGTCCCATTTATCCAAGAATAACTGTACGTCCCCGTGTAGTTGGTGTTCGCTCCAGACGGAGTCCATTCGGTGGTAGGATAGGTTACTGTGGCATTGTAGTGCCCAACATCAGAAGTATTCGAGAGTGGCACTTTAACCCAATATGTCTTTTCAGGAGTCTTCAACGTAACATTGGCCGCGTAGGTGGCGTCTGCGGCGCCCCCGGTCATGTTCAGGAATAGCTTTAGAGTTCCGTTCTCGCGAAGCTGCGCAGGCAGCTCAGGTGCGTCTGTGAACATAAAGTATCTTGGCAGAACGGTGAAACCTGCACTGGCCTCACCTGACTCATCCTTAACCGTGACATTATGCAAACCCCCCGCCGCGAATGGGATGCTGAAACTATCGTTAACAATGCCTTCTATAGCTACACCTGCTTTCATCATGTTTCCATCGAAAAGTATGGTGTACGAACCATTAGTCACGGTTATGTTGCCCAGAACTTGAACAGAGTCCCCAACATAGCCTGAAGGTGGAGTCACAGTTATGGTTACAGCCGCTTTGGCGTTAGGTAGAAGGGAAAAAGACGTTAAGACGGACAATAGTATAACAATCAAGAAGGCTAGATGCTCGACTCTCCTCAACACAGATGACGCCAAATGTCTTCCCTCACACACTACATTCAAGATTGTGAACACTTCTAACACTGAGAGCATTTTAAACTTTACCTTCTCAGTTTTATCTTTACCTTTCATTTTCGCTTTCTGAATAGCTTTGCATCATGCATGTCGCAGACGTATTCGAAGCCTACTTCAAGCAGTTTGCACGCGTCTTCTAGGGTTTTGGCAACGGTGACGTGAAAGTCGTTGTTTTCTGTTTGGAACATGCCGTTTTCCAGTGTGATGTAGATTGCCGTGTTTTGTATGTTTCTGTGCCCGAGAAGGCGCTGAACGTGAAATATGTCATGTGTCTTGTGGTATTCCGTCGTGGCTTTCCAATGGCGAAATGTATGAAATGTTATCGATTGCAGCCGTGGGTTCTGAAGCTTGAATGCTTCCTTTCTTCTCAGGTTCCAAAGGGCTGTTTCGCAGGTTTTGGGGTTTCGATCTAGGACCATTTGGTTTTTCTTCGGCAATGTATTTATCATGTTAGCGAGCTTTTTGCTCATGATGAGTATTCGAGGATTGCTTCCTTTCTCTGGGTGGTTGATTCTGATGACGTTTCGTTCGAAGTCTATGTCTGTCCATTCAAGCATGAGTGCTTCACCCAGTCTTACGCCTGTCTCTTTTAAGATCTGGAGTAGTGTGGCAAGTCTCTTGCTGCCGGCAATGATCAGAGCGTCAAGTTCCTCTTCGGTTGGGATGAAAGGTAACTTCTGAATCTGCTTGTATCTCGGCGGAATCCAGGTTTTTCCTTGCCATTTCAGGAAGCTATCGTAGGCAGTGGTAGCAAGAAGCTTTGTTGTTTCACACCAGTTGCTTGCGTTGGCAATTGCTGCTTTAACGGTTTCAGGATCGTTCAAGTCTGCTTTCTTGGTCATGATCCATTTCAGAAGGTTAGCTCTGCTTCTGATAGTGTGGTGACTGAACCCTTGGTTCCTTAGCCAGATCAAGTATCGCATTACTTCCGCTTCAACGTTTGCAGTTGTTTGTGTCGTGCCCTCCCGCTGGGCTATTTCCTGTCGGGTTACTTCGGCCAAGTTTTTCGACTCTTCTGCCAAGTCGCATACTTGACGATTAGAAGAGTAGGCGAAACCGCGATTTAATGGCTGCGTATCAACTCTTGAGACTCGTTGAGAATGGTTTGAACCACTGCAATCTGTTTGGCTGAAGCGGTAGGCGCAGTTTCTGCAGAACCACCGCTGGACGACGCTGCCGTCCGTCAGGTATCTCTGGCCATCTCTATAGACAGAGGTTGAACTGCATTGTGGGCATGTCGGAGAAGCAGATGCGGTAGTGGGATCTGAACGCGGGGGATTGGAGTCCTCCGCTGATGGCTGCATAGGGGGCTGTGTGGCTGGCCTAGACTCGGCCAACTTCCCATCAGTGTTAGAGCTGCTTTTGTCAAGTATGACTTGTTCGTGAAATTTAGCGGAAGCAGCCTTTCCCCCAGCCTCAACCATGTTTAGCTAACCTTCCTCTCCAAACTCGCAAAGTTCGCCGTTTTCAGACCGATCAGGCTGCCGTTTTTTCCAGGCGCGGCGCCTCTGGTCTAATGGTTCATCAAAAACTGCGAGGTCCCTGTAGAGAACAGCCTTGACATACTCGCAGGGCTTCATGTTGAAAAGAGCTGATGCTTGTTTCAGGCGTTCCTGAGCTAATGGGCCTATGCGGAACGTTATCTG
>CAZDNV010000174.1:0-2859 GCA_964506875.1 uncultured Candidatus Bathyarchaeia archaeon
TAATTCAAGATTAAAAAATATTTGAAATATTTAACTTAACTAATTTATTTGAATTAATAGCTTGTAGAAACATCTATGAAAATTAAGAAGGGAAAACAGAAGATTATTTAAAATTCATTTTGAAATTAGAGGTAATTAATTTCATTCATGTAAATATTTAATATTTTATTTTTAAAAATTAAGAATGTTTGGTTAAAATGCTTATAATAAAAAGAGTTCGAATTTTAAGAGGATAAATGTGTGGAAGAATGGATTAGAAAACAATGGGAATGAAACCATACCTAGTCTCCGGAGGGCTGAAGTTTGAGCTTTCCGAAATCGATAATTGCACACAGTGGCTTGTCTAGTTTTCAGCTTCATCAGAACTCCAGTAATGTGGCAGCTGCGGAGAAACCCCATCCATACCCAAGCATCAGAATATTGTCGCCCTTTGAGAACCTGCAGCCTGACGTTATCCTTTCAAGGATAAATGGCAGACTCGCGCCTGCTAGGTTTCCACATTCTTTCAACACTTCGCGTGATTCCGCAAGCTTCTCAGGTTCTATGCCATTGCGCTCAGCAAGCAGGGTCAGTATCTTTTCGCTCCCTGTGTGTACTGCCCATTTCCTTGCTGACCTAGTTATGGCGCCGAAGTCTTTTCCAAGCAGCCTGTCAAGAGCCAAGCTCGTATATTCTGCTCCAAGTCTCGGAATCTCCTTGTCCAAATAGGAGCAGAAGCCAAACCTGAAAGGCTCATTCAGGGCCTCAAGCCTCGCGTAACCAGCAAGATAGTCTTCCTTTCTCAGGTTTGTGACTTCCACAGTCTTTCTGACTGCGAACCCTTTCCCCTTCCTTGCTACAATAGCTGCGGCTACACCATCTCCGAACAAGAAGAATTGCATGGTCGCAATCCATTTTCGCAGCTCCAATTGCCTCCTGTCTGCGTCTTTCATCTTGTTGATTTCTCCGATTTCGGCCACGCTTCTAGTGTTTCGCAGTTGGTTCTGGAACCAATATGAGCTTACCCCAGAGACGCAGATCAACACGAAGTCGTCAGGATGCAAGGCAAGGTGGTTTTCAGCGAGTTCCAGAGCCTTTGGGAACGCTGTGCTAGCTATCCCTTGAGCGTTAGCGTACTTGACATATGGATTGAAACCGAGCCGTGGGATCAGAAGCTGACTGAGCCCAGGGCTTAAGAAAGGAGTCGCATCGTAAGTCGTGATGAGATAGCCTACGTTCTCAAATGAGCGGCCAGCTCTCTCAAGAACCTTCCTACAGGCTTCGCAGCAAAGATCTGCAAGCTGACTCTCACCTAAAGCAGTCTTTTGTTTCGATGAGAGATCGTTTTGGTCAATGAGGTAGCGTTTTGACACTCCAAGATTGAACACGTTCTGCCGCACGCCTTCAGGGAGTCTGCATGGGAAGCTCTCCATCAATTCCTCAGTTGAATATCCATTTCTTGGAAGAGCTGTTGACAATTGAAGTATGTTCATGCCAGTAAAGGTGCTTGGGAAGATTATAAAAGAATTCTCTAGGATTTCGCGTCTGCCAGAATGCTTAAGAGAGTTTATAAAAAAGCGTGTTGAGTATGTAGAACCAACGGCGGCCTTTGGTCGTGGACTTTCAGGAATTTCTCGACTATCTTAACAGCAATACGCTGTTGGGCATTCCATTGGTAAATCTGCTGTCTCTGCTATTGATAGCGGTCGTAGCCATTATCTTGGAAAGGATGATGACAAGGTATCTGAGCAGATTTGCTAGACGTGCAAGACTTGCACCGAACGTGGCAAACAGCTTGAGCTTAACCTTCAGGCTTCTGATATTGATAGGAGCCGTGGCCTCCGTAGTTAAGGTAGGCTGGCTGCCCACCGAATGGTTTGTGACCTTTTCAGCTCTAGGAGGAGCAGCGGTTGGTTTTGCCTCAACGAAAACGATTGGCAATTTCGTGGCTGGACTCTACTTGCTTGCAACGCGACCCTACAGAGTAGGAGACTACGTTCGTTTTGGAGCCGTTGAAGGAATCGTGACCGAAATGACAATCAACTACACGAAGATTCAGACAATAGGAAATAACATTGTGTCGATCAGCAATCTTCAGATCATGGACAGAGACATCACTAACTATCTGTATGAAAGTGACAGGCACGATGGGCTCTACTGCTACACCTTTGAAATAGGCTTTGACCACAGTGTGCCAACAGCAAGGATTGAGGGAGTCTTCACTGAGGCTCTCAGGCAGTATGAGGGCAAGTTCCAGAGGGCGCCTAGCTACATGTTGGCCAGATCAGACGCATTCGGAAGAGTCTACGTAGTCTACCTCTATGTAAAAGACCCGAGAGAGATTTTCACGTACAGACCTGAAATCGCACGCGAAGTTTTCAGGCGTTGGGATAAACAGAGAAACGGGCACAAACGATAGCCACGCGCGCAGCGTCGTCTAAAGTCGATTTCTCATAACGACCTCCGCAAGTATCTTATAGGTGAGAAAATCCACTAACTACATCTTTCTAGATTGAGGTGGAAAATTGAAGAAAGTCGGAATAATCGCTGGTAGCATATCCAGATTTGACAATCCAAGACACACTTTGCAGGAAGAAATGTGCGCGGAAGCCGTCAAAATGATGCTAAATGATGTTCCCAACCTTGAACTGGGAGACTTCATAAAGAAAGGCTACGCGTGCTGTTACTCCTATTTCAGCGACATCCTTGAGCAACAACAATGTATGCATTGGATTATCAACGACTACTTAGGCCTAAGCGGAGTCCCCGCATACCGTGTCGAATCAGGCGGCGCCACCCCGATCGACGCAATAATAAACGCGGCATTATGGATACGTTCAGGCATGTTCCCAATGGTTCTTGTGGTCGGATGGGAAAAAA
>CAZDNV010000175.1:0-2848 GCA_964506875.1 uncultured Candidatus Bathyarchaeia archaeon
CTTCAGGGCTAGTAGAACGCTTTCGCAGCAGTTGAAAGGTCTTCCAACTGGAAAGTTGCTTGGACGATTACAGAAGTATCCTACGGCTTTCTCTTTCAGCTCTTCTACTGTGGACATATACACTCCCCAGCAAATGATTGTTCTACAAGGAATAAATCGTTTGTTCTGCTAGAATTTAACTGATATTGGGCTGTTTCTTGTAAGCAAACCAAAAGAGTAGCATGTGCTATGCAGCCGGAGCCTGCAGTGCTGGTGGCAAGTTGACATACCAGTGTGCATACCGTCATGCAAAACCAAGTCGAGGTCTAATACTTTTTGACCCCTATCCCCCTACCTTTTTTCAACAAGGAGGCTTAGAGATCTGAACAGGCTTGCGCGCCTAATCAAGATCTGCGGCTTTCTCATACAGACAAAGGTCTACCTGTTCTGGTCTATTCTGGGCAAGTGAAAAAAGGGAGAGTGGGTGGTTTATGGTGTTTCTCGTGGTCTCCAGATGCGTACTCGAACATAGTTCCAGTAGATGTCTGTTATTCCCCTGTGGAGCGTTATTGAGTTGGCGTCAGAGTCAACCCAGCCACGCCCGCTCTCGACGTCAGTTTTGACCAGCCAAAAATCGTAGTAGCCAGCACCGTAAGAGCCTGTGCGGCCTGCTAGCGCATAGCCGCCGTCAGCCGTCTGCATTAAAGCATAAGCCTCATCATAGTCTGTTCCGCCATATGTCTTGTTCCACTGTTCATTACCTGACCCGTCAGTCTTCACCAACCAGAAATCAGAACCACCAGCACCATTGGAAGTTGTCCATCCTGTTAGCGCATAGCCGCTGTCAGCCGTCTGCACCAGAGCATAAGCATCATCCCAGCCTGGTCCTCCGTATGTGTTCCATGCGCGTCCTCTTGCGTCTACGAGCATCTCCTCACGCGTCATGTTCAGGTTATGAGTTACAGTGTAGTTCTCGTTAAACTGGTTGGTCACGTTGATCCATCCACTATCATACAGCATTCCAGCTTTCGTTATGCTTTGCCCTTCAGCTCCGAAATGCGAAGCCACATTGTATACGTCGTCTACGCCAATGTACCCATCATCGGTCACATCCAACCAAGGATCATACTCACCATTCAGCCCAATCGTGGGAATAGCCGTAAAAGAGCATCGAAGCCAAGCAACAAGCCAACAACCCAACAAAAACATCTCTCCTTACTATCACAAAATCACCTCCACCCCTGCAACTACCAATATTACCTAAAGAGTGTATTTAGGGCTTAGGAAACAATCTTCTAGAAGCAACCACTGCAAAACAGAAAGCCCCACAATGAGAACGTGACAGCCACAGAGCTGAGAAAGTTGACCACAAATCACGTTCATACAAGAAAAAAAGGAATGCTGCAGCTTAGGAGTGGCGATGTATCCACTTGTGCCGAGAGGCCCAATGCATTCCCTGTCTAGTTATAAAGACCTTGGGAATCGGTTCTGTTCTCGCTGCTTCCTTTCTCAATTTTGACCTCACATGGGGTTGAATGGGCGGACTCCCGCACAGAAGGCGAATCTTAATGAGGCTAGGAGAAAAGAAATGAAAAGTCTGATACAGCAAAGCACGAGGATGAACTCAGAATCTTGATTTGGAATGCAAAAGCTTTTTTGTTGGAGAATCGCTTCCTACTGATGAGTGATTTTGAAATGGAAACGATGCCGACGATAGATGAGAAGAAAGTGAAGTTGGCCGTAGAAGCTATGAGAAAGATAGACCTTGACAAGCTAATGAAGGCTTATGTTGGAATGTTCAAAGCGTATGCTGAGCTAGCCAAGAAGCTTGGTTCGATTCAAATGGAAAATGAGGATGCTTTTCACGCTATAGCTTATCTTGGTTCGACAGCACCACAGTTTCTGAAAATGCTGGCAAGTAAATCTCAACCTGCCGAATTTGGTACTTTTATCAAAGCATTTATGGATCTAGTAGAAATCGCGCCAAAGCTTGACAATCTCATGATGCTGTCGGCAAAAGAGAAAATCGAAGTCGGCGAGAAACTAGAGAAGATCGCCATTGCTTTTGAAGAAATGGTTAATAGGCCGAAAGAGGAAGAGAAGAAGTAGGGTGCATGAGAGTGTTCAAGACAGGGTTATCTCAATCCACAAACGGCATAGTGGCTAGTGTTACTCAAAAAATCAAGATGTTAAGTTTCTTCAACAGCCCCTATGTAGAATTGAGCAAGCAAACTCAGGAGATCGTAAAAACCTTCACGTTCGCTTTGCCCACAAAGTGGGAATATGTAGATGATGCCAAGACGGGATTGAAACTCCTGAAATCGGAAAAAGACCCAGAAGCTCTTGATCGTGTTCGGCAAATAGCTGACGAGTTATTCAAGTGAACTAGGAAATGCCTAGTCCTAACCTTTTTCTAGATACAAACATAATACTCGATTACGTGCTGTCTTCTGGCGGAGCGAAATATGCGTGCTCTTATGAGCTAGTCGAGAGAATCAGAAAAGGCGAATACGAGGCTTATACTGCTGACTACACTTTGGCAGAAACTCTTGGCGAATTGAAAGCCAAAAGAGAAGAAAAGATAGGAGTAAAAGACATACCGAAAGAAACGTTGTCACTGCATGAGATTGGACGAATGGTGACGATGATAGAAGAGTTTAGAAAAACACCGCATTTTGAAGTCTTCAAACCTGAACCAGTCGCGCAGGAACAGATATTTGACAAAGTCAAAAGCGTTTGTATTCAATCAACTGATGCTCTAGTTTTACTTTCTGCCCTAGATTTGAAAAAGAGACTGGGCAACCTTGTTCTTGCAACAAGAGACGAGAAGCTTCTTGCAAGAGGCAAGCGTTTGATTGAGACTGCACAT
>CAZDNV010000176.1:0-2836 GCA_964506875.1 uncultured Candidatus Bathyarchaeia archaeon
ATATCTTCCAAGTGAGACAACGTACCAGTACAACTTTGGTGTGGAATTTTTAATGTCTCCCGAAAATACACAATAGTACGGGGTGATAATAACAATGCTTGATAAATTACCAAAGCGTGCGTTTTGCGTTTACCCGATTGAATAAGGTTAATAAACGATTGGTGTTTTGCTAAAGACTTGTTCATATTGCTTGATTAAATGGTGTTGTGTATTTTTCCTCGCTTGGTGCACCACCCCATTTTGTTTCATAGTACCTACGGCATTCAAATATCCTGTTGTACAGGTTCTTATCTTTCTCGCCCGATTTACTTGTTCTTAAAACTTCGGGTTGTAAAAATTCCGTATCCAGTTTGCTCATGCCCGCCATCTGCAAACGGTATGTGTAATCCGTATCTTCGTAATACGCAGGAAAATACTTTTCATCAAAAGGCCCAATTTTCTCATAGGTTGCCAATGGTATGATAAAAGAGTAATACCCAAGCCCAGTATAAAAGTCAGCAGGGTTCTGTTCAATAAAATCTTCAATATCAAATGACGACTTGGTTACAATAACATCATCATTTAAAATCATCATGTGGCTGTATCCCAATAATTTTTGACGCTCAATGATTTTGTTCCACGATGCTGCAACACCGATGTTTTCTCCCTTGCCCCATACTTTCAAATACGGAGGGTTATCATCAATGTCTTGATTGCCGTTGTCAACAATAAAAACGTGCCTGTTCTTCCACGTCTTCTTATAGACTGCCAGTGCTTCCTCCAGTAAGTCTTTTCTATTTATGGTCGGGATTCCAAGGCAAAGGGTGGGTCGTGTTGTGGTGGTCATATGTGTTATTGAATTATTTCTCCTGTTTCGGTATCAACGACTTCTCCCGTATCTTCATCCACTTCGTAACTCTCTTTCCAATTCAATAAGTTCTTTGGGCTCTTTTCTAAGACCTCCATTTTCTCAATTACCAAATTGGTGAAATACCTGTCGTTGTGTTTTTTACAAACTGGCACAAACCAAATGCGCACTTTGTCGCCTTCGCCAATTTCGTGCTTGTCACAGCACATTCTTTTTAAGTCTCCTCGTAAGGAAAAAGCCAAAGGCATAATCATACCTCTGATACGTTTCTTCATTATCAACGTACCAAAATAATCGTTATCAGAAACGATTTCGTAAATTCTACCTTCGGCTCTTATTAGCATATTATTTATTTACAAATATAAACTTTTTTCCTGTTATATCAAAGTTTACTGATGCAAGAACGGCAGTAATTTAAGTGCTCGCTCCAAGCGTTAAACGTGTTATTGCAGGATTCACAATTATTTCTATAACCAAAAGAATCGGCCATAGTTTGTTTTCTGTCGCAATAACCTTTTAACTCTCCGTAATTCAATACGCACATCCATTTGTTGCCTATCACCGTTTTACCCACGCCTAATATGTGTTCAAAATTGACAAGATTACGAATGTACCTTTTGTTTAACCCAAACACCTTTTGAGCGTTATCCATCGTTATCCAATCATTAAGACCGTACACGTCATTTCCTTCTTCCCGATTGTATGATACAACGTTCAACTTCCTTGATGGCTCTTTTGATTTTTCAAGTGTCATTTTTAACTCAACTTTTTTTTCTTCTTCTATTAAAGCCTCCAATGGTTCATTGACTATCTTATTTTTTGGATGCACTTTTTCATAGTAGCCATACTTGGGTTTACGCAATAAGCCGTCTTTGAATGTGTTTTGAATTAGCGTGTTCAAAAATGCACCGCTTCCCACATTATATTTTTTAAACTCTATCTCTGCGCTCTGACGGGTAAAATAGTCGGGTAGCACTTCCCACGCATCTTGAAATAATTTGGTTGAATAGATTTTACCTTTTGCCAAAGGATGCTTGTATCCATACTTAACCGTTGGCTTTGTCTCTATCTCTTTTTCCTCCAACTCTATTCCTTCAGTTAGATTCATTTCCGTTAAATTCGTTAATGTGGCATCTTTTGGATAGCCCATTGCCGTGTCAGTTGATGCTTCTACTTCTGCAAAATTTGGGTATCTGTTTAACAGGTGACTACCGTTTATTTTGGCCATGCTATTTTGCGCAAATTTTAATGACGCTTGAGATACGTCACCCACCTCCTGCACCAGTGCAAATAAGTTTTGCATTTTATCCCACTGTTGTTTATGCGCCACATGATTCAGTTGCGTTAAAAATTCCATTGTCTTAGAACTCTCGTCAAGTTCGTCACCTTCAAATTCTACCATCTCACATATCCATCTCATAACTTCAGTGGTCGTGTACCTCTTGCAAAGCAATTGGTACAATTGGATTGGTTCAAATAGCAAGTCTTGAAAATCCTTCTTGTCTTTTAATTGATTCAAATGAGCAATCTCGTCATTTGTCAATCCGTTGTTTTTGTCAGGGCGAAATACATTTCGTACTCGTGTCCAAAATTTTTGTTTTTTCATGATTATTGTCGTTGTTGTTGTTTTTCTTAATTAACCTCCTTGAAAGGTTTCGTGAGCATCGGTGTCAAAATTTCTACCTTGCCTTTTCTTTTCGTAATTGTTGTTGTAATACTCAAACCCCTTAAATGGCCGTTCCTCGTCTTGACGCATATCTTGAACTGCATCATCGTAAGCGGTTTCTATGCACTGGCGTTGAACTGCTTTGGCTTGTTCTAATAGTTCATAGAATACCCCTTGTACGCCTACCGTAGATTCAAGTTTTAAAAACTGTTGTTCTAACCACTCTACTACTCCTATCATATTGTTGGCTTCAACAATATGGTCTTGTTTGTCTTTTTCCATAAGTTCTTTTAGTTCCTGATTTCGCTGTTCTCTTAACTGCT
>CAZDNV010000177.1:0-2803 GCA_964506875.1 uncultured Candidatus Bathyarchaeia archaeon
CGCAAAAGACGCATAACCAGCGCTGGATTTGCTGCCCATCAGCCAGGTATCTTAGACCAGCGCGGTAGAATCGTTCTTTGTTTCCGCATTGAGGGCAGCTAGGAACCATTAGCCTCAACTCACATAATCTGGAAAACCGCTATGAAACGCTTTGACATGCAGTTTCAAATCATGTTCGGTTGAGAAAAACATGGGTTTGTCCTGAGTCTTGCAGAATTGGCATTGGAACATGACTTCTCCAGTTTTGAGAGTTGCGTTTTCTTCTTGAGGAATTGGCAGTTTTTGAATCTGCCGATTATCTAAGCTTGTCTTGGCTAGAACGGTTTGAAAGGGCAGAGAAACAGGATTGGAAATCTTTTTGCCTATGGTCGGCTCGTTTTTTTCTATGCAATAAGAATCCGTGTCATTGTTTGCTTTGCCTATGTTAGGATTTTTTCCGCCCATCCGTACAGAAAAAATTTCCAATCGTGTTTTGAGCCATTCTTGAGATTCTTTCTTCATTTCGTCCATTAAACTATTGGCAGATTTGGTTTTTGCCAATATTCCGCTAAGTTTTGTCTTTATGTCTTCCACATTATAAAGCAGCGTGAAGCTCTTGGGTTTCTTGTCGTCGCTGCTTACATATTCACTGGTTGCTAGCTGACTGAAGAAGGCTCTAATGGTCTTTTCGCTTTTCCCAAGTTTTACAGCAATTTTCTCCCTAACGTCTTTGTCTATTACCGCGCCCTTCAGGTCATACCTAACTACTTTTTCCTTCCCCTCAGAATCATCAATATCCTTTACTTCTTTTAATGCTTCAAAAACTTCCCTAGAACGCTTGTCGATTTTTGAAAGCATGCTTGTTAGAGGTTCAATTATAATGTCGATGGCTTCCATGCAAACTTCAGGGCTACAAACGTATAGACCTTCCTTGGCTTTCTCCAGCCGTTTTAGGTTAAGCTGTGCATAGAACTTGACAAAATTGAGCAACTTATCCATGTCACCTCTTACCCGAAGAGCCTTGGTTCCCAGAATTTCCAATAGGCTGCTTGGAAAAGGAATAATGATGTTTTGAGGTTCAAACTTCTCGATAAATCGCTTGTAGACTTCAGTTGAGAACTCGTAATCTGTGACCTTTCTAAGGTCTAACAGTTTTTCATTGCTCTGTAATTCTAGACTCGCCTTCCACTCGCTTATTCGTGCAGTCTGCTCTACAGTCTCATCTAGGCCGAGAGGCCATGCTCTACGTTCAAATTGAGCGTCAAGAATAAGCCTAGTAGTGCCGCTTAACACGGTTATAGGTGGGATCTTGTATTGTTCAGTTGTGAATTTTCCGCTTGTCTCATCCTTCGCTGTTATCTCTACTGTATAGCCTTGGTCGTCGCTTGACAGAAACTTTATCGTGCTTATGCCTTGCTTTTCTTCATCCATGCTGCCTAATTCTTTCAACCTCAGAATTTCGAAGCCTTCCAAGTTTGTGTAGTCTAGCGCGTGAGCGGAAAATCTCCCTACATCCTTCACTTTGTAGCCTTCCGTTAGAACCTTCATTAATCTTGATTTTCCAGCACCTTCTGTTGCTTTCAAAAGAATAATCTGTTTCATTTCTGGATTGGAAACTCGGGCGCTTAGCAGCAGCACGGTTATGGCCTTTTTGGTTTTGTCTTCGCCTACTATCATATTGTCCAAGTGTGGAGTCAGAGCGTCGAGTTGATTCTCAGCGTCAAAAATACGCCGCAATTTTTGTTGTATCTGGGCTTCTGTTTCAGGATCATAAATCGTCTTTTCTATTGGTTTTTCCTTGCGTTTCTTCAGGCTACACTCTATGCCTTTCTTGCAGAATCCTTTTAGGATGTTGTCTTCGCAGCCGAAGACATATCGGCCCTTTACTGCTGATTCAAAAACGCTTCTCAGCTCTGATTCTGTTATGGGAGGGTCGTTTAAACGGTTCCAGTCTTGAAGCTCTCTGAAAGCTTTCTTAGGTTCTAGCTGCCGAAAGTTCACCATGTAGCTGGAAAGACGTATTGTAACTTCATTTCTTAGGCCTTCCGAAACGCCTTTCAACATTTCTCTTATGCACAGTGGAGCCTCTTTCTTGTACGGTTTAGCCGTTAGGTCGTCACGGTTGAACCATGCTTCTGCTTTCTGCTCTTCTATTTTGATTCCTGCGTTGTATAGGGCCTTGAGCAATAGGTCTTCTAGGTCTTCCACTTCGGTAGGCGTGTTGTCATTCAGTTTTCTGTAACCTTGGCTTGGAGCCATTATGCATAGTTTTGATTCTCCAAGCAGCTCGAGAGCGCAAACATTATGGTAAAGTGAGAGTGTTTCAGGTTTAGCACGGCTATAATACATATTGTGCTGCCCTTTACTCGGGGTTTCCTCTATCCCTGTGACTGGTAACTGTTTCAGAGCTTGCCTTCCCTTCTCGATCACTTCACTCGGCAGATTCTTAACGTCAAAATCGACAGCACAGAAATAGAATCCGTTGCTGGTTTTTGTTCCGCAAACTATGGCATATTGATTCGCTTCCTTCCAGGGTAACGCATTAAATTCTTGCTCGGTTTGGCTTTCCTTTATCCATTTCTGCCATTCATGCAGTGGCTTCTTGTCTTTCAACAGAACGATGTTACAGCCTTGCCGCCAATACTCCCATGCAGCAGTTTTGAGTTCAGCCACAGCCATTAGCGGAAAACTCCTAGCTAGGTTTCATTCAGAAATTTTGCGATAGCCAAACGGACCAATTCAGATAGGTTTCGGTATTTTCCTTCTTGGATTAGCTGCTCGATTCGTTGTCGTTCTTTCGTTGATAGTCTAAATGAGATCAATT
>CAZDNV010000178.1:0-2772 GCA_964506875.1 uncultured Candidatus Bathyarchaeia archaeon
GAGAAGGCTTCATTTTCCCTACTCCTTTTTCTTGTCTTTTTGCTTGGCGCGCTGCTTCCGCTTTGCATCTGCTAAATAATCGCGGACTGCTTGTGGATGTTTGAATTGTTTGTCCATGCATTCAAAAAAGTATTAGAACTATTTAAAGTTAAATTCGAGAAGATTAAGGCTTTGTATAAATGTATAAAGGTGTGCGTATATACGCTTATTGTATTAATTGAAACATATAACCAAAACCTTTAATTAAGTCTCAGGACTATAGTCTATTGAGACTAAGATAGAAACCGATTATACAAGAGGCGAAAAAACACAACAACCCCAAAAAAAACATACTCAGATAATTTTAACCGCTTAGCGGTTGGTTGAACATTTCGAGGCGTAAAGAATTGACCATGAATGAAGAAAAATCAGAACGAAAAATTACCCGCTTCGGGTGAACCTGACGGACCATTACAGAGTTTGGTCCCGACCCAAGAACAAAAAAAACAATTTTTAAGAATAACAGTCACGACATTAAAGATCACGAGCGAGAGCACCGCGTTCATAAGTGACTTTATTGATTTTTTGGCAAAAAACTATCACACCGTACCCACAAGCAGAATCATGAAAGCTGATAACGGTCAGAGTTTTTGCTACGTCCAAATTTTTAAGGAGCAACTCTGAATGACCGAGCAGCCAACACCACCAGAAAATTTGTTAAGGGATACAGACCCATTATGCAAAGAAACAGCAGCTCCACCAAAAAACAGGGAAGAATGGATAAAACGGTTAAAGATATCTGAACAAAGCAGCAAACCAACAATTATCCTAACATGCCCATGTTGCGATACCCCAGTTTATACAACAGTGAAAAACAAAGAAGGAAAACAATGGTATAAATGCTCAAACATGAAATGTGGCGCAACTACAGCTGAACCGTTTGAACGCAAGTACAAACCCATGATGTCAGAGGTTATATGTGGATGGATGGAAGGACCTGAAGGCAAAGAGAAGTTTAACCCAGGTTCTTTCGCACGTTCATTAATGACAGCGTTTTTCTTCAAAACCGATAAGCTATCCCAAGTAACCTATATCTATAACTTGGAATTGGGAATTTGGGAAAACCTCGCTTCACCGTTCATAAAAACAACAATGGCAGAATGTTTAAAATCAGACCTTAGAAAACACCAATATGAAGAAGTTTTGTTCAATGTTAACGCTAACACACAAGAAGATTTAACACCATGCGCCAACAAAATTGCGGTATCCAATGGAACGTTAAATTTGGACACTTTCGAGTTAGAACCGTCAACACCAGGGAATTTCATAATCTCACGGCTACCGTGGAAATATGACCCTACAGCCCAATGCCCAGCGGTCCTGAAATTCCTATCTGAAGTTTTCACAGAACACTACGTTCCAACAATCTTAGAGTATATCGGCTATTGCCTTTATCATGGGATGCCAATTCAAAAACTACTGTTGTTAATCGGTGGTGGAAGCAATGGGAAAAGCAAATTCATAAACATGGTTACAATATTTTTGGGTGGACTTCGCAACTGTTCAGCTATACCACTCCAACAACTCTGTTATGACCGATTCAGCGCAGCAGCCTTATATGAGAAACTAGCCAATTTATGCAGCGACCTTTCAACAACAGAAATCAAGCAACTAGGCCCGCTAAAAATGTTGACGGGTGACGATGCTATACATGCTCAACATAAATATGGAAAACCCTTCGACTTCTTTAACACCGCAAAAATGATATATTCTGCGAACGCAGCTCCAGTAATAGTGGAAGATACCAATGCTGTTTTTAGACGTTTAATTCTAATCCCATGCAACGCGGTATTTATAGAAGGACAGAATGCCGACCCCAACATACTAGCGAAAATAACAACAGAGCAAGAAATGAGTGGACTTTTGAACATATCTGTAAAAGCACTTAAACGCTTACTTCAAAATGGCAAATTCACCAACTCTGAAGGGATTGAGGAAACCAGAGCAAAATACCTAAGACAAATGAACAGCGCAAAAGCCTACATAGAAGAAAACTTAGAAGAATCACCTAACGAAAGCGACTTCATACCCGACCTCTTCGCGCAATTCATTACATTCTGCAAAAACGAGAATTTAGCCACAATGCCACAGAGAACCTTCACTGAGAACCTTAAACAGATTTACCCAAAAGCTCAAAGAGTACAAAGGCGTGTTATGGGAGAACGAATTTGGGTTTATGCCTATCTGAAGCGCAAACCAAAAGAGAAACCTATTGAGGAACAACAAAAATTAGATGCTGTCACCACTGTCACCACAGCCTACCCTAAGGGCGAAAAAGATACTCAAAATCTAAAAGTTATATCTGATGTGGTGACAACGGTGACACCTGAGCAATCAATAGGTGTTCCAGAGAAAACTTTTGACGAACCAAACCATAAGGAAATTTCAGTAGGAGAAAAACAAATACTCCATTATAGACTTCTTGCGCCAACAGAACCACATAATTGTGAAGGTGAAGGAAAAGGAGACCAATGCGCACTCTTAGCCAAATACGAACTTAGCAGTTCTGAAAGCCTAGTTATGATGTACTATTGCGAAAACCACTTCCAAATTGTGAAAATTAACTGTGAGCAGAACGGTTTTTCGTTGACTGAGGATTTGCCACAGTTTGAAGAGGGAGAGGGTTCTTAATGGAAGCTGTAACTGTTCAATGCCCGACTTGTGGCAGCTTTAAGGTCATTTCTAACGGTGTGCGCTATACTACTGAAGGACCAAAACAGCGTTATCTCTGCA
>CAZDNV010000179.1:0-2741 GCA_964506875.1 uncultured Candidatus Bathyarchaeia archaeon
GTGACTAGGATGGGCTGAGGAGGAACCTTATGAACCCCAAAGTTCGATAAGACTCAGCCCCGATTCCTACTAACGATCCCAGAAAGTTAGTTTGATCTCTTCTTATGTCTTAGGAGAGCCTCCAATACCAACCAAGTTTCTAGTCTCTTTCTGTCAGGTTCACTAAGATCTTCTCTGTTTCCTGAGTATTTGATAACATTCCTTGGAAGTCTCTGTGGTTCATACTCTGGTTCTAAGATCAGTTTGCCACCTTCAAATCTGACTTTGTTGACTGGAGTTTTCTTGTCTAGTACCTTCTCAGCTTCTGGTGAAATGGGTTCTGGAATAGTTGTATCACTCTGTCCTGAGACTGCATCTGGTCGATGTGATTGTCCGAAGTCAAATGGTTTAGCCTTGTACTGATTGTATGCATTCCAAGCACTCTGTGTAATACATCTCTTTTCATCTCCAAAATCAACTAGACAATAACCATCTGGGCATTGTCCTTCTTTTGCTAGTGGCATTGATCTCAGGAACATTGCATCTAGTTTGGTTAGTCCTCTTCCTGTAACTGATAACGCTTCCTTGAACAACCTATCTCGAACAGCTCTGTCTAAAGCCATGTCATCTTTCTGGTAAAGATTGAACTTCTCAGGTTCTTTCTCGTAGGCTTCTGACAAGATCTTTAGCTTTTGTTCCTTTTCCCAAGTGTCTAGAACTTCCTTGTTTTCTAGTCCTATTTTGCCAAGTTCCTCAGTCATATCCTCTAGCTCCACTTGATGATCAACTTGAATATGTTCTGCAAGAGTATCAACGCAACTGAAGTCTGACCTTAGACAGTAAGGACAAGTATGCTCACCTGTCTCATTGAAGTTTTTAAATAGTTCTACCTTACTCACTTTCATCTTTTTTCACCTCTGTCTTCAAAGTCTTCAATATTGAGAATAACTTTTCTTCATCTTCTTCAATTAGCATCCAAATTCTATCATTCACTGACTTTCCAAGTTCCTTGGCTATCTTCTTGTATAATCGGAACTTCTCTTTTTGCCCTTTTGGAATATATAACAAGAATCTATCTTGTTTTGTCTTCTCTGTCATTGTAATCACTTATTTTTGTCCCTAACCAATAATATAGGCTACTCTTTAATATACATTGCGATATTGAGGTTCTATTACTAAGAGAAGCTTCCTTCTTGGTTATTTTCTTGAAAGAAGACAGAAGAGAGATATTTTGAAATAGAATCTTAAAATAGAAGTTCTGGGAAATCTTATATTTTGCAGAGTTTCAATAGCAAACTAGGGATCTAAAAATGAGTAAGGAATCAATCCCCAAATATGTGCCTATCGGAGTTCTCCCAAAAAATAGAAAAGAAAAACCAAAAAAGAAAAAAGAGGAAGAACTCTATGAACCTATCCAGCTTACTTTGATAGGCATACTTAAGAAATATTTGGATGCTGAAAAGAAAAGGTTGAATTTGCCTACTGATTCTGAAGGTAAAGTTCATTTAGAAATAACCGCAAAAGGGCATTTTTCGGAGGAATTGAAGGAAGTCCTTGATGATAAAGCATTGAGCATCATAAGGGTCGAGAAATTTTCTCCCGACATAATGGGGTTCATACAGAAAGACCAGTATTCTAAAGAAAAAATAACCGTTGAAGTGAAGCCAGACAAGATAACAATCAAAGATATTTCGAGAACAAAACTTTACGCAGACATTTTTGATGCTAAGTATGGAATACTGATCTCACCTAGAAGCATTCCAGAAGAAATAAGGAGATTCATTAGCGATAAGTATGCAATAAGAGGAAACATCATTATTGCTGAATTTCTCAAAGAAACGGCTACATTCCTATTCAATAAGAAACTTTATCCTTCTAATCCAGAACCCTTTACACAATAGAGCAAATAGGGAAGACAGTCAAGAAAGGCTATTCTAAGGATTAAAGGTTTGGAGATGAGTCTGGATCACATTGATGTTCTTTTGGTCTTCTTGTTGCTTCCTCAGAATCTCATTGTAGTCCAATCTTGCTAGGATCTCTTGATGGACAATGGATCTCAATTGGTTAGGAGTCAAGGCATTTAGTTCTACACCATAATTGATGTTGTAATAGTTGGTAAACCATTTTAGGTTAGTTCCCTTCTTCAGAGGCAATTGATACAATCCTTTGGTCTGATTTGGAAGTAATGCAATTGGAATAACTCTTGGAGAAGAAACTCCTATCTCATTAGCCATTTCCCTAGCATGTTCATCTAGAGATACAGGCATCCTTGCTCCATCGGGGTCCAAGTCTTGCAGCCATAACCAATAGTTAATGTCCTTACCAAAATATCTTATTCTTTCAAGTCCACTCAATGTCTGACTAACAGAAGGCTCTTTTCCATTGCAGGATATATAGACTCCTAAATCATTTGCCGTATCATAGATAACTTCTTCAAGGTCTGCTTTCTCTAACCAGATCTCAACATAGCAATATTGATTCTCAAACCAGTTTGACCTATACTGGGGAATGATTGCAGTTGTCCAGTCTTCAATAGAAATCCTTTGTTGTCTTATTCCCAACAGATCAGAAGTGTCTATAACGCTATCCATTGGAATGAGTCCTCCAAATCTAGCTTTGTTTACAAGCTTTATGATGGAATCGGCTGCTCTCTTGAATATCTCTTTCTGTGCGAGATTGGGTTTCCCAAATTCCTTGTTTGGATCTAGATGAACATTGGGATCAAGAATCTGTAGCATTCCATAAAAAGATGCTCTCATCTG
>CAZDNV010000180.1:0-2731 GCA_964506875.1 uncultured Candidatus Bathyarchaeia archaeon
TGGTGTGACAGGTCGCGAAGAAGAAGTCGCAGATCTGATGAAGAAGCTTTTGAAACCACATGTGGATGAGGTCAAAGAAGACAATTTAGGGAACATCATCGGACTGAGAAAAGGGAAAAAGAATGCACCGAGAGTCATGCTTGCCGCTCACATGGATGAAATCGGCTTACTTGTAAAGATAATCACAAAAAGAGGCTTTCTGCGATTTTCAAAAATAGGCGGAATAGATGACCGCATCTTGTTGGCTCAGAAAGTTCTTGTTAACACCGAAAAGGGACCACTGCATGGAATCATAGGCTCAAGACCCCCTCATATTCAGAAAGAGGAAGAACGCAAAAGGGTCATTCCGTGGGATGAGCTCTTCGTCGACATCGGAGCAAGTAGTTACGAAGAAGCCAAGAAGATGGGCGTGAAAATAGGAGACGCAGTGAGTTTTGACGCGAAATTTGCCGAAATCAGCAAGAACGTCGTAATCGGAAAAGCCTTTGACGACCGAATAGGCTGCGCAATCATGATTGAAGCATTGAAGCTCCTAACAAAGACAGAATGCACAATATATGGAGTTGGAACAGTCCAAGAGGAAGTCGGACTAAGAGGAGCAACAACATCAGCCTTCAGCATTTGCCCCGACATCGGCATTGCACTAGATGTGACCGTAGCCGGAGATACACCAGGAGTAAAAAAAGTAGAGGCACCAATCGCCACACGGAAAGGCCCAGCCCTCACGATCGCCGACTCCGGCATGATTGTACCGTCAAAAATCCTGCGACTACTGATTAATGCAGCTGAACAGAGCAAGATTCCATACCAACTTGAAACAGGCCTGGCAGGCTCAACAGACGCTGCACGAATACAGCTAACGAAGGAAGGCATACCAAGCGGCGTGATCTCTGTGCCAACACGCTACATCCACAGCCCGATCTCCATGCTCAACATGGAAGATGCAGAAAAAGCCGTGAAACTTCTAGTCGCCGCCATCCAGAAAATTCCAGAGAGTTTCTAAGCGCTCTTTTCTGGAATGGACACAAAAAGCATGAACGAAAAGGGCATGCTCTGCGAAAAAGCAGTGATGCATTTCAAGAAAGGATACAATTGTGCCCAAAGCATCTTGTTAACCATGTTTGAATACTGGTATGGCAATAACGATCTAATTCCGAAAATAGCTACAGGCTTCGGCGGCGGAATCGGCCGATGCGGATCCGTATGTGGGGCCCTAACAGGCGGCTTGATGGCAATAGGGGTCAAGTATGGAACCAATAAACCCTCACTTGAAGAGCGACTAGAACCATACAAGCTCGCGCAGCAGCTTTACAAACGATTCGAGCAGAAACATGGAAGTGTTCTATGCCGAGAGCTCATAGAAAGCGACCTATCGGACCTAACGAATCTGAAAGAGACCAAAAATGCGAAAATACTTGATGAGAAATGCTTAGATTTTATAAGAACTACTATTGAAATCTTGTTGGACCTTGAGGAAAGCTTAGACTAGCTCTTCGAAGGGAACCTCAAGGAATCTTGTGTTCGATCTTCTTTCGCTAGACATCTCACAAAGAAGAAAGCTGCTATTGCAGAAATTGCATACGGTAGATAATTAGTCAGGATTTGACTTGATGCTGGAAGCGTAGAGAAGTAATCCATCACTGGCTTGTTGGTTATTATCCATGGCACAACAGCGTCCCATAGTCCATGAGCAAAAATCAAAGGCACCAAACTCTTAGTCTTGCTGTAGAAGTAGCCGAATAGAAGACCAAAGAGAAATGTTGTCCCAATATACTCCGCCATAGAGAATGGGTTGAAAGGGGACAGATTCCAAACAAAATGCCAGCATCCAAAGAGAATTGCCTGTGCCACAATGGCCTGTCCAGAAGTGCTGAATCTTCGGAGATGTGTTTGCATGTATCCTCTGAAAAGCCCCTCTTCGCTTATCCCTACGCAGAAAGTCATGAAGGGCATCGTCAGCGAAGAAGACACAACATCAAAGGATTTAACAGGAAACTGCCCTACAAACCCGTAAATCATAGCGTAAGAAACCCCTAGTGCCAATCCTCCGAAGATGAGGTAGAAGGCCCCTCCAAGCAGAAGCGATTTTCCTAGTTTCTCAGTTTTGAATCCAAACGCTGTAAGGTCAGTTCTTTCGATGATAAGCATTGTCAAGATTAAGAGAAAGACCAAAGGGGTCTTTTCAAACGGTTCAGCAAAAAGCAAGACTGAAGGAATGCGTACTGACAGAGCCAAAGCAAAAAGTGCTAGAATCCAGAAGATCACATTTCCCTTGTCTTTTGCTTGGATGTCTCCTGCTAGCTCGGTTTTTCTGCGATAGTTTGCTTGCCAAACGTAAATCGGAATCAACAGCAGCAATGAGAGCAATATTGGAAAGTAAGTCAGCGACTCTGTTTGAGCAGGAGGGAGAGAATAGCCACTCAATAGGATTATGATGGCGACGACATAGTAGGCTAGGATAGTTTTCAGCATGGCATTTCCCAAGGCTTATTCAATCCTTATAAGGCGAACTATGTTAGTCAACATTGTATTAATGTTTTGTGAAGAAGCACAGAATGGTATTAGAGCAAGAGATCCCTACTGTTTCCGTGATGCACTCTATGAGTGACAAAGGAGGCTTCAAGTTTCTCGAACATACCGCGGATGCTTACATCGCAGCACATGGAAAGGATCTTGAGGAAGCGTTTGAGAATAGCGCCCTTGCTATGTTTGCAGTCATGACAGAACTAGA
>CAZDNV010000181.1:0-2709 GCA_964506875.1 uncultured Candidatus Bathyarchaeia archaeon
TATTCGTTGATGAATCCGTAAAGGTTACGTTGAGCGGTTCCTTGCCTGTTGTGGGGGATCCCGAGAAAGCCGCTACCGGGGGGGTGGGGGTTGTGATATTTACAAAGAAAGTTCCATCGGATGTATCAGAGGTAATCCAATTTGTCGCAGTAAGGTTTATCCTGTAATGACCATCGGCTGTAAATGTTTTTGTTGCATTTCTTACAGTGGTAAAATAGATCTCTGTTGCATTTCCGGTTATATCGTTAAAAGACCAATTCCAATACATCGGATATTGTGAAGTAGTATCATTAAATTGAACCACAAGGCCGGGGGCTCCTGATGTTTGGTTCCCGGTGAAACTTGCCTCGGGGGCCGTGAGATTTACACCCCTCTCCCAAATATAATCAGCAATGTTTGAATGTCCGGTGATATTTGGGTGTAAATAATCTGTCCCTTCATAACCATACGAAAGATTAGTTATATCGGGATAGTCATTCGTTGGATTCATATCAATAGCGTCATACGTCCGAAGGAAAGGAACGTGATTATCGAGGTAATATGCCTCCATTTTCGTTATATTATCTACTTGATTCGCTTGTGAACTCCATCCCAATCCAAAGGTATCCATAGGTTCCATAAGGATGTAAGCATACGATCCGTTATTCCTATAAAAATCAGAAATTGCTTTATTGTTTGCGGCTGTTTCGTTTGCCGTATATGACGCATTAAGGGCCCTGTCATTTACACCGAACATTATAAAATTGTAAGTGGATTTATTGAGGGCCCCCGGATGATTGTTGATCTCTGCAATTCCCCACCACGAGGCCTTACTTGCCCCGTCCTTATTGGTATCTGCGAAGGCTGTAGGATCGTATCTATCCCGTCCTTGTAGGACATAAGAATCTTTTCCCGTTGAATTAAGATACGTCGCCCCCGTTATACTATCCCCATATCCATAATATTTGAATTGAGAGATATTAACCCATTGAGTTGCTACTGAAATATTATATCCGGCTGAATTGGTGGAATTTAATTTGATTGAATAATTACCCGTATTAAAAATATTTGTTGGGTTTTGTGATGTGCTAAATTCATAGGGGGTGTTATTACCCGTTACGTCTGTTAAAGACCAGATCCATGAAGTAGGGGAATTTGTAGAGGTGTCAGTAAAGGAGATAGATGTATTTGAATAACCCCCCGAGGGGGTATAAGTGAAAGAGGAGGCGGGGGGTAAAAGGAGCGCAAGGGTTGGCTCTGTTACGTTCCATTTCCTTGCCCTTACTTGCTCAAAAGAATACGTCCTTGAATTTGTGGCAAACATCCCAAGATTAATAGATAATGCTGTTGTTGTAGAGGGGGACACATAGGGGGAGGAGATCGTATTACCATTGTAATTAAAATACCATCTTGTGGCCGTCCTTGATATTGATGTAAATTTTGACGCGGTTGATTGTGCTCCAAAAGAATAGCCGGTTGAACTATTCATAAGATAGGCGTATAAATTTGTGTTTGAATCAGAAGCGTCAAGTATTTGAGCGAAAGTCCCGGATCCGGAATACCACCCATACCCATAAGCGATGTATCCCGTATTTACGCTTGATTGCCCGGTAAAATAGGCCTCAAAGATTGTGTCGTTGGCAAAAGGGACTTTAGATTCTAATCCTTTACTTGTCCCAATATTCCCGGCAAGGGTTACGCTCCCCCCTGATTGTGTGATTGTCCCCCCTGTATGGGTATCTGTCCATTTTGTGGTATTTAGTGAGGCCTCGTCAAAATTATCAAAGAGGGGGAATGTTTGGGTTCCGTTGCTTGCAGAGGTTAAAGAGGCATTACCATAAGTCATTGTGAGGGATGATTGAGAGGCCGAGGTTACGTTGATCCACATGATAGCATACGTGGAATTGACAACCGTTTCAGACCAGTAAGGGAGCGGGGTAGTCCCCCCTGATTGATAAAAGCGCACATCACTAAAATCTACATTCATCCCCGTTATGTATGATAGGTTTATTTGGTGATCATAATAGGTCATAGCAACGGGATTAGTAATTACTATTGTTGCATTAGTGGCCATGACCGGGGTTATCAAGACACCCAAGAGGAGGAGCGAGAGAAGGAATCTATCCAAGATTATCCCCCACCCCTGAAAAGACGAGCGGCAAGATAAAGAATTGCTAATGCTTGAGTTTTTATGAGGAGAATGTTAAGCCATAATGGAAATACGGACTCCGGGAGAGTCCATACAACAATTACCCCAATTGTGGTAATCATTGAATAGACGGCCCCGGCTCCCGGGATCACACGATCCATTGCTCCGATAAGGCCCGTCCAGTAATTACCGATCCCATAGGCTACCTCCTCATCAGGGGCTATATATTGGAATCCCGTTTCCGGTATCCCAACGACGGTAAACCCTACATCATTCGATCCAACACCCCCATAATAAACCCCGGTATTTGACATAGCCGTTTCTGGATCAATCGAGGGCATATCATCTTGGTCAAAGATGAGAACCCCATCTTTATAGATTTTTAAATTATTAGTATTTTCATCAAGGACGGTAGTAAATAGAGCAGCGTTATATCCATAGTTTGAGGATCCTGATGTATCCTGCACCCCACTATCCCGGACGAAATAAAGATCCGAGGGGAATACAAAGTAATCGGGATACTTGGCAACATGGATCCCGTCTGAATCGAAAGTAACGCGTATATCCGATTCAGTATGACC
>CAZDNV010000182.1:0-2699 GCA_964506875.1 uncultured Candidatus Bathyarchaeia archaeon
CTCAGAAAATAGCATAGTACACAACGGTTTTGACATCTTACTGAACTCTTCTTCTAACAACAGAATATATGAAAACGATATACGCGATGGTGGCGGCATCTCTCTGTATTCGTATTCCAACAATAACATTATTTCATGTAACAAAATAAGTGGTGGTGGTGTCACCCTCTACTGGTCTTCTGCTAACACCCTTTCCGAGAACAACATAACAAACAGTATGGCTGGTTTTAGGCTTCATGAGTCTTTTGACAACACCATTTTTCGAAACAATGTAATAGGCAACACAGGTGGTGTCGATCTTTCCAAATCCTCTAATAATACTGTCCGAGAAAACAACATAACAAGTGGCAATTGGGGACTCTTGCTTGAAGACTCTTCCTGCAACATTATCTACTGCAACAGCATAACAAACATATTTTATGGCGTCAGACTCCAATCGTCCTCTTACAATACTCTATCTGGAAACGAAATAACAAACAACAACTATGGAGTCGGCGTGCAGATCTCAGGCTCTTCTTACAATACTCTATTTGGCAACTTGATTAATGGCATAAACACCAACTTCGCAGTTAGTGGCAACGAACCTAGTCATTTTATGCATTCTATCGATGTTTCAAACCTTGTGGATGGGAAGGCTGTCTACTATCTTGTAAATCATACTGACTCAGTGGTGAACTCTACAACGCACCCGCAAGTCGGATTTTTGGCCCTCGTAAACTGTGCAAATGTAACGGTTGAAGGTTTAACCTTGAGAGATAACGGACAAGGGCTTCTACTTGCATACACAAACAATTCGAGAGTAACAGAAAACATGATAACGAACACGTATGTTGGCGTCTCGTGTATCGTTTCTAACAATAATACCATTCATGGAAACGAAATAACGAAAAGCGGTGGTGGTATCTCTCTCTCCTCGTCGTCTTTTAACATTGTTTCCAGAAACAACATAACAAGCAGTATTCTGTATTATGGCATCGGCCTGGGGACGTCTCTGAACAACATTATTTCTGAAAACGAGGTGGCTGCAAAGAACAAATACGACATTTACGAAGATGGTATCTACCTCTATGACTCTTCTTACAACACTATCTGCGGAAACAATATAGCAGACAACAACGATGGAGTCGAGCTCGAATCGTCTTCTAACAACAGATTTTATCATAACGATTTCATCAACAATGATCATCAAGTATCACTAACCGATTCTCTTGACAATGTTTGGGATGACGGTTATCCTTCTGGCGGAAATTTCTGGAGCGAATTTGCCCGTGCTGACGAGAAGAGCGGTCCCTATCAGAACCAGACTGGCGGTGATGGGATAGCTGATGCACCTTACACTATTAACCAAAACAATCAAGACGCATATCCGCTTATGTTTCCCTGGACTCCTATAGCTACCCAGAACATCAATATTACTAAGAGAGGGACAACGTATCCCATCTCCGTAACGTCCAACGCAACCGTCCTAGATCTCAAGGAAACGCCTGGATCACTGAAACTTGAAGCTTCTGGAATGACTGGTACTTCAGGCTATGTGAGAATCATCCAGCCTATCGGTTTAAACTCCACAAACATCAAGGTATTCCTTAACAACACGAGACTCTCATTCCCCTCCTATGATCCTCCAGCATCGATCTCAGCGAATAGCACGCATTACTTCATCTATTTCACCATCGACTTCAAAAGCAGCTACAACACGACAATCTGGTTTCCAATGCTAGGAGACGTGAACGCAGATGGCTACGTTGGAATAGACGACGTGTTCACTGTAGCTCAGCACTACGGCTCAGAAACAGGTAATCCAAACTACAATCCCTACTGCGACCTCAGCGAAGACAACTACGTAGGAATAGACGACATCTTCACCGCAGCACAACACTTCGGCGAACAGGAAAACCCATGAGCCCTATTTCTCAACAAACAAGTGCGAACGTTGGGATTCGAACCTCAGCCTAAATGGTAGCGTCACCAGCAGCCCCCTCCTTTTTCATTCCTAGCGAATGCGAGTCCATATCAAACGATGCGTGTTGAGGCAGTCACTCCATATGAGGAGGTTGTCAATAGCGTGTTTGCACTTGTTTGACTGGATAGAAACGTTGCATTTGATGCCATATGAGTTCCATCCGAGTCCTTCCAATGCGAATGGAAGACGCTTTCATAAAGCACTTATATGCTCGGGTGTGCAAGATAATCTATGGTTGTACGCATGGAGGTATTTCTGTTTCCTACACGTTCGTTCATATCTTCATCTGTTGTCTTGCTTGTTTTTGGACTCTTGATTCTGCGATTAACCTGTGTCTTGAGAAGTTCGAACCTGAAAACAGCAGTTTTGCCTTGTGCATATGGAATTGGGAATGCACAGCAAGATTGTGTCATTGGCCAAAGGCGAATCATATGCATTCTTGTGGAGTTCTCAGACGTTAGGCACTCGAAAAGCAGGGACGAGATCGCGACTGTCTTGGATCAGATGTCTCGCTACTGGCAGGAAGTTTCCTATGGCTTACTAAGCATAGACACGATGCTGACTGATTGGCTTAGTTTGTGGCGCTCAGAAGCATTCTACGGTGAGGATATGCTCGGGGTCCATGACCTAAAGAAGTCTGTTCTGATCGAGGATGCAATTCGGCTGGCAGATCCTACGGTTGGTTTTGGAGACTATGACTTCGTCATGATAGTTCACTCCGGCTCAGGACAGGAAG
>CAZDNV010000183.1:0-2656 GCA_964506875.1 uncultured Candidatus Bathyarchaeia archaeon
AACGCCTCTTCAAAGCATTCCAGTACTCGCAAACCCAATGATCTTCATAATGACCCGGCTTGAAATACGCGCCGAAGCCACAGCGAGCCCTCGCTGGGATGCCCTTATGGCGTAACATAGAAACCAGAAGGATGGTGAAGTCACGACAGTTCCCCACTTGGCGCTGATTAATCGGTCTAGGTATGCTAAGAGGTTGATCATTTGCTTCGGCCATATGAGCGAGTTTTTCGGAAACTGACCGCATCTGTAGAGTGCTCCGCTGGCTTTCCGTCAGGTTCACTCCCATCCGCTCGGCCCAGAAGACATGGATCAGATTGTTTTGAACAACCGAACAAAGCGAGACCAGGTTATCTGGAAGACCTGCCAATAGATATGCGTGTTTGCGCGGATCTGTCATCATGCCAGGCTTAGCGTAGAATACAAGAGGATCCATAGAAACGAGTTGGATTCTGCTCATTTAAGCCTAGTGCACTGGGCGAGGTCGATTTTTCCTGACTTCAAGCTTGCCGTTAAAGCTACGGAGGTTAGTCTGGCGAGCGCGCTACAGAAGCAGGCTTCGAATTTGTCTGTGATTATGAAGGCAACAAAGTCTTTCGAAAACGGAAGTGGACCCCTAACAGAAAAGTCATAAAACCGGGCTGGGTTCGTCTGTAGCGGGCAGGGTGGGATTTGCACCTCAGACTGGGTGGTGATGTCTCCAGTAACTCCTTTTTCATCTTCGTTTGAAGATAGGTTTGTCTGAGTGCGTACTTGGTAGGAAGAGTTATATGTACTGCTGATAGGATATACTACAGTGATAAGGTTGGAAAGTGAGGTTGTAGTAACTAGGAAAGGTCAGACCACGATCCCTGTTCGACTCCGTCAGAAGTACAAGATCGAAGAAGGAACAAGGCTTCAGGTCATCGATACCGAAGAGGGGATACTCTTCAAACCAAAGAAATCAACTTTGGATCTTGCTGGTTCTGGATCACAGTTCGCAACTCCTAAAGAAATGAAGAAACTCCTGGATAGACTCAGGGAAGAAGATGTCTCGAACGGTTTACGACACTAGATTCTTCATCGAGCACTACTACTCCAAGGACGAGGAGGTACTTCAAAGGACCAAAGAAGGATTGAGAGGCCGGGAAAAATATGTCTCAGCCATCGTGATCCACGAAGTTTACCAACTTACACTTGCACGTGAAGGACGCGAATCTGCAGTATTGAGGACAACTTTGCTGGAGAAAGACTTCAAGATAGTGAAAGTAGATGCAGCAATCGCGAAAATCTCGGCTGAATTCAGGCAAAAGTATAGGCTCTCGATGGCCGACAGCATGATCGCAGCTACGGCATCACATTTGAAAGCAATGTGCCTTTCAGATGACCCACATTTTCAAGCCATCAGAGAAATCGAAACAAGATGGATTTAGAAACCCTCAACTCAGTTCAATCACATTGTTTGTGCCCCGTCGTTTTCGTCCATGCTCTAGGCGTTCCCGCTTTTTCTGCTCACAATAGTGCCTAATGTAACGCGTGCTTGCAAAAGGATTAGGCGTTCGTCCGTAGAGGGCGGGGTGTGATTTGCACTCCACACCAAGTGAAGATATCTCCCGTATTCCCGACTGACATAGATATCGCCAATAGAACTACGGTCACGGTTGCTCTTAAGGACTCATAGAAGTTTCTTCTAAGTCTGTTCACTTGCTCTAAGATAGTCATTTTCCTGAAGTTAGTCAACAACTTCGATGGCTAGTTTATGCCACGAAACGCCTATCTTCTCTTCATATATAGCAACAGGAATCTCGTAGGTCTTCTTTTCATCAGGTGCTTTCACGTTAATTTCTTCGTATAATGTCGTATCAATGTAAAATGGGTATTCTACCAAGATAACCGCAGAATTATAGTCTGGATATTCCGATTCTGGACCTTGCTTTTGGGTAGAGTAATCTGGTTCGTGAATTTGGAAAGATGGAGGGAAATGTACGAGAATCATCACCCTCTCGGCAATATCCTCTCCTCTATTGGTTATGCGTATTGGAATCGTAGCATTTTGATTCTGCTTAAGCTTCAATGCCTTAGCGATGCCTTCAAAAAAGACATCAAACTCTGGTATCGGTACTTTCTTTGCCGCAGAGTCGATTGTTCGAATCACAACAAGAAGAACCATGAATCCAGTAGCCAGAGTGCCCGAAGAATATATCGTAAACTGTTGTACTAGAAAGTCCTGATTTGCTGAATCTTGCGATAGAACTGCGGAATTCATTCCTAGAACAGCACTTGTGAAGGAAATAATGAAAAACATTGACGGCAATATTACCGCACCTAACCATGAGAGAAGGAAGATTCTTCTTCCTAATCCTTTTTGTTCTGTTTCTGCTTCTCCAATCTCCTTCTTGATACTCTTCATTTGAGTTGTTTCTCTGAATTCCTTCAATTTCTCTAGTAGCTTCTTCTTTCTCCTTTCCATTCTCCATCTGGACAAACGAGACTCTCTACCAAGATAAGATGCCGATACCGCATAATTGGCAATAGTAATCGATAATAATGCTATATTGAAATAAGCTAAAAGCAACAAAGTTTGAAAGACGCTTTCGACCATAATTCAATAGTTTCAAGGTTCAGCTATAACTTTTTCGCAAGATCAAAAGTCATTAGGTGTTTGACACTATGTGCTTCT
>CAZDNV010000184.1:0-2652 GCA_964506875.1 uncultured Candidatus Bathyarchaeia archaeon
CTTCCTGAAATAGTCGATGTCTTCGGCGATGCGGATACCGTTCGTGTTGACTTCAACGTGGCTTATCCCGGCCTTCTGAGCTTCCCTAATCAGCTCAGGCAAATCGTTTCTCAACGTCGGCTCGCCCCCGCTAAATTGCAGTGCATTGCATGCCCATGGGCTGTTGGCTCTAAGTAGCTTGAACATGTCCACGATCTGCTCAAAAGAAGGCTCATAGACATAGTTAGCTGCACCGGCATAGGCAAAACAGATTGGACATGCCATGTTACACCTGTTGGTTACGTCCACTATAGCAAGTAAGGTTGGCGTTTTGTGCTGAGGACATATTCCGCAGTCGAATGGGCATCCTTTGTCTGTCTTAGTGTGCGGTTTTTCTAATCCACTACCTACGTAGCGGGCATTGTACCATTTGCTATAGAACCACTTGAAAAGCTCCGCGTCTCCCCAGTAGACATCCTCAAACTTCCCATGTTCAGGGCAGACCTTCTCCAGATAAATCACATTATTGTCTTCATAAATCCTCATCGGCACTCTTTTGAGACATTCTGGACATATACTGGTTGAATAGGTCTCAAACTTGGCGGACTCCTGAGCCTCCGACATTCAATCATCTTCTTGAAGTTCCGACTAACTAGTAAACGCGAAAGCTATTAAGATTTGGTCAACCTTCGAATACTCAATCGAAATCCAAAATAGCGTCCCTATCCAAGCTAAGCTTGGAAGATGGCTCGAGTGAGACTTAGAATCAACGTTGCCGGCATAGTTCAAGGCGTAGGATTCCGCCCATTCATCTATCGCATAGCAACCCAGAATCGCTTGAAAGGATATGTCAGAAACAGAGGAGACGCGGGAGTAGAAATACTTCTAGAAGGAGAGGACCAAGCGATTAGGAATTTTCTGAAGGATTTGAGAGAAAAGAAACCATCACTGGCCAGAATTCATGAGATGACGAAAACCCGGCTGAGAGGAAAAGAAGAATACAGCAAATTCACAATTCGTGTTAGCTCCAATGAAAGAGAGCTTTCCGGATCAGTTATCCCACCCGACATTGCAGTATGCAGCGACTGCTTGAGAGAACTCAGAAACCCAAGAGATAATAGATTCGACTACTTCTTTATCACATGCACCGACTGCGGCCCAAGATTTACTACCATTGAAAAGCTGCCCTATGACAGAGAAAACACTACTATGCGGCATTTTCCAACATGCAGTTTCTGTCAGAATGAGTATGAAGACGCCTCAGATAGGCGATTTCACGCTCAAACAGTAGCCTGTCCAAAATGTGGCCCACATGTCTACTTAACAACAAGAGAAGGCGAGCCAGTCAAGTGCGGTGATCCAATCCGGGAAGCTGGCGAGCTTCTTTCCGATGGGTACATTGTTGCTATCAAAGGATACGGTGGTTTCCATGTGGCAGCCTCAACAACCAGAGACAAACCTCTTGCTCGACTCCGAGAAACGAAACACCGAAGTCTAAAACCCTTCGCAATCATGGCTCGAAACCTAGAAACCATAAGAGAATTCGCGAGACTCAATGTCCACGAGACAAAGCTATTGACCTCTTACTCTCAGCCAATAGTGTTGCTCGACAAAAGCGACAACTACTACCTTTCAGACCTCATTGCTCCTGACCTGCATAACGTAGGCGTTATGCTGCCATATACGGGCTTGCACCACATGCTTTTTGACAGAGTAGGCGATCCCGCCTTCGTGATGACAAGCGCCAACCCGCCTAATCAGCCGATAACAAAGGACAATGACGAGGCGCTGAGAACTCTTCGGAGCTCTGTTGATTACTTTCTATTCCATGATCGACAGATCGCACACAGGTGTGATGATTCTGTGATACGAGTACATGGTAAGAAGCCCGTGTTCATAAGGCGTTCTAGAGGTTATGCGCCAGCCCCGGTGAGGTTGAGGAAGAAAGCAAGGGTTCAAGTTGTGGGTTTGGGCGGCGAACTCAATAACACAGCATGTGTCCTAAATGGTAACGATGCCTTCATTTCTCAACATATTGGGGATGTGGAAAATGTCGAAACCAGAGGATTCTTAGAGGACGCTATGGGACACTTGATCGGTCTGACAAATAGCAGAGTAGAAGCTGTTGCCTGTGACTTGCATCCCAAGTTCACGACAACTGTTCTTGCCCATGATTTGGCAAGCGAAAGAGGCTGGCAGCTTATCCAGGTGCAACATCACTATGCGCACATTGCAGCGCTAATGGCAGAGCACGACATCAAAGAAATGGTTGGCATATGTTGTGACGGCTACGGGTACGGTGCCGAGAGGGAAGCATGGGGTGGAGAAATCCTGTTTTGCAGTCAGGAAACCTTCGGTTTCAAGCGACTAGCGCACTTGGAAGAACAGCCACTTATAGGTGGTGACCTAGCTGCGCGCTACCCTCTAAGAATGGCAGCTGGAATACTGGGTAAGCACGTAGACATCGCAAATTGGCTTTTGCAGAAGAGACAGCACTTTCCGCATGGTCAACAAGAGATCAGAGTGATCCTCAGCCAGCTCAAGAAAAGCATTGGCATGACTGAAACGACGAGCTGTGGGAGAATTTTGGACGCGGTTGCAGCCATCTTGGGTGTGTGCTACGCACGTACGTACGAGGGGGAACCAGCCATGAAGCTCGAATCTGTGGCAACG
>CAZDNV010000185.1:0-2650 GCA_964506875.1 uncultured Candidatus Bathyarchaeia archaeon
CGTTGTTTTGGGGTTCCGGGAATTCATGGTTTGGATTTGGTTGGGGATACTCTCTCCTATGGCCATTCTTGTACGGCATTCTAGAGGTCCTTTATTGCACAGTTATGGAAGCCTCGTCAGGAGCAACTATTGGGAAGAGGATATTGGGGCTACAGGTCCAGATGGTTGATGGAAGCAAAGTTACATTTGAGAAAGCATTCACTCGAAACATCAGCAAGATCCACGAGCTCTTGCTCATAATAGACTGGCTCGCAGGCATTGCGACGCCTGGACAGGACCCACACCAGAAGTACACTGACCGCATTGCAGGAACAACGGTGATTTCGACCAAACAACCTTTTGCACCTAGTCAGGCACCTCCGCCGCCTCCTCCGTCATGACCCTAGGACATCAGCTCTATAATGGATAAGCATTTCTCAAATAGAAGCCCCGTAGCGGCGTTGAGGAACTGGTTCCATTCTCTCGCAGCTTTGGTGCTCGAAGGGTTTGAACTGGTCACTACTTGAACTGATCGCGCGTATTTCAGTCAACAAACGGACTAAACAAGTGTTAAATACTTGAGCAAAAGAGTAGTTGCTTTGAAAATCGAGGAATCTCGTATGAGTATAAAGGAAGAAGGACATCTACACGACATCATTGCCGCTGGAGTCATTGGGTTCGGAATCGGCACTGCGATCGCCGCGTCTGGTGTACTAGGTGGACTCGAATCGATCTTGTCGTTAGGAAGCTACTTCGGTGTTGACTGGGGAAGAGCTGCTGCACAGAACGTGGTCTCAGGCATATTTGGATTCATTCCAGGAGGATTTATCGCAGGATACTTGAACTTCAGACTGCACAAGACACAGGGAAAGATGGAAGCATTAGGCGCAGGTCTTGTGGCAGCCATTGCGCACTTCTTGATCACGCTTTTCACAACAATATTCAGAACAGCGATTTTGGGTAATACGGATTGGGGAACGGTCATGGGATTGTGGGCGTTATCATTCGTATTTGCTCTAATCTTCTATCCAATTGGTGGGTTCCTGTCAGGAATGCTTGAAGAGAAAACCTTCCCGATTCCATCATTGCTGAAACTCCAGTTTGGCGCCGCTGCACCACCGCCGCCAGCACCTCCAGGGGCACAAGTCTGCCCTACATGTGGTGGGCCACTGACCTACATACAGCAGTATCAAAGATGGTACTGTAACAAGTGCAAGAAATACGCATAGACAACATTCACCTTCCTCACATTTTTCTTTAGATCCTAGCTCTCCGGCAATGGACGAGCAAGATCAATAGATATCGCAAATTATAAGAATAGGGTCAAACACCTTCGCTACAAGAGATGAAGTATCATGAAAAGCGTTATTCCCAAAACCGTCTTTTTGCTCTTCTGTCTTGCTCTATCATCAAATGCATTTGCCGCAACAGACTACGTTGTGGGAGTTAAAGAGGGAGATTGGATCAAGCACACTGTCAGTGTTACCTATGGAACAGTTAATGTCCAAACGTGGACTAGGATAACTATCAAGACCGTAAACGGAACTCGTATTACGGGAATTTATGAAACCGGAGTCGCTGGGCAGCAAACCGTCAATCAAACATTTTCCTATGACATTTCCACAGGCAGCGGATTAATCGGCGGATTCATAGTCCCGGCGAATCTAACAGTAGGGCAGCCTATCCCTGGTGAATCTACCACGGTGAAAGAGATAGTTGACTGGCATGGCAGAAAGGCAGTTACAGCCAACGCTACTTCTCCATACTTGGGGTTGACCGCAAAAATATACTGGGATCAAGCCACAGGCGTACTTCTGGAGGCAAGTGGCGAAGAGTTTGGCTCAAGCTTCACGATCAGTGCTAGTGAGACTAACATGTGGGGCGGAGGCCTGGGCTGGTTGACTTGGGTTGTCATCATAGTAGTCATCGTTGTCGTAGTCGCCGTCGTCGGCGTTTTCGTCCTGCGTAGGAAGAAACCTGCAGCTCCACTTCAAGTTCAGCCTCCACCACCGCCACCTCCACCTCCAATGCAGCTTAGAGAAGCAACAGAAAAACTCGCCATGTGTTCAGCACTAGATGGTTAGCTCTCGGAGCAAGAAGCAGCGCCTTGTCCTTATGGTGTAAGTCTGAGCTTGTCTCTTGGGTAAAGCGTCACTTCCCTTATGTTCTTTTTTCCTGTGAGCAGCATTGTTAGCCTCTCAAGTCCTATAGCCCAACCTGCATGAGGAGGCATGCCAAAGTCGAAAGCCTGCAAGTGATACTTGAAGGATTCAGGCTTCAGCCCCTTTTCAGCGAGTCGCTTTGTTAAAAGCTCCTTGGACGCGATTCTTGTTCCTCCTGAAACGAGTTCTAGCCAGCGCCACATCAAATCGAATCCTTCGCAAATGTCCGGATTGCTGTCTCGTGGTTTAATGTAGAATGCCTTCGAGTGCGTAGGCCAGTCGGTTATGAAATAGAAGTAGGGATGAAGCTTACCAAGAGCTCTACATGCTTGTGTTGTTATGTCTTCGCCCCAAGGAATCTCCATGCCTTCGCTTTTCAGGTCTTGGAGAGCATCATCATAAGTCAAACGTTTGAAAGGAATTTCAGGCACCTTGATGGTGTGCTTCAGCTTTTCTAACTCTCTTTGACATTTGTCTTTGACGCTTTTGCAGACGCTCTGCACAAGCTG
>CAZDNV010000186.1:0-2618 GCA_964506875.1 uncultured Candidatus Bathyarchaeia archaeon
GATCCTCTGGCAGATACGCGCCAACATTATAACGCAACCTCTCAAAGCAGTCCCACGGTCCATTGTCATAAAAGAACAGAACCGCGATGCGCCAACAGGCTAGACACGCAACTACAAGGCTAACTGCCATCCAAGACCCTCTGCGCTGCTTCCAAGATACTCTTGGCCCTGGTATCGCTAACCCCCTTGAGGGTTGTGATCCAGTCTATGCCTTTGTCTATGATATCCTGCGCCGACCTTATCCCGCGTCCTTGCATCTGTTCTGCAATCTTCATAGTCATGCCCGACAACTTTTGCAGGTCAAATTCCTTCTTTTCCATGATACCCGCCATGTCAATCCGCTTTGGCTTTGGCGGTCCTTCGTTCAGATCAATGACTACTTCTGGCCCTGTAAGTTCAATCGAAATAGGGTCTGCCGGTGGAGGTAAGGGAGCTACAGGAAGGGTGTCTTGGATAGGATCAAACAGATGTGGCGCGATGCCAATATCCGCAACGTGTACCAAGAATTTCTCGCTGCCGCCACGGAAGCCGTAATGAATCCTCCAACCCTGGTCATTGGCGATCATGTTAATCCCGTCAACACGGTCGCGGAATATCGCCTGACCGATGACAGGATGTTGGCCCCGATTGGGGTGCTTGTAAACGCACAACTGAAAGTTACTGTCTGCAACCATCATCTGTGGCTTGCTAGGCATTTGTTTCATTGGAGGCGGGGTAGATTTTCTCCCTCCGCCGCAACCTTGACACATAGTAACCTCTATCCTTTCATGTTTTTCTCTCAGATAGTTAAACAACTTCTGGTGCTGTGAATGTCCAAAGTCCCTCCGCCCCCCTGTGTAAAAGTGGTAAACAACCAGCGGTTCGGGAATACGGACAAAGCACTTTCCCTTCTTCGCCAGACGCCAGAAATAATCCACGTCCTCCCAAGAGGGCATATCCTCATCGAAGCCGCCAACCTCATCATGCCACGTTTTAGGAACAAGCGACGTAATCAGGTTCCAGGTATAGATGTGTGTCGGGTCGCCTGTCGGTTGCGCTTGCGCCCTCTCTGGATCATACTCTGGCGCTTCATACCTGATCGCAGTAAGCCCATCTTCTTGACGCCAGAGGATATTCTGTTTCAGCTTTTCGTCTAGTTCCTCTACATCAGCGATAAAGGCTTTCCCGATGAAATCAGGATAAATGACGGCTTCCGTTTGTTCCCACGCATTAAACATCATTTGCATGGCTTCTGGATAAAGCCAATCGTCTGCATCAAGGAATAGCAGGAAAGCCCCCCGCGCCTGTTTCGCCCCGATGTTCCTGGCGTACCCTGCCCCGTGGTTCTTACCCAGGACATTCCACTTTACATACGGATATGCTTTTGTTAATCTTTCGGGAGGCTGATCGTCCCTGTCCCATACAACAATCAACTCCCACTTTCTAAATCCTTGTGCCTCAACCGAATCTAACGCATCTTCGACGTTATCTGCGTGGTGAGGCCCAACAGGAATCACTACGCTGATTATCGGTTCGTCGTACTGCCTGACTGGATGACTGTGCAACTTTGGCGTGGCGTAGGACGCGAATGGATGCTTTTCGTCTGTCGCCCACGGATGCCACACTAACCAATCAGGTTCACTATAGTTCGGATTCCCCGATACCTGCCCTGACTTCCAGCTATAAACAAAAAGCGGAGCTTGTGTGACCTGTTGGCACTTCCAACCGTAAGCGCCAAAGCGTGTCCACAACTCCGCATCTTCCGATCCCGCCCCGCCAGGGCAGTAGCGTTTCTTATAGCCCCCAAGCGCCTCCCATGCCTCCCTGCGATACACGCAACAGGTCGGCACTTGATTCAGCCTTTTTAATTGCTTGTCAAAGTTCCACTCGCCAGGCCAGGGAGAAATACCTGTCTTCCCATCTGGTAGTATATAACGTAAACCGCAATATGTCAAGCCAAGTGAATGATCTTTTTCCATCGGCTTGACAAGTTTCATCAAGAAGTCGGGTTCTATGGCATCGTCAGCGTCTAGGCAACAACAGTATTTGCCTGTCCCTGCTGCAATTCCCGCGTTACGAGCCACCGCCACGCCCTTGTTCTCCTGGCGAATATAATGTAACCTACTATCGTTATATTTTGCTAACATACTAGGAATTGTAACATCGCTACCATCGGTTGAGCCATCGTCTACTACGAACAGCTCCCAATCTTGGAATGTCTGAGCGACAACAGATTCTATGGCGCGACCAACCTTGTCTTTGTAATTGTAGCTTGGAATGACTACCGTGCATCGCGCCGGTTCCTCTACCATCGCTTCTTCAAAAACCCTGACAAGTTTCTGTACGGAGTCTCGCCAAGTGTACTTCTTTGCCATTTCCCTGCCATTGTCGCCTAGTATCTTTCTGTGCTGTAGGCAGTAGGCTAGACCCACTTTCAAGTCCTCTATGTCACCTGGACGGGCAAGGTAGCCGTTGACGCCATGCTGTACTAGGTCTACAACACCGCCATGAGCATAGCCTAGTACGGGAACGCCACTAGCTAAGGCTTCAAGGATTCCTATACCAAATGTTTCCTTCGTGGTTGCGAGATAAACCATTGCACCTTGGACTAGCAATTTCATCTGGTCATGTGGAATGGT
>CAZDNV010000187.1:0-2614 GCA_964506875.1 uncultured Candidatus Bathyarchaeia archaeon
ATAATGATATAAAGGCTTTTTGATACACACCTCTTTTTTCAAAAACGGAAATATCCTTTTACTATATTCCATGTCTTCTCCATAAGCAATGTTAGGAAATTTTGCCTGCAAGGCAATACTCCTGCGTACTGGGCTAATATGATTTGGTGTTCTTAGGTACATCTCATCAGTTTCGTGCCAATGACCATGTTTGATACTAATAGACCACGGTTTGCTCTTGTCTCCATCAAAACTAATTATACCATTGATACCTATACAATCAATATTAGGATTGGCATTAATTACAGTCAGTATTTCTTTGACATAATTTGCATCTACATCATCGTCATCGTCAATAAAAACTATAAAATCACCTTTAGCCATTTTCAACAAATCATTACGTAATTCACCAATGGTCAATTTTATATTGCTGGCCGAACAGATTTCTACTTGGTCTTTAAAATCAGCAATTTTAAATAACTGACCCATTAATTTACCCACGAGTGCTTCAAACATTACCTGTCTTTGAGGCAACGTACAAATTAGAATACTCAGTTTCATAAAAACTTTTCTTTAGGAAATCGGAGAACTATTTGTTCGGCTGGCAAATCAAAATCTTTGTCAAACCTTTCTAAGAACAGAGTTTTACCTTGATTCCAAGTAGCATCGTTCTTTTCATTGACAGCATCTTTCTGCATTTCGTTGATGGAGTAGTGTCTATGCTTAAACACGGCATTGCTATTCTGCAAATCAATTATCTTGCCCAGCATATGACCTACAGTTGTCATTTCGGTATCTGACCACATATGTTTGTATTCGGGATGGTAAACGTATCCAAAACGATTGTAATAAGCCCTGTCCATAATTGGCAAGGTGATAAGCCAGTCGCTATTCATGTACCCATCTGAGGTTTTAACGATGTAGTCAGAATCTCCTTCCAAATGTGACAACAGGTATTCATCCCATCCTTCAAAACAATCAAAGTCATCGCTTACAACCACAATTAAATTTCCCGTGCTGTGAGGCGCAACCGAATTGATTGCTTCCATAGCACTGTTGTTATTATTGTATCTAATAGTAACATCAGCATTGTACTTAAATGCAGTATTGTAGTCTTGTAGTTGTGGGTCGTCATTGTCTACGCTTAAAATGTATTCAATTTCACTTGGGCGTAAAGCGTTGGACATCCATTTGTTTTTGGTCTCCAGTGCCATCGTTGGCCGTGAGCGACTTGGGTGGATTATTGTAATGGTCTTGTTATTCATAATTTTTTATTTCAGTAAAAAAAGAGTTGCTATTGCTCCTACGCTAAATCCAAACCACCACTTTTTGTAAAACTTGGTCTTGGGCTTAAACTCGGTATTTTTTAATTTGGTGATATCCGTGTATGGGTTATCGCTTTTTATCTCAACGATGTATTTGTCTTTTTTCAAAAATCCACCATTAACCTGCCCAGTGGTTATGGTCAACGTATTCGGTATTGAAATTTTGGCAAACGAAACTCCATCGTGTTCCACTTTTCCGTCTATGCTGTAAAAGGAATCTTTTTTGCTAAATGGCAACGGCACTTTTACAAACAGGTTACTGTCTTTGTCAAGATACGTAGTGACTACAACCTCATACGGCACTTTGACTTCTTTAATTTCAGTGACGGTCTCAATCTTCACCTGCCCTTTAATTTTTTTGAAATCATTTACCGTTTGAATCAACTTCATGTTCTCCTTAGTCATTTCCAAAATGCGTTGCTCTTGGGTGGCTATAGTCTCGCCTTTTTCATTTTTGTAGGACTTAAACGCCTGCTCTTTTAACTCCACCTGCGACAACAGAAATTCATTGTCTTTTTTCATCTTCATTGCGCCTATGAGCAAAGAACATAAAATCATGGATACCGCTAAAAATAGAATGACGGCTTTTCGGTTGTTGCGCTTATCAGAATTTGTCATAGTCACAAAGTTCGTAAAATCTCATGTTCATTTTATTCAATTTTGCGATTGCTAAAGCGGCTTCCTTCAAATTCATGATACTGGCGTGCAACGGTATTTTGGTCGTTTTAAAAGCCAACGTATGATGGTCAAACTCTGTTAGGAAGCCTAAAAAAAATTGGTCGGGCTCGTGTCTATCAAAAGGGCTTACCTTGTGTTCCTTAATAACGTATTTTTTCATAGTGCACATTTTATTAAATGAGTGATAGCATATAGTGTTAAAGCGCAGGACAATATGCCCAAAACCAAGCATACGTGAAAATATTTATTGTAAAGTTGTTCTTCTTCGTAATCGTTCAATCCGTAACCACGTTCACGGTAACTAATGGTTTCACCAATTAGCATTACGATGTGGCAGTATGGCATTACAAAAATTTTAAAGAACCACATGGGTAAAAAGTTTTTCATATCAGTTTTGGGTTTAAAATAAAAAGTCCAGTTTTTACAGATTCAATTTCAATTGCAATGCAATATCGTCAGCCGTTTGTTTATCAAACCAGCCATTCTTATAACCACGTTTTAACCATTCGCCCTTTTTGTAAATATCAACTTTTCGCATCCGTTCAAAGGCTTTTACCTTATCCGTTTCCGCCTTGTAAAGAGTAAATGACTTTTTGTTTACCTTGACAGTTGAATCTTTATATACCCAACCA
>CAZDNV010000188.1:0-2611 GCA_964506875.1 uncultured Candidatus Bathyarchaeia archaeon
ATTAGCTGCTCGATTCGTTGTCGTTCTTTCGTTGATAGTCTAAATGAGATCAATTCTTTGTATTCTGGTATCATACTAGTCTGTGTATCGGATAGTAAAACAACTATATAAGACACTAACGTATTCGTACTAGTACGCATAAGTTAGTGGTGCTTCAATGGTTAAGACAGTTCATGGAATAGAGACTTGCGAAGATTGTAGAAAGATCTTCTTTCTTGTTATTGAGCCAGAATATTCATCCATCCGTTTCAATGCCTTGCTAAGATTATGCCGAAAGACAATTGATCCAAAGTATTCACCCGCTAGGCTGCAACGACATTTAGATGGACTCGAAGGCAAGTTTGTTAAAAGAACAAAGAAAGGGGCTCAACAGGTCGTTTATTCATTGATTATCCCAAAACTAGACCTAGAGTTAGGAAGGCTTGACCTAGAACAAAAGGCTCAAAAACTACACAAATTGCGCCTAGATCAGCTGGTTGATCTCATTATGCATCTCTACAGGTTGATCGCGCTCGAACAGACCATCACCGATATGGAAAGTTTGCTTAATAGAATTACGCCGGAACAATATTCCTCCAAGATGATTATCATAAGGAATGTTTTGCGTCTAAAAATGAACCAATACAGTGAGGCGATGAAGAATCGCCCAGAGACTGAATATAATGAAGTGTTGAAAGGGCTGAAAGATGAAAGAAGCAAAGTCACAAACAGACTGGTCGGGTCGAAAACATGAAGATTCAAATCAGCGTTATAGGACTAGTCCAAGTTGTCTTGTTGTTGGTATCCATCGCTTTCCTTTGGCTAACGATCTGAAGCTATTTGCAGATTGATCCAGCCCACTTGGCTTCAGTCATGGCGAAGCCTGTTCACAACAGTCTTACCAAGATGCCTGGAATTGCCTTTCTGATTTCGTATGCGATTTTCGCCGTATTCTTTGAAAGTCTGTATGAGGAAAGGAAACGGCGTGGACGAAAAGAATAAGGTGTCAAGCTATGAATCACAGATCAACTCAGGACAGATAGGTAAACCTCATAAACAGATTGTTAACAAACAGGTAGGTGCACGCGTGGACTCCATGACAGATAAGATACTGTTTAAGGCTGGAATAATGCTAGAGGTCTTGGGGGTTGCTTTGGTAGTCTTGGGGGTTACTATTGTATGTTGTACGTTTCCGACTCTCAGCTACACACGAGAGGAAACTCACACCCAACCCGCCGTTCAACACTCTGAAATCATCATGGATTATTCCATCAACCTTGAAACAACCTTCGTCGTGAGACAAGTGCCGTTTCAGTGTGGCCCTAACCAGACCCTGAACATTCTGCTAAGGTCAAACGGAGGCAAGCGGTTTCAATTTTCAATTCGAAGTCTCTTGTCCAGTGGAGAGGCAATCTATCTTGATCCAGGTTCGGGTTCTTTAATCCAAACAAGCTGGAAACCGAATTCGAATGGTGACTACTACTTGAGATTCCAAGCAACTGACTATCCCGTGTCAGTGAACTGTAATGTGACGAAAACTTGGACTGTGCCAGCATCAAACTATACTGTACCAGTGACAGAGCAGAAATCCATTCTCGATCCTAGCTATCATAATCTCGGCTTAGGAACGACTGTTGTTGGGTCTTGGGTTATTGTAGTCGGCGCGTCAATACTCTACAAACAAAGAAAACCCAAAGCATGAGAGCATCATCCATCCATTTAGAAACTTCGTTACTCAATAGCCTAGTTTCCCACTCTCAGGAGACAATACATACATAGTGTCTCTTATTACATATAATCAGACTTTTCATCACTTTTCTGTTTTGTATTATAGCCTCCTCCGACTGTGTGTGTTAAGTGTGAGGCCCGTAGTGTGAAACCCTCGCTATTTGCATGAAAGCCACCATCAAAACACATAACTCCATGGAGCACGGACACTAGCATGGGTGCTGGCTTCGTGAATGTTACCCATAAGCCACTGTCTTGGAATCTGTGTTAGTTGCATGGGATTAATTTAGAGTATAATTCCCTAGCGAATATTCTATAGATAGTGAGTGAATTTTGCCTGGAATCAATTTTGAAATAGCCTTGCCCAGAAAGACATAATCAATTTTCCAGATTTGATTTCTTAGGCATTCTGCAATTGTAATGAATTACTTTTCTAGCACCATTCACGTTTTCAGTGGTTACTAGGCTGCCCGGATGGAATAAGTGTCTGCACACCGCACATCCCATTAAGAAGCCGTGCTTTTGCCCGAACATTCTCAGGAAATGTGTCGACAAGCGGAAGCTATTGGGTGGATCTTTGTTTTGTAATCTAAGTTTTTCCCTGCGCTCCTGCCTTTCTTTTCTGCGTTTCTCCTGCAATTCTTTAGACGCTTGTTTCTCCTGTGCTACCTTCCTTTTCCAACATTCAAAATGAAGAAACTTGGGAGGATAATCTCCCATCTCTCTTATTCTCTCACCGTTCCTAAATGGCACATGGCAAAAATTACATTCAGGTTTTACCTTCCACGCCCTGCAATGCTGATTCTCAAAAATGACACTGAAATTATGTTCAGTCAAAGTCCAGGTTGCAGCCATTATTCAGACACCTTAGAATATCATTACCTCAGATTCGAAAAAAGAGGTT
>CAZDNV010000189.1:0-2607 GCA_964506875.1 uncultured Candidatus Bathyarchaeia archaeon
GTCAGGCATTACGACAACGTGGATTTCTCTAGATTCCTTCCTTAGGAATCCGCTTACTTCCTTGCAACAGTTATCTACCATCGTATTGATTCATCCTTCAGGCGTAAGCTAAATCAGATCGGTTACCGCTCTTCGCAAAGTGTTTTATGGGTTTAAGAGGTTATGGGCGACCAAGTTTACTGTGTAAGGCCTGTTTGTTCGAGGTATAACGTTGACGTTCAAGATCGAGATTTCTTTGCCGTTGCTGGCAACCATGGTGCACTTCGCGAGCGCCTTTTTCCATTCTTATGAGGAACAGGAAATAGGCAAAGTTCGTGTGACGAACACATTCAGGGCATATGCTTTTCCGCTAATGACGTTTGCTTCAGTGTTGCTGATAGTTGCCGCAATCTTGCATTCAAAGCGGAAATAGCACAATTAGAAGAAGACTAGCAAAGCAAGAATAGTTTGAGGTTTATCCAAGAAAGAATGTGATCAGAATCCAGATTATGTCGCCGAAGAACAGAGCCGCAAGCAAACCTAGTGTGATCAAGACAAGCATGGGTAAGCCTGGGCTTGCCCAGATTTGGTCTTCGATAATTCCCTTCCTAATCGAGTTCTCCAGTCTGTCGACTATGGCGGTTCTGTTTTTCTCTTTCGGCAACACAACCAGGGTTCTTATAGGGTCACCATTAGCCTTTTCTTCTATATCCTCCAGGGGGTATACGTGCCAATTCTCTTTCAGCCTAGTTATTGGGACCCTGTATCCGGTTGCCAGAACTAAGATTCTCTTGCTTAACGATTCCTTTTTGTGATCTGCTTCAAAGAGTTCTTTGCCTTTCCTCAAGCGCCAGCTGACGTTGCGGGCAACTATCCAGAGCACCGGTATTATGACAAGTATGACGGCGTTGCTGAAAACTGTAATCGGGAAGAACATCTTTGAGATGGGTGATAATTGACCAGATACTGGAATCGGCAGGCTCTTAGGAAAAAAAGGCAATGCGAGTGCCAAACATATCAGAGCTTTTGCATCAGCTCCTCCAAAACCTCCTGCATAGAAAAGCAATATTGCGACTACCACTGTCAATCCAATAGTCAGGCCGTAAGATAGCTGTGACGACGATTCATAGATCAGCAACTGAGCTAGAGTCAGTGCAAAAACTGGGGGTGCTAAGAGAACCCAGACTCTGTTGCTTACTTCTCGTGTCTTACTGTCACTCCATGAAGCATACGCAAAGAAAGCTACCGTGATAGCGATACGCGTGATTTCAATGATTTGCTCCATATTGCCACCATTATGCTTTGGCCTATTTTCAGGTTTCTGATCTAGCCTTGGAGTCAATCCTCTTGCTAGAGGCTGGAAAGCATGGGGCAAAATGCTATGTGGCTTTCACTGGTTCCTTCCAGTATGTTGCTGGTCCAGCCACCTTCACCTCATACCATGCGCCTGACGTGAAGGTAAATTGTACGGAAGGAGCAATGATTGTGGTTATCAGCAGTGTTCGGTCCTTCGGTATGGATGTCGGTGACGTTAGGCTTGTGTATATGGTGAAGTCTTTTCCTTCGATGTACACTTTGTCGATTATCACGTCGTCGGTGCCTTGGTTTCTAACGGTTATGGTCACATTCTTTGTTGCTGTGTCGATGGTTGCGGTGTCGAAGTTCATTCTTGCTCCTGCTTGGTTGGTTGTGTTGGCCATATACACCATTACCCACGCGTATGTGACTACTATGGCTGCGACTGCAATGACCACCAGTAGCAGCGTTGCGAGAATTGGCGATATTGCTCTTTCAAATCTGTGAATGTTTTTGGCCAAACGTTTCGCCTCTTCAGCGTGAAGTCTTGATGACTATTCATTCAAGTGCATTATTTAACTTGTATGAAGCCAAAATTCAAACCCCCAATAAACGGCCTTCGAACCGCGCGCGAATCTGTTCGAAAGATGTAGATCTCAAGCTAACCTGTGAGTTCATCGGGCGCGTTGCTTTTGCCAGTGGCCTTCTTCTCTGGCCTTCCAGAAGCACGCCCTCTCAGTCTGCGCGTGCGCCGACGGACATTTCAATCTCGAATGAACTCATCAAAGAGCGCGCTACGAACTCAGAATCAGAAGCGATTGCAGGCAGCATGACTTTTGCCTAGCTTTCTGAGGTAACCCTGATTGTCGGTGGGTATTCAACGAGAACCCATAACCCTTTCTGGTCAGCAAAACCGTAGACTGGTGTTGTGCCGTCAAATGCGGCTACTGCGCCAGACCAGACTACGTCAAGTGAACTGGTGAACGAAGCTGCATATCTCTCAACTGGATTGAATTCAATCCATCCCTGCCTCTCTTCCACAGCTATTTGAACTTCATACAATCTCTGACTGCTACTTGTGCTTTTGGAGACTAGCTTGACGTATCGACCTTGGGCAGAAAATGCTCCACTGAATTGCCAGCCACCAGCATTCAGAACACCGCTCCAAACAGGAGACCCCCAACTGCTAGGATTGTTGCTCACATACACGTCAATGCCGCTTGACCCTCCCCATATGTATGAAGAGTTTTGGTAAATCTTCACTCTTGAAATGTTGACAGTCAATCCCATGTCTAATGTTATCCAATGAGCATCATAGTTGCCGTGTCGCCA
>CAZDNV010000190.1:0-2594 GCA_964506875.1 uncultured Candidatus Bathyarchaeia archaeon
TAATATCCCAACCGAAGTTTCCTTTAGCCCACTCAAGTGCTTGTGCTTGGTTGCCCTTAACCCGTTCAACAGCAATCTGCTTAATCATATCTGCCAACGACTTTGCCTGCTCCTTTTGAATATCCAGCTGTGCTTTATAGGTTTCTTTATTGTACTCAGTTGAGGCAGCGGCTTTCTGTTGGCGATAGGTTTGGTCAAACGCAGAACGAGCAGAGTCTGAAATATCTGAACTTGTTACACCCTCTTTAGTAACTTTGCCATTGACCATGATGTTGTATCTACCATCACTGCGGGGCTGGATTGCTACAGGGACACCAGCATACTCACTCCATACCGCACCAAGGCGACGTGGGTCGTTAGCTAATGTGAACTCCTGCATCCCCTGCATACCTTGCAAATAAGTCATGTTGTTATCAAGATCAAGCAACTTCATGCGGGCTTCGGTAAACTGCTGACCCATACCCGAACGCTGATACATACCTGCCATGCGAGCAACTTCATCACGCATTTGCATAGCCCGTTGCATATCTTTTGGGATAGACTGTGGGTTAGCTAGATAAAAGTCCGTTTGTTTATAGGCACGTTCGGTAGGTGCAACTGCCGCCGGCTGTCCTGTTTGTGGTGCACCAACTTGTTGAGGTGTACCTGCTGTAATTTCTGGCTGTCCACCTTGAGCTAACAATGCCTTTACTTTAGGAATATATTCTCTAGTTTCTTTTGGTAACTTAGCAGGATCACCACCGTCTGCTAACCATGTATCTACTTTTTTAGGACCCCAATTATAAGCTGCCAGTGCGTAGTCTAAGTTGTTGTTGTAACGACCTAGCATTGCAGTTAGATAGTCTTGTCCGACACGGCGTAATTCTTCGGGGTTATTATTTTGCGCAGGTTTTACACCAAAACCGGGGTCTCTAAGGGTTCCGGGCAGAGTCTGCATAGGACCAACTGCACCTTTGGGACTTACCGCATTTACTTTACCGCCACTTTCAATCTGTTCTACAGCCGCAAAAAGTTGAGGCATTGGTGGAAGTTCTGGTGTTGCGGGTAACTTACCCCGTTGCGCAGCTTGTGCCTGTTCCATTGCTGCTTGTTCTGGAACACGGACATAGCGATCATAGAAAGGAGTTGCACTAAACTGCGGTGCATTAAAATCAGTACGTACAACGGGTTGCCCAGTAGCTGCATTTATAAGCCGACCACCAATATTAACAACACCAGTACCTAATTGTGAAGCTACATTTAATCCTGCAGCAGCAGGCATTTGCATTACATCTAAAGCCGCAGTAGGTGCTTTAAGTAAAGCTAAGCGGTCTGCCTGACTTTGCGACATACCGGGGTATGGCGGTGCAGCAGCCATGGGTGTAGGCGTAAACGGTGCTGCAGGCTGTGTTGCACCCCCCGTAGGAGCCATTGGTTGTGTACCCTGCATAGAAACGTTTGCCATTTGTGGTGCTGCCATACTAGACAAGTCGTATTGTGGAGCCGCAGGCATTGGGGCAGCAGTCATCTCTTGACGAAACTGGTTTAGACGATTGAGTTCCTCAGTTCGTAACTGTTGCTCTCGGGCTAGACGCATTGCATCTTCTTCTTCTCGCCAACCTTGCCCAACAAGTCCCGCACTAGTTGCGTACTGACTTAGATTCATAGCCATGATGACTCCTTAACCTAAAGAGCGTGATTGGGGAACACCTGTAATACCACCGAATAATGAACCAACTTGTCTAGCGGCTTGTTCACGACGACGATCAGCTGCACCATAGGTACTCATTAAACTACCGTAACCAGACATTGCAGAGTTTGGATATTGTGATGGGAAGGCAGATAAACCTGCTTGCTCAGTAGCTAGTCGACCTTGAACACCAGTCTGGAAGCCCGTATCGTAGGCAGTACCCGTAGCACGACCACCAGCAATGTCGTAACGACGTTCCTCAGCCTGACGACGCTCACCAGTTAAACCACTTAGACCCGCACGTTTAGCAGTAGCTACTTGAGTTTGTGCACGGCGAGCGCTTTGTAGACCGAAATATTCAGGATCAAAGTACTTAGATTCCCCAATCAAATCACGAGCTGCATTTAGCTTCTCATTAAATAGGGCTTGATTCTGTGATTGTAGTGTTTGTAGTTCAGCAGTCTGGGCATCTAATAACGCCCGTTCTTGGTCAGATAGACCATCGCCTGCAATCGCAGAACCCGCCATCATACCCGCTGCACGAAGTGTCAAGTCAGCAAGACTTTTTGGATCAGTAAACTTCCGCTTAATCTCTGTACCTGTCTGTGACAGGGTTTCCATAAATGTTTTAGGTGCTGTTGTAGTACCTGTAGTTGGGGCTGGAGCACCTGTTGGGGTAGTAGCTGCCGGTGTTCCACCTGCTTGTGAAGAAGGATAGGATGGGGCAGTACCTACTGGAGCTGCTGTAGTGTCTAGTCCAGCAGTAGGCGCTTGGTATCCCGTTGCAGTTGAGTAGGTAGGTGTTGTAAACTGAGGTGTTCCACCTGCTTGTGAAGATGGGTAAGCATTAGATAATTGTGTCCCAAATTCTGCATCTTGTGCAGCAAGCATTGCTGCTTGTTGGGTTTGTGGTAAATTCATACCC
>CAZDNV010000191.1:0-2549 GCA_964506875.1 uncultured Candidatus Bathyarchaeia archaeon
ATACCTGTCTGAGAAAGCAAAGGAAGAAGGTCTCAGAATCGAGACTGTACAGGCGGACATGTCCAACTTCAGACTAGAGAAGAAAGTGGACTTTGCGTTTATTATGATGGGTTCTCTAGTGTTCAAGTCTAACGAGGGATTTCTAGATCACTTGGATTCTTTGGCGTACTCTCTGGAGAAAGGAGGTCTGTACTTCATTCAGAATAAAACTGTCGATTGGATAAGAAGCGTAGAGCAAAGCTGGGACATGGAAAGAGATGGAATCAAAGTGAAAACCACCTACAAAACTCATTGGAAGGACATACTCAACCAGATATGCACCGAAGAGATCGTGCTTGAAGTCAATGACCATGGGAAAGAAATGAGGTTCGAGCGTATAGAGGACTTGAAGTTCACCTTTCCACAGGAATTCAGGGCACTAGTAGAACTCGATAAGCAATTCGAGTTCCTAGGATGGTGGGAAGGAACCGAAAGCACTTGGTACCTCGACAAGCCTCTTGAAAAAGCAAAGCCTCTAAACAACATCAACATGGTGCTCCTAAGAAGAAAATAGCTTTATGGAGTGGCCATCTTGCGTGGCCAGAATACTGGCAGGCAGAGACTTGTATCAACGCGGACTTTCGAAGTGAATCCTGTGGAAAAACTGCATTTAGGTGCCCTAAATGCAAAAATGCTCACTTCATTGAAGAGAATTAGCTAGTTGAGATCAAAGAATAGCGGGCAGTATTCGTAGGTTTGAGGGTTACGCATGATCAAATATGAGCACAGAAGCAAGATATCAAAACCGTTTGTGAATTTCTGTGAATCGGTGATGACTGGGGCAGGAAAGAGCAAAAGAAAGGACGAGTTACGTCTTGTAACTCATCAACGAATACAGCAGGCAAACAAAGAGGATAATGGATATGGGTCGTGGAATCTGAGAAGTTTAGTTAATCTCCCAAAGAGATACTAGCGTGCGCGCTATTTGTTTGCAGTAAGAAATGAATTCAGTCTTTACTTGTTGCCACTTGTGAGAGGATAGCGTGCGCGAAAACTGCGCTAGATAGTTGATGGTACTTCATAGCGAAGCTTGGAAGAATACGTTAGCTGCACCAGGCAAGAAATCATACTGAGATGCGTACCTTTAGCTGTCTATGCTGCCTTCTGAGTCTTCTTGCTGAGGACACTCTTGAATGTCTGGTGGGTTCGACAATAGAAAAAAGGCAGGGGGAGTGGTGTTTTGCCAAGCTTAGATTTTTCTCTTGTTTAACACTGATCTGAAGGTTTTTCCACAACACTGATAGAGTCCAATCGTGAGTTCTGTTCTCTTGCCGCTCTTGTCTTTTCTACCAGCCATCTTCCAGGTCTTCTTAGGGGTACTGATTTCCTTTTTACACTTGGGACATTTAGCCATTAAACCACTTTTTAAAGGATATGTCCTTATGGAAATAAAAGACTTTCCACGTTGCAGACCTCTAAGTACATACCTCACAGCAGTTTCAGGGAGCCATAGGAGTCCAGAATTGAATCGTATAGAAAATGAGAAGATTGGTTTTTCCGATTCGCATCCATGTCGAGTTGGAAACGCGCTGGTTCTGCTGTCGCAGCTTTAAAGCATACTTGTGAGGATCGAGTTAGATTGCTTTATTGAGGGAGCCTATGTTGAAAAGGTTCGTCGATCAGTCAAGGCATATGAGACTGATCTCAGAAGCTGTCAGGATTCTCATTAAGGATCAAAGAGTGAAAGGCTTGGATCTTTCAGGCTCTGTAAGAGCTGACGAGCATTCAGATATTGACCTAACAATCGTGAGCACAGAACAGGACAGGCAGAGTCTGAGAAAGACAGGCTAAAGATTGCAGGCCAGATTGGTCTGCAAAACCAAAGCTGAAGCAATGCCTTCGGGTGTTCCTCACTCGTATGTCTTCGTGTGTCATCCTGAAGAAAAAGCTCGAGCTTCAAGCATGATGAAGCTGTCCGTAAATCGGACTTTGCCGGAGGAAAATGGACAGATGCCTATCTTAGCAGCATTCTGGGAGAAGAATGGAGAGAACCAAGAATACCGAAAAGAGATGAATGAACTAAGCTCCTTTCTCCTCAAGGAAGCAGATGTTATCAAAGCCTCTCCTCATTCTTTCCTGTTGGTCTTTCAGCCATTTTTGATAGCCAATCTGCCTTATCTTTCCGTAACTCTTGTCTGGCAGAATCTCACGCCAACAATGCTGTGGCACAACCTGCTCTTTTCCGAGAACGCCCTTTTTGTCCGATTTCTCCTACTCGCGATCGTAAACCAAGCGCGTACCTTTCAGAATTGGTGATCTGGAAGGCTTGATGCTTGGAACGTAACCCTTATATGCACGAAATCTGCTTCATAGTAAGTTTGGCTTCCTACTGGAAGCTATCAGATATATGCAGCTCCCATCAATGATGATGCGGAGTGAAGGGTTAATGAGCCCGAGAAGCTCATAATGACACCATTCATAGGCCAGAAACCTGCACACCACGAAAGTTTCACCGAAACGTTACACAGACACTGCCGAAAGGCCCGATATGCTACGCCGTCTGGAGAATG